>SHYB01000001.1 GCA_009693015.1 Dehalococcoidia bacterium
GGAGTACGCCACGATCGCCAAGGAGATTGGCGCAGTGGGGTTCCTGGCGAAGCGGGAGTTCAGCGTTGCGGCGTTGCGGCGCCTGGCGCCGGGGTAAAGACCCCTTCCGCGTGCGGGGAAACGGGCGCGGCGGCCAGCGGAGGCAGGTCTGTCTCCCAGTCCTCCGGGGTGTCATAGGCGGCGGTGGATGCGGTGGATAAGGGCAGGGTGACGGTGAGGGTGGCTCCCAGACCTGGGGCGCTGTTCCAGGCGCCGCCGCACTGGCCGACGCGCGAGGCGATGCCGTGCAGGCCCAAGCCAGGGGTCATCTGCGTGACATCAAAGCCGCTTCCGTTGTCGCTCACGGTAACCTCAAGGTGCGTGCCGTTGCGCACGGCCAGGGAAATGGTGACGCGGTGCGCGCCGCTATGCTGGTAGGCGTTGCTGAGGGCTTCCTCCACTGCGCGGTAGGCGATGAGGCGCATGGGCACGGGGAGCTTGTTAGCCAGCGCCTTGTCCATATCTTCCACGGACGGGTCAGCATGTATATCTACGGTGAACCATTCGTGGAAGCGTTTGGCGAGCATTTGGATGGCGGTGGTGAGGCGGACGCTGACGGCGTAGGGGTGGAGCAGGTGGCTGGCCTGTCTGACTTCATGCTCGCGGGCGCGGCGGACGAGGTCCATGGCGCGAACCGGATTGTGTGCGAAGACGGCCTCGGCTTCGGCAAGGCGGAACTGGGCCATGAGGAGGCGGGTCTGGACACGGCCGTGGAGCATTTCCGAGATACGACGGCAGGTGCGCTCTTCCGCGGCAATGGAGAAGCGGCGCGAGCGCTCGAGCTCGAGGACATTGGTGTGCAGTTCCTCGCGCTGGGCGCGCAGGTGGTGGATGAAGACGCTGTAGTGGTTGGCGATGACGCCTGCGGCGAGGAAGGATGCGGTGACGATGGTGGCGTGGCCGGCGCGATGCCAGGGGCCATCATTGAATTGGTAGGCGAAGGTGATGGCGGCGACAACCTGCCTGGTGCCGGCGGCGGCGAGCCCGGCGATGGCGTAGGCGCCGTAGGAAAGGATCATGGGGCGTCAGGACGGGGGTTGTGTGAAGAGGCGCTGGGGGCTAGCCGCCTTGAGGATGCCGAGGACGATGGCGCCGCCGCAGGGGGCGCCCAGGTTGAGCAAGAGCTGCCGCTCGATCGTCTCAGAGACGGCGCCTGGGTCACGCGCCGCTTCCCATGCGCCGATGGCGAGGGCCCACCAGATGGAGATGGCGAGTCCAGCCAGGAATCCGCCGACGAGCGCAGGCGGCCTGGCGGCTATGGTCCGGTTACCAGTCTTTTCGGGCACAATAAGCCTCCACAGCCCCTCCCGAGATACCGGCCCGGCGACGGCCGCCGGGTGGCGGTGGTGTTCGAGCCCCCACGGTTCGAACGGTACTAACTGAGGCGGTGGGGTGAGCGCCGCGGCTGTGGCGTCTGTGGCATGTGGTCTTGGTGCTGTTGTCTCCTTTGCGGGCAGCGGGTGGGATGGATCGGTATGTCGCAGGTACCATCATCGCCGGTGGGGGAGTGCGGGCGAATCCATCCGGCGGGTGATTTTGCGAGGCCGGCGGGGAGTAGCCCGCGCGGGGCGGGGCCTGCTGCGGCAACAGAGGGCAGACGGATGCAGCGTCCCCGGTGGCTGGCATGCGGCGTGGATGGCTACGGCGAGGCGCAGTGCGGCCAGGCAAAAGCAAGGGGCCGTCCCGATACTATCGGGACGGCCCCTTGCTTTGTTACGCGGAGACGGGGATGCGCCGGTTAGACGACTTTGTCTTCCGCGAGGTGCTCGCCGAACTCGAAGCCGAGGCGGGCGGCGTCGTACTCGTGGCCCATGAGCTGGTGGTAGGGGACGCCGGAGAAGAAGTGATGGCTCTTGGTGGGGAAGTCGGCGTTGTCTATCCATTCCTTGCGCTGGAGGTTGATGTAGCCGCCCTCCTGGTGCTGGGCCATGTCCTGGAGGAGGACGGAGAGGCCGTGGGAGCTGGCGTGCTGGCCGCCGAGGGTGATGAAGATGAACTTGAAGCCGAGATCGCCGAGCTGGGCGAAGGTGATGGGATTGGGGTCTTTGAACCACTTGAAGGAGGAGGACCAGTTGAAGGCGAAGCGGGCCTTGGGGAAGCGCTTGCGGATTTCCGAGGCGAAGGTCTCTACGGGGCCGCGGTCAGAGGTGGAGAATTCGCACCAGAGGAGATCGGGGATGCCGGTGTCCATGTAGCGCAGGCCGCGTTCCACGGCGAGCTTGATGCCGCGGGCGGATTCCGGGGCGTCTATGGCGCTGACGCCGTCTGTGCGGGCGATGATGACGAAGTCTTTGTTGTCCATGTCATTGGCGACGGCGCGGGCCATGCGGAGCTTGCCGATCATTTCATTGGCGGAGACGAGGGCTTTGCCACCGATGTGGCCGCAGCGCTTGGGGAGGACCTGGTCTTCAATGTGGGCGGCGGCGACACCGGCCTGGACGTAGAGTTCCGTGGCGCGCTGGACGTTGAAGATGTTGCCGTAGCCGCCGTCCATATCGGCGACGAGGGGAGGGATTTCCAGGTGCATAGGGGGCTGGTTCTTCTCCGGATCGCCGACGGCCATGGCGAGCTGGAACTTGCGGAGGCCGCTGACGGTGCGGCGGGCGCCATCGGCGATTTCGGTGCTGGAGTAGAGGTCCATGTCCGTGCTGCCGACGTGGCCCATGGCGAAGGAGTAGCCGCTGAAGTAGGCGGCCTTGAAGCCGTAGTACATGACCATCTGGGCGCCCATGGGGTCATAGATGCCGGGGCCGAAGAGATAGGGTTCGCTATCCAGCAGCTGGCGCATGCGGGTGCTGGGGTGGGTGAAGCGGGACTTGGGGACCTTGAAGCCTTTGGGGAGGAGGTCGGTCTCCACGAGTTCCATCTTGGCTGTTTGTTTGACGCTCATCTGTTTGTGCCTTTTCTCCTGTGGGTGCTGGATGCCGGTTGCGTGCTGCGCATGCGTGAGTGTGTTATGAGGTCATGGCGGGTCGAACTGGTTGGCGGTGATGAGGCGCTCGGTGATGTCGCGGGCCTCGCGGTAGCATTGGGCTATGGCGGCAGGCGCGCCGTGGGGAAGTTCGCTGAGGATGCGTTGGAGCTCTGCATCGTAGAGGCGGGTGATGAAGGCGGGGGTGTGCTGGACAGGTGTACCTGTCGAGCCGATCGCACCGGTCGTGCCGGAATCGTCGAGCACGGGGGCGGCGCGGCTGTGGGCCATGCGCTGGGCGATCATGAGGCGGTAGATACGGTCAGTGGCGAGGTCTTCCATGTAGCCATCGAGGAGGCTGGCGCCTTTGCCCTGGAGGACGCCGAAGCGGTAGCGGATGGTGGTGCGCACGGCGGCGCGGGTGCCGGCGAGGGAGGTCTTGCCGACGCCAGCAGGAGCAGGGCGAAGGTCAGGGTATCGGGCGGCACCGGCGGGGCGCTGCATACCCTGGTTGGGGGTGGGGAACTGTCGCACGGCGATGTCGTTCTGGTCAGGGTGGCCGGTCCAGGCGCCGTCCATGAGGCAGGCGGCCTCATTGTGCTTGTCTTCTTCCAGCGCCTTGAGGGCGCGGGCGTTGAGGGCGGCGTCGGCGCGGCTGGGGTAGAGGGCGGTCATGCCGCCGATGGCGAGGACGCCGCGCTTGTGGCAGATTTCGGGGATGAGAACGCGAAGGTTTTGGAAGAAGGCGACGTCATAGGGAATGGTGTTGCGGTCAGGGAGCACCCAGGCGGGATCGTGGAGGTTGAAGTTGATGAGGCTGGCCATGTAGTCCCAGCGGCCGAGGTTGAGGGCGAGGATGTGGTCGCGGAGGTTGTAGAGGAACTCTTCCATCTGGTAGGCGATAGGGTGGGACTCCACCAAGGCCATGCATTTGATGGCGTCCGGGGGGAGGCCTTTTTCCGCGGCGAGGGCGCGGAAGAGATCGCGCCACCAGAGGGCTTCTTCGGCGCTCTCCGACTTGGGAATGTAGAAGCAGAGGGGGTGCTTGAGGCGGGCGGGGTTGGCCTGGTGCACGACCATGGCCAGGTCAAAGAGGGGGGCGGGGGTGAGGTCGCCGGGGATGATGCCGCCCTGGCTCAGGGCGAGGCCGCGAGGGCGGATCATGGCGACGGCGCCCGATGGTTTGATGGCGACCTGCTGGTTGCGCTTGGCGTCATGGTAGGTGAGGGCGCCGTAGAGGGCGCCGAGGGAGTTGCTGATGCCGCGGAGGAGGATAGGCCAGGTGTTGGCCATGGAGTCTTCCAAGTCCATCATAACGCCGGGAGCGCCGGAGTTGAGCATTTTGACCACCAGCTCGGCATCGTCGGCGGGGCCGGTCATCTGGTTACGCTGGTCCTGGCACCAGGCGGGGAGATGGATGCGCCAGTCGCCCTTGGTGATAGCTGAGGGAGGCAGATGCTGGGGAAGGTGGCCGGCGAGGGAGGCGGCGAGCACTTCGCGACGGCGCTTGATGAGGGCATCGCGGCGGGGGGCGAAGGCGGCGTGGAGGCGCTGGTACATGGGGTAGAAGCCGCCCGGGAGATCGCGGGCGGGATCGAACCCTTTGGGGGCGGTGTTCACCGGCAGGATGCTGGCGCTTTCGCGGACTTGCATCGTCGTTTCCTCTTATTCGCTGGCGGCAGGGGCCGGAGCGGTGTTGGAATGCTTTGGGAAACGGTCTATTTTTGGCCGACGCAGCCCGCAGTTAGGGGAGGGAGCGGAACTGCGGGAGAGACGACCTCGCGCCACGCAACAGAAGCGGGTGCGGCGCGCTACACCGTGAAGCTCACGATGTAAGCGCCATATTGTACTTATAAAGCTGAGTGGGTGTCAAGCGACGGTGTGGCTGCAGGGGGAGGCGGAAGGCGGCAGTCGCCGGCGTTGGACACTGGCGATGGGTGGCGCTAGACTGGCGCAAAGACGCAGAGACGTAAAGAGCGAAAGGGGGCGCTGTGGATGCATTGCGGATGATTGAGAGGCCGGCGCTCCTCAGGCCGTACTGGATCGGCGCGTTCACGGGGTGGGCGGACGCGCAGGAGGCGGCGACGGAGGCGGTGCGCTATCTGGTGCAGCAGCTGGGGGCGAAGAAGTTCGCCGAGATTGACGCGGAGGGGTTTTACGATTTCACCGCGGTGCGGCCCATCGCGTTTTTCGACGACGCGGGGGTGCGGCGCATTCGCTGGCCGGTGAATAGTTTTTACTACTGGGTCTCGCAAAGCGGCGAGAAGGAGATCGTATTTTTTGTGGGGACGGAGCCGAGCCTGCAATGGCGGACGTATACGGGGCTGCTGCTGTCTGCCGTGGCGCCGTACCGGATGCGGACGATGATGACGCTGGGGGCGCTGAACGATGCGCTGCCGCATACGCGGGAGGCGACGGTGACGGGGTCGGCGAACCGTCCGGACCTGGACCTGCCGCTGGAAGGGATGAGGGTCGGCCCGAGCCGCTATGCGGGCCCCGTGGGGATTTCATCGGTGTTTCTGGAGGGGTGCACGCAGGCGGAGCTGCCGCACCTGAGCCTGTGGGCGCATGCGCCGCACTATGTGCAGCGTTCGCCGAACTACACGGTGGCGAAGGCGCTGGTGCAGCGGCTGAATAGCCTGCTGGGGTTGCAGGTGCCGACGCAGGAGCTGGAGGCGAAGTCGGCGGAGTTTGAGGCGGAGGTGACGGGGCAGGTGTCGAAGAGCGTGGATGCGAGCGCGTATGTGAAGAAGCTGGAGCGCCTGTACGACGATGCGGTGGTGCAGAGGCGGTCGCAGGAGCTGCCGTCGGCGGAGTCGGCGGTGCGTGATGTGGAGGAGTTCTTGCGGCGGAGGGAGGATGGCGCGCCGCCCTCGTCCAACTGATATAATCGTCTGTCAATCTTCATCGGGAGGCAGCGGTGCAGGTGCAGGTGCGGTTCTTCGCGCTGTATCGCGAGCGGGTAGGGGCGTCGCAGAAGGCCTTTGCCATAGAGGAAGGCGCGACGGTGGGGGAGCTGGTGGCGGCGGTGGCGCGGGAGCACCCGAACCTGTGCCCCAATCCAGCGATCGTGGTGGTGGCGGTGAACCGCGAGTATGCGGGCCATGAGCAGCGCCTGAAAGCGGGCGACGAGGCGGCGTTTATTCCGCCTGTTAGCGGAGGGGCGTGATGCGTGTGCTGGTGACGGAGAAGGCGATTGGGGCGGATGAGGTGATCGCCACGCTGGATCGGAAGATTCACGGGGCGGTGACGACGTTTTTGGGGACGGTGCGGCTGCATTCGGAGGGGCGCACGGTGCGGTACCTGGAGTACGAGGCGTTCCCGGAGATGGCGGAGTCGAAGTTGCGGGAGATCGCGGAGGAGATGAAGCGGCGGGAGGGGATCGAGGATGTTTCGATCTATCATCGCATCGGCAGGCTGGGGATTGGGGAGACGAGCCTGGTGGTGGCGGTGGCGTCGCTGCACCGCAGGCCGGGGTTCGCGGCGTGCCTGGATACGGTGGAGCGGATCAAGGAGATTGTGCCGATCTGGAAGAAAGAGGTGTGGGCGGAGGGGGAGGAGTGGGTGCGGAGCGCGGGGGCGTAGGGGGCTGGGCTAGGGCGGGCAAGGGAAGGGGCAGGATCACCCTCTCCCAACTCCCCCCCTCAAGAGGGAGCGGGTGTTGGGAGCGAGACCCCCCTACCCCACCAGGTTGCCACGCTCGGGGATTCGCTCGCAATGACAGAGGGAACGGCGGGCTGACGCTAGGGGGTGAAGGCGGCGGCGGCGAGGGCGGTGTCTTCGTATTCGTGCATGCTGGCGACGAGGCCATCGCGGACGGTCCAGACGTGGAGCATGGGCGATTGCCAGACCTTGTCCGTGGCGAGGCATCGGGCGCGGTGGCTGCCGAAGCAGACGACGGTGTCTCCATCCACGATGCGTCGGGTGACCTCGTGGTGCTCGAATCTAGCCACCGAGGCAAGGATGCCGAAGTAGCGGCGCAGGTCGTCCTTGCCTCGCCACGCGCCGGAGAAGGGGAGCACGCCGGGGAAGACCCACAGCACGTCGTCAGTGACGGCGGCGACGATGGCGGGGAAGTCTTTGCGGGCGAAGGCCGCGTAGATGCGCTCGACGGCGGGGGGGACTTGCGTGGACATGGGTTGCCGGCGCTCCTAACTTTGTATGCGGACGTATTGCAAGACGCTGGCGCTGCCGCTGAGCTTTGGCTAACGCCGATGTTCCCACCCACCCGCAAAGGTTGCAAGAGGAAACAGGGGCACATCCCCTGTACCCTTGCCAGGATGGGGCGAGCCCCTTCCTAGACCTATCTCCGCGCAGATGGGGGCGAGGCCTAGCCGCCGTAGTTGAGGTTGTGGTCGCGCATGAGGATGGTGTGGTCGTCGCGGCGGACGCCGGCTTCCACGACTTCGCCGACGAAGACGGTGTGGTCGCCTTTGTCCACCTGGCCGACGAGCTTGCATTCCCACCACGCGGGGCAGGCGGCGATGATCGGCGCGCCGGTGGCCTTGCCCGCCTCATAGGGATGCCCGGAGATGCTGTGGCCGTGCTGCGCCTTGTTGTGCTTGAAGAAGACGAAGGCCAGGTCCTTTTGCTCCTTGCCGATGACGTTGACGGCGAAGACCCCCGAGTCCTGGATGCAGCCGTGGACGGAGGAGTCGCCTTTGACGCCGACGACGACGAGCGGGGGCTGGAAGGAGGTCTGGGTGACCCAGTTGATGGTGGCGGCGGCGACTTCGCTGCCGTCCTTGGACTTGCTGGTGAGGACGTAGAGGCCGTAGGGGATCATGCGGAGGGCTTTTTTCTTGGCGGCTTCGTCCATTTCGGTCTCCTTGGGAGGTGATCGGCGATGCGCGGGGAGTATAGCATGGTGCGGGGGCGCTGCCGCTCACTGCTCAATGCGTTGATGACAGCAAGCAGGGTTGATTGCGCAGACGAACCATCCCCTGGCCCTCCCGATTTGCTTCGCTCATGCGGGATCTGCGACCTTCCTTTGCTGGAAGGGGGTGGGGTTTGGGGACACCCCAAACCCCGGCAGAGAGGGGCCTCCCCTCTCTGCACTGTCCCCAGCGCGGATGCTGCCGCTGAACCTTGGCAAGCCTCGTTGTTCCCACCCACCCACCCGCATATGTTATAGGAAGGAACGGGAGCACATCTCCCGCGCCCTCTGCCAAAGAGGGCCATCGCCCCTCTTTGGCAACACCCGAGGGGGTATGCCCGCCTTGCTGGGGTGGGGCAGCGCCGGTAGAATCGCAGGGAACGCATCGGCAAGGAGCGGGGATGTCGCCAAAGTATGTGCTGGTGGAGACGAAGGATTACATCACGACGTTGACGCTGAACCGCCCGGAGAAGCGGAACGCGTTTACCAATGAGATGTTTCTGGAGGCGCGGGATGCGTTTGCCGCGGCGGAGGCGGATGCGGCGACGCGGGTGCTGATCGTGACGGGGGCGGGCCAGGCGTTTTCCGCAGGCGGGGACCTGGAGGCGTTCCGGCAGGCGGCGGCGGAGACGAAACGCACGGGGGCACTGGTCTCGCCGCTGGACCAGGCGGCGCTGGAAGGATGGGCGCTGGCGATGCGGCGGATGACGAAGCCGACGATCGCGGCGGTGAATGGCGCGGCGATGGGCCTGGGGTGCACGCTGCCGCTGGCGTGCGATATGCGGATCGCGTCGGAGCGGGCGCGGCTGGGGCTGGTGTTTCTGGAGGTGGGGCTGAACCCGGAGTTTGGGTCGAGCTATTACTTGCCGCGGCTGGTGGGGATCGCCAAGGCGTGCGAGCTGGTGCTTTCGGCGAAGACGGTGGATGCGCAGGAGGCGCTGGCGATTGGGCTGGTGAATGAGGTTGTGCCGCATGAGGAGCTACTGCCGCGGGCGAGGGCGCTGGCTGGGCGGATCGCGTCGCTGCCGCCGCTGGCGGTGCGCTGGGCGCGGACGAATTTGTATGCGGGGCTGGACGGGGATTTGCTGAATCAGGTGCAGCGGGAGATTATGGCGAACCGGAATTGCCGCCTGAGCAAGGATTACGATGAGGCGCTGGCGGCGCGGCAGGAGAGGCGGGCGCCGGTGTTCCGGGGGCATTAGGGGAGACAGGGGCACATTCCCTGTAACCCTTGCCAAAGATGGGCTTCGCCCCTCTCTGGATACGCCCGAGGAGGGAGCCAGGGCCAATAACCGGCAGGCCCACAAATCAGCGCCGCGTGGTGGCTTTTCCCAGGGCTGGGGGCGCAGCGCGAATGACCGGTAGGCGCACAGATCACCGCCGAGGGGTGGTCGTGGCAGGGGGCGGCGGGGCGGCGCGGCGGCGCTTGAAGGTGAGGGCGCCGGCTTTGCCGGGTTTCATGGCGACGGTGTAGACGTCGCCCTCTTCGTATTCGCCTTTGAGGACGCGGAGGGCGAGCGGTTCGAGGATTTGCTGCTGGATGAGGCGCTTGAGGGGGCGGGCGCCCTGGAGGGGGTCGTAGCCTGCGCGGGCGAGCCAGGCTTTGACGGGGGCGGCGACTTCCAGGCGCAGGCCGCCTCCGGCAAGGCGGCGGTTGGCGAGGCGCATCTGGATTTCCACGATCTCGGCGATCTGCGGGCGCTCCAGCGCATCGAAATGGACGATGGCGTCTATGCGGTTGAGGAACTCAGGGCGGAAGTGTTTTCGAAGCTCATCGTTGATGCGCTTGATAAGGACGGCCTTGGACTTGCCGATGGACTCACGGTAGAGGCGGCCGCCGACGTTGCTGGTCATGATGAGGATGGTGTTCTTGAAGTCCACGGTGCGCCCGTGGCCGTCGGAGAGGCGGCCGTCGTCCATGACCTGGAGGAGGATGTTGAAGACGTCGGGGTGGGCCTTTTCGATTTCGTCGAAGAGGACGACGGCGTAGGGGCGGCGGCGCACGGCTTCGGTGAGCTGGCCGGATTCGTCGTAGCCGATGTAGCCGGGAGGCGCGCCGACGAGGCGGGAGACAGTGTGCTTGTCCATGTACTCGGACATGTCAATGCGGATCATGGCGGACTCGTCGTCGAAGAGAAGCTCGGCGAGGGCGCGTGAGAGCTCGGTCTTGCCGACGCCGGTGGGGCCGAGGAAGAGGAAGGAGCCGACGGGGCGGTTGGGGTCTTTCATGCCGGCGCGGGCGAGGCGGACGGCGTTGGAGACGGCGCGGATGGCGCGGTCCTGTCCGACGACGCGCAGGTGGAGGGAGTCTTCCATGGTGAGGAGCTTGGCGCGCTCGTTTTCCAGGAGCTTGCTGACGGGGATGCCCGTCCAGGACGCGACGACCTGGGCGATGTCTTCGGCTTCGAGGTCGGTCTTGAAGAGGCGACGCTCGCGGCAGAGGGCGGTGAGGCGCGCTTCGGCAGCGGCGAGTATGGGTTCGGCGCTGGCGATGGCGCGGACGAGGCCGGCGGATGGCTGGGGGGATGCGTCGTGGCGCGCCAAAAGTCTGCGCCACTCCAGGCGGCGGCGCTGGGCGAGCACGTCGTGGCCCAAGGCGCGCTGCTCATCCCAAAGGGTGCGGTCGCGGCGAGAAGCGTCGGCGAGGTGTGCGGCCTCCAGGCGCAGGGTGTGGCGGGCGTGCGGCGAATCGCTGGCGGCAAGCTCGGCGGCGCGCTGGGCGGCCTGCTTCTGCGCCGCTTGCAGCTCCACGGGGAGCGTATCGCGCTCCAGGCGCAGGCGGGAGGCGGCCTCGTCCATCAGGTCAATGGCCTTGTCGGGCAGTGAGCGGTCGGAGATGAAGCGGTGGGAGAGGACGGCGGCGGCGGCGAGGGCGTCGTCGGTGATGTGGACGTCATGGAAGGCTTCATAGCGGCTGCGCAGGCCGCGGAGGATGTGCACCGTGTCATCTACGGAAGGCTCGTGCACCTGGACGGGCTGGAAGCGGCGTTCCAGGGCGCCGTCCTTTTCGATATGGGTGCGGTACTCGTCCGGGGTGGTGACGCCGATGCAGCGCAGCTCGCCGGTGGCGAGCGCGGGCTTGAGGATGGTGGCGAGATCGGCGCTGGAGCCCTGGGCGATGGTGTGTATCTCATCAATGAACAGGATGACGTCGCCGCCGGCTTCGCGGATGTCGTCGAGGGCACGCTTGAGGCGGTCTTCCACCACGCCGCGGAACTCGCCGCCGGCAAGCAGCGAGCCGAAGTCCATGCTGTAGATAGAGGCGCGCTTGAGGGGGGCGGGGACATCGCCGGTGGCGATGCGCTGGGCCAGGCCGTGGACGATGGCGGTTTTGCCGACGCCGGGCTTGCCCAGGAGCACGGGGTTGTTCTTCACGCGGCGGCAGAGCACTTGCATGAGGCGGTGAATCTCCGCATCGCGGCCGATGGTGGGGTCGAGGGTGCCGGCGCGGGCGAGATCGGTGAGGCAGCGGGCGAACTTTGCCAGGTTACGCGCGGGCTTTGGCGTGGCGGCGCTTTCCGTTGGGGCGAAGGCGGAGGCGATGGCGCGCTTGAGGTCGTCGGGGGTAAGGCCCGCGGCGGCAAGTCGCTCGCCGAGCGCGGGGACGGCGGCGGCATGCTGGGCCACGGCAGCGGCGAGGGCGTGGAGGGAGACGATGTGGCGCTGCTGGGCGGCGGCGGCGTCCCAGGCGCGGTCGAGGAAGGATTGCAGGTCGGGGGAGGGGTCGAGGATGGCGGGGGGCGGACGGGATGGGCCGGAGGGGCGGGCGAGGGCGTCGGCGATGGCGGCGGCGTCGCGGTTGAGGAGGACGAGGGGAGCGGCAAGGCCGGCGGCATCGAGGCGGAGGAGGCCGGCGACGAGGTCGAGGGGTTCGACGGCGGCGGCGGCGCGGCCGGCGGCGGCGTGGGCCAGGGCGAGGGCGCGCTGGGAGAGGTCGTCAAAGCGGGCCAGGCTCATGGGTGGCTCCAGGAGTCGCGGGAGAGGGTGGCGCGACGGTCAACAGATAAGAGTATAGCGGACGTGGCGATAGGGGGCCAGAAGAAAGTGGCCTGCCTCCAGCATTAGACTAAGCATGTATCCTTGGAGACACCCATAGAACGAACAGGGGACTATATGCCCAGCATTGAGAATCTTGTCGAGTTCTCTAAGAGATGGGACGACCCGAACAGCCGCTCGCCCTGGCGAGAGTTCGACGATCTGGAGTATGACCGGTTTCGCTTAGCCTGGAACACGCTGTTCCCGCGCCAGCGACGAGATGGAGTGCTTTTGGTCGAGCGAGAGCAGGACGATCCCTGGCAACCGGAATTGCCAGGGGATCTAATGGGTCAGTTAGAAGTGGCGCTTGCTGCCCCACCACCCTCAGAAGACGAGATTCGAGAGATGGCAGCGAGCCAGGACTGGGATCGTTGCGCCTGGTATCAACCTATCCACAACTACGGCAGGGCTTGGGGAATCTTCATTGAAGAAGGCTGTATCCTGCAGCGGACGAAGGACATCGCAAGGTTTCTATGGTCACCTACTCCTTTGACGCGTCCCCTTGCCCGAGTATTATTGCGGGTAGCCACTTACAGCTACTTCCTACACGAGCACTACCACCACAAGGTGGAGTCGCTCGCCTTTCGCCTCGAAGTGGTTGACCGCTCAGGAATCTACGGCCGCTACCAGCGGAGAGTTTACCGCCCGGCTTTGGGCACGGACCATCTCTTAGAAGAGGCATTAGCTAACGCCGACGCATTGCACAGGCTCAGCGACCAGCCTTATCGCACCTGGATTGGAAAACAGGTCGTAGATGCAACACGGAGCTACCTGGAGGAGACCTTCCCTTTCAATCCGCTTCAATCCGCCTGGCTACCGAATGGCATCCAACTACTTGACGCCGGACACGTTCGAAGACGGCGAAAACAATCTTCATTCCATCGTTCACGAGGGAATGCTGACCCCTACGCAACCAAGCACCGATTGGCTCATCGCCACAAGGTTGATTCAGAGCCTGCTGAGAGTGAACGATAACATCTGGGTTGTCGTAACGCCTGGTGGCCGTTCAATCCTTCCCACCAGGCACCCTTGGCCGTAGGGCTGGCCAACAACTGGAGGGGCATATGACGGAAGAGCTGGAACGGGAGCGGGAGGCGGTGCGCCAGGCGAATGCGGCGTTTTACGCGGCGTTCCAGAGCCTGGATACAGAGCGCATGCGGGCGGTGTGGGCGCAGTCAGACGCGGCGACGGTGGTGCATCCGGGCTGGCGGCCGCTGGCGGGGATCGGGCCGGTGATGGAGAGTTGGCGGCGGATTTTCGAGGGGGCGACGCTGATGCAGTTTACGGTGACGGGGGTGCAGGTGCATTTCGACAGCGAGACGACGGCGCGGGTGCTGTGCCTGGAGAACCTCACCACGGTGCTGGACGGCGCGGTGAGCGAGGGGCGGGTGCAGGCGACGAACGTGTTCGTCAAGGCCGGCGGGCGGTGGCTGCTGGTGCATCACCATGGGTCGCCGGTGATGTAGGGGTGATCCTGGCGCTCGCAATTACCACTGTCGAGTAGGGACGCGGCCGCTGTGGTGTGGCAGACCTCGTTGTTCCCGCCTGCGTCGGGCTCGGGCCGATGGAACCGGCCTATCGAGGACTCGACAATGACAGAGACGGGCGCTGGCGGGGGGGGGGCTGAATGACCGGCAGGCCCACAGATTAGGGGTGGTGGGACGCACGGGGAGGCGGGGTGGGGAGGTAGCCGAGGCGATCAAGGGCGGCGACGATCTTGGCGAGGCTCTGGTCTACGGTCTCCGTGCTGGAGTTGACGGCGACTTCCGGTTTGAGAGGATGCTCGTAGGGGTCGTCTACGCCGGTGAAGTTTTTGATCTCCCCGGCAAGGGCTTTCTTGTACAGGCCTTTGACATCGCGTTCGGCAAGGACGGGGATGGGGCATTCCACGTAGACTTCGACGAAGCTGCCGATGTTGCCGCGCACCTCATTGCGCACGTCACGGTAGGGGGAGATGGCAGAGGCGACGGCGACGACGCCGTTGCGGGTGAGGAGGTTGCAGACGAAGCCGATGCGGCGGATGTTGGTATCGCGGTCTTCCTTGGAGAAGCCCAGGCCCTTGGAGAGGTTGGTGCGCACCACGTCGCCATCGAGCAGCTCGACCTTGAGGCCGCGCTGGCGCAGGATGGGGGCGAGCCTATCGGCCAGCGTTGTCTTGCCGGCGCCGGAGAGGCCGGTGAACCACACAGTGAAGCCTTTGTGTTCCATGAGACTCCTTGAATTGGTGGGAGGCGGTTTGCCCTTACCTATGCCCTAGCGAAGCTGCACGGGGCAGCGAGGTTAGGTGTGGAGGCCGCACTCCGTCTTGTCCGTGCCGGACCATCGCCCGGCGCGTTCGTCTTCGTTTGCGCCGACGGCGCGGGTGCAATGGGTGCAGCCGATGCTCTTGTAGCCCTGGTCGAGCAGCAGGTTGTAGGGCACCTTGTGCTCGAAGATGTAGGCCCAGACCTCTTTCTTGGTCCATGCGGCGACGGGGTTGAGCTTGACGAGGCCGAACTTCTTGTTCCATTCCACCAGGTTCACGCCGCCGCGAGCGCCGGACTGATCGCGGCGGATGCCGGTGGCCCAGGCGCTGAGGCCAGCGAGGGCGCGGGCGTTAGGCTCGACCTTGCGGAGGTCGCAGCACTTGTCGGGGTCGCGCTGCCAGAGGGCAGGGCCGTGCCGCGCTGCCTGCTGCTCCGGGGTGAGCCGCGACTTGTAGGCCACGGGAGTGACGCCGTAGCGTTTGGTGAAGGCGTCAATGTAGGCGTAGGTTTCGGGGAAGAGAAAATCGGTGTCCAGGTAGAAGATGGTGACGTCCGGCTTGAGCTTGAGGGCCATGTCCATGATGACGGCGCCGGAGGCCCCGCCGAAGGAGGCGGCGATGCCGACGCCGCTGCCGAAGGCGTCAAAGGCCCAGCGAAGCATCTCTTCCGGGCGTTGGCCTTCAAAGCCCAGGGAGATTTGGGTAAGCTCGTCGGGGCTGAATTTTGTTCTTGCGCTGGTGGTCACAGGGAGGCTGCCTTCTGTAGGGCGCTATAAGGATTGCTGATAGCGCGCATGGGAATGCCCTATGGCAACAGGATTATTTTAGCACAGGGGGGTGCGGCGTCAACGTGAAAGAGGAACGGCAAGAGGGGGCGAATAACTGGCAGGCCCGCAAGTCGGGGGCGCTGGTGGTGCGGGGAGAGGTTGGGAGTAGCGCCCGGCAGGCCCACAAGTCAGGGACGGGTGGCGTGGAAAGGGGAAGGGGCTAGCGGCGGCCCAGCACGCGATCGGCCTGGTCAGGGCGGGGGCGGAAGAGGGAGTCTTTTTCCAGGTTGAGGCCAGGGTTGGTGGCCTGGGCGGCGTCCTTGGAGTTGCGGCGCAGGAGGGCGGCGAGGCCGGCGGCGCCGGTGGCGCCGACGAGGCCGATGAGGAGGAGCTTGCGGCGGGTGATGCCTTCAGCGGGAGTTTGTGCTTCGGTGGTCATGGCGCGTCTCTTTCTTACTGGCGGGCCAGTTCTCGGAGGAGGAGGACGAGCTCCCAGCGGTCGCTGTCAGGGAGGAGCTTGCCGAACTTGGGCATGACTACCACGCCGTTGGTTATGGTGTTGTAGAGTTCGCCGTCGGCCTTGGCCTGGGTGGCGGCGGCGGTGAGGTTGGGGGGGGCGAGGTAGCCATCGCGGACGAGGATTGCGCCGACCGCGCCATCGCCCTTGCCGAGATCGCCGTGGCACATGGCGCAGTTGACGCGATAGGTCTCGCGGGCGTGGGCGACGGTGGACGCTGTGCGAGCGACGGGGTTGCGCGCGGCGGCGGCCTCGGCAGGCGTGAGCGCGGGGGCCTTGCCGGTGACGGGCACGGCGTCTTCCGGGGGCGAGAGCCGGGGCGGCTCGCCGTACTTGAAGGACTGGTTGTAATGCATCTCGGGGAAGAGGTCCACGGAGTAGGTGCCTTTTTCGCAGGCGACGGTAGCGATACCGAGGAGCGCGGCAGCCAAAAGCAGCAGGCGGCCTTTAGCCAGCCGTCGCATCGCCCTTTGTGTACCCTGGAGAGTCATCGTGATGGCGTTCCTTGGTTCGCTTCTGGGGGCTACTTCTGGTGCTTGACGTCATCCGCGCCGGCCTGGCGGAAGACGAGGTCGGCGGCTTGCAGGCGCTCTTCGGGGCAATTGAGGGCGATGCCGATATAGCCTTCGGTGATGCGCGTATCGTACAGGCCCATGACGGCGCGGGGCAGGCGGGATTCGAAGAGGACGCCGAGGATGGTCATGATGATGGCGCCGAGCATGGTGCCTTCATAGGTGATGACGGCCATGGCGGGCACGGCGATGATGGGCTTGCCGCCGGTGACGAGGGGGTAGGAGACCTGGGTGCCGGTGGTGAGAAGGATGGCGACGGAGAAGCCAATGGCGGCGCCGAAGAAGGGGAAGGCGTAGAGACGGTGCTTGGTCGTCTCTTCTCCGAAGGCGCCCTCCGGGTAGGGGCTGCCGGTGAGCACGGTGTAGTCGCTTCCGGCGAAGCCGGCCTCTTTGAGGCGGTCGGTCGCCAGGGCGGCGTTGTCCGCCGTGCGGAAGATGCCGAGGACCTGTTTTTTTGCCATATGGGGTAGCTCCCCCTTTCTAGGTGTTCTTCAGGACTCTTTATTCTTCGCGCTTGACGGCGGGCACGTCAACCTTGCCGATGGTGATCTTGTCCCTGAGTATCTGCCCTTCCTTGACGTCATAGATTGGGATCAGGGGGGCGACCTTGGAGAAGAGGAGGATGAGCATGCCCACCAGGGCAAAGGTGCCGATGACGATGAGGATTTCGATGATGCTGGGGTGGTAGGTGCTCCAGTTGAAGGTGAGGTCGCCCTTGCGGGCCATGCCGGGGACGATGATCAGGAAGCGCTCCAGCCACATGCCGATGTTGACCAGGATGGTGGTGATGGTCATCCACAGGAAGCTGCGGCGCACGCTGCGGAAGAGCCACAGCGGCACGGGGATGACGAAGGCGGTAAGGAGGAAGGTGATGAAGAGGTAAGAGTAGGGAGGCTCGAACATCTGCATTTTGCGCAGGGCGAGCTCGGAGTTCTCCAGGGTGTACAGGCCGAAGAGGATTTCCAGGGCGAAGAAGTAGAACCAGGCGAGGGCGACGACGACGAGGAGCCGCCCCAGGGAATCAATGGTGTCCGACGTGATGTAGTCATGCCATTTGAAGAGGTAGCGCAGGATGATCATGACGGTGACGACGGCGGAGACGCCGGAGAGGACGGCGCCGATGACGAAGTAGGGGGCGAAGATGGTGGAGTGCCAGCCTTCTACCGATTGGGCCACGGCGAAGTCCCAGGAGACGATGGAGTGGACGGAGACGAAGACGGGGAGGATGAGGGCGGAGAGGAGGAAGCCGGCGATGATCTGCAAGCGCCACTGGCGGGGGTAGCCGCGCCAGCCCATGGCGACGACGCTGTAGATGGCTTTGCGGATGCCGGTGGAGCGGTCGCGGGCGACGGCGAGGTCAGGGATGAGGGCGACGTAGACGAAGAGGATGCTGGAGGTGAGGTAGGTGGTGATGGCGGCGGGGTCCCAGACGAGGGGGGAACGGACGTTGGGCCAGATGCCGCGGGAGAAGTCATAGGGGAAGGCCCAGTAGAGGGTGCGCCAGGGACGCCCGCTGTGGATGATGGGCATCATGATGGCGGTCATGAGGGCGAAGACGGTGACGACTTCCGCGGCGCGGGTGGCGGGACGGCGCCACTCCGCCTGGGAGAGGCGGAGGATGGCGGAGAGCATGACGCCGGCGTGGGAGATGCCCACCCAGAAGACGAAGTTGGTGATCATGAAGCCCCACATGACGGGGCGGTGCAGGCCGGTGACGCCCAAGCCCTGGTTGACCATGTAGCCCACAGCGCCGCCGGCCATGGCTACCACCAGGGCGAGGAAGCCTAGGAGCAGCCAGAACCGCATGGGCGCGGCCAGCACGTTGCCCAGAAGATCCTGGTTGATCTTGCGATCGACTTCCTGGGTATTTTGTCCTGCGATGGCCCGGTCTTGCATGGACTACTCCGGCTTCCCCATCACCATGATGGAGCGCTTGAGGAACTTGACGGTCTTGCGGTAGAGGGTGCCTTCGGAGACTTCCCAGATAGAGACGGGAGGGATGAACTTGGCGGCGAGGAGGTAGAGGAAGATGACGCCGCCGATGGCCCCGGCGATAATCATGAGGTCCGGGGCGTGGGGCAGGAGGGGCGGGGTGACTTCCGATATGGCGGGGGGATGCAGCTCATGGAGGGCATCAGCGCGGACGTCTCCCTGCTGGAAGGCGGCGACGTAGACGCGGACCTTATCGAAGAAGCTGCCGATGAGGATGGAGCAGGAGACGATGACGGGGCCGAGGATGCTCTTGCGGACGTTGTTCCACATGAGGCCGAGGAAGGGCACGAGGAAGAGCATGAAGAAGGAGATGAGGAAGGGGACGCGGTAGGACTCCGCGTAGAAGATGCGGAGGATGACGCTCTCCTGGGGCTGGCGTCCGTACCAATAGATCATGAAGGCGGAGGCCCAGAAGTAGGCCCACAGGAGGGAGAGGGCCAGCAGGATTTTGCTGGCGGACCAGAACTGGTCCACGGTGAGAAAATCGTTGTAGCCGCCAAACTTTTTGAGGAGGAAGGCGGCGACGAGGGTGGCGGCGAGGCCGCATTGCAAACCGTTGAGGGCCTGGTGCGCGGGGAAGATGGCGTCCTTGTAGCCGGGGATGAGGGCATGGGCGAAGTCGGCGGCGACGATGGTGACGATCCAGATGTAGAACATGAAGTAGAGGGCGCCGAGGATACGCAGGCCGGCGCGGAGGACGCTCCACTGGCGGGGGGTGCCGCGGAAGTTCATGGAAAGCCGCGAGGCCCAGCGCTGTGCTGCGCCGGGCTGGTCAAGATCGCGGCGGGCGGCGAGATCGGGGATGGCGGCGACCCAGAGGAGGGCGAGGCCGAGCACGGCAAGTCCCACAACGCCGAGGATTTGGTAGACGTGCGGCGCGCCGGGGAACTCGAACCAGATGCTGCGGCGGTTGTCCGCGGAGGGCAGGATGAGGAGAAGGGGGATGAAGAGCAGGGTGCTGAGGATGCCGGCGACGGCGAAAAGCTCGGCGGCGCGGCCCAGGGGACGGCGCCAGTGGCTGCGGATCATGCGCTGGCCGACGGAGACGATGGGCGCGGCGCCCGCGGTGGCGAGGATGAAGGCGAAGGTGGCCATGGTGTAGGCCCAGGGGGTGAACTTCTCGAAGCCGTCAGAGAGGCGGATGGCAAAGCCGATGATGCCCAGGACGAGGAGGCCGCCGGTGACGGCGAGGGCGAGTTTGTAGCGCGGGGTGACCTTGCGGGTGGCGGCAAGGATTTCCCTGCTGATCTCCGGGGGGGTCTTGGTGAGGACCTGGGGCATGTAATGCCCGGCATGGCCATTGTCATGGCCCGCGGCGCCGGCGCGGCCCACGTGGCCGTGGGTTCCATTATTCATGGCCGGCGCCTTCTGTGGCGGTGGGGTCCACGCGCTTGAGATAGATCACGTTGGGGTCAGTACCGCTGCGCTCCAGGAGCCTGTAATGGCGCTTGTCTTCCGACATCTTGCGGACGCGGCTGCCTGCATCATGCATATTGCCGAAGACGAGGGCGTCCGTGGGGCAGGCCTGGGCGCAGGCGGGGACGACGTCACCGTCAGCAAGGGCGCGGCCCTCTTTTTTGACGCGGCGGGTGCCGGCGCGGATGCGCTGGATGCAGAAGCTGCACTTTTCCATGATGCCGCGGCTGCGTACGGTGACGTCAGGGTTGAGCTGGTTGCGCAGGCTCTCCGGCCACACCGGCTCCCAGAAGTTGAAGAAGCGGACGTTGTAGGGGCAGTTGTTGGCGCAGTAGCGGGTGCCGATGCAGCGGTTGTAAATTTGGACGTTCATGCCCTGGTCGTTGTGGTAGGTGGCGTAGACGGGGCACACCGGCTCGCAGGGGGCGTTTTCGCAGTGCTGGCAGAGCACGGGGAGGAAGCGGGCCTTGATGTTGGGGTATTCGCCTTCCCAGTAGCGCTCAATGCGAATCCATTCGATGGCGCGCTTTTGCTTGAAGATATCGTCTGTATTGAGGGGGACGTTGTTCTCCGCCTGGCAGGCGACGACACAGGCCTGGCATCCGGTGCAGCGGTCGGCGTCGACCACCATGCTCCACTTTGGGGACTGTGCGTGCTGCGTTGTCATCCAGAGGCTCCGTGTGGGGGCGTGCTAGTCCTTGGGGGTGACCTGGGCGATTTCCTTGGTGAAGTCCACGGCGAGGACGGAGTTCTCCATCTTGGGGATGCGGCGGCGGTTGCCGGTGGGGACGAGCCGCACGCGGGTGGCGGCCCATGCCAGCGACCCGGTCTTGGCGTCCACGCGGGGTTCGAGTATGGCCAGGGGATTGGAGCCGCGGCCCTGGGCCCAGCGGCCAAAGGCTTTATGGCCCTGGCCGATGGGGACGCCGAGCACGCCCGGAGGGGTGGCGGGGTTGGGGTACACCGCAGCCTCGATGGCGCCGGAAGGGGACTCCAGGCGGACGACATCGCCTTCCTTGAGACCCTGCTCCTCCGCCAGCTTCATATTGACCTCTACCCAGGTGTCCCAGGTGGTGGTGGCGATGGGGTCAGGGGTGGCCTGCATCCAGGGGAGCTGGGCCAGCTGGCCGTTGCCCAGGGAGATGCTCTCAAACGGCAGGAGGGCGTAGGGGTAGGTGGCGGCGTTGCCGGTCTGGGCGTCGGCGTCGGTGAGATCGAGCAGGGGCACGGTTGCGGGCAGCGTGCCGGTGCGGGTTTCGTCCCACCAGCCGCCGGCGCGGAGCAGCTCGTTCCAGAAGCCCTCGAAGGTGGCGGCGTTGATGGAGCCGCGCCGCAACTGGTAGAGGCGCTGGGCGCCGTCGCGGAGCAGGTCGCGGAAGGTGGTCCAGGGGATCTGGCGTTCGTAGCCCAGATCCTGGGAGAGGGTGAGGAGCAGGTCGCCGAAGCCGCGCGTTTCGTAGAACGGCCGCACCACGGGCTGCTGGAAGCCGACGGCTTCTATGCCCGGGGCGGGATCGAGAGGCATGTCGCCCCAGTCTTCCAGGGGCAGGTTGGTGGGGAGGACGAGATCGGCCATGTAGGTGGTGTCGTCCAGGAAGCTGGAGAAGCTGGCGATGAAGCCGGCGCGGCTGAAGGCGCCGGCCACGTCCAAGGCAGAGGGGGATCCCCAGACGGGGTTGGCGTTACGGATGAGGAGCGTCTTGACGGCGCCGCCGCGGATGCGGTCTACCTCCGCCTTCCAGGCGGTGTAGGGCGCGCCGCCGGCCTTGGGGAGCAGGCGGACGGAGACGGCGCCGGGGAGAGAGGTGAGAGGAGATTCGGGGTTGGGCAGGACGCCGCCGCGCACGCCGACGCTGCCGACGAGGTGATTGAGGGCATAGATGGCGGTGAGGTTGAACACGCCGTTGGTGTGCGCGCCGGCGGAGCCGCCGCCGATGGCGATGGCAGGCTGATGAGCGCGATCGGCGAAGGCGCGGGCAAGCTCGCGGATGCGGGCGGCAGAGACGCCGGCGGCGGCAGCGACACGGTCGGGTGCGAAGGCGTCGAGCGCCGCTGCGCCGCGCCCGCCGGTGAGGGCCTGGGCGGCGCGGGCGGCGCCCAGGTTTTCGCTGATGATGACGTGGGCCATTGCCAGAGCCAGCTTGCCCTCCGCGCCGGGGGTGACGGGCACCCAGGTATCGGCGCTGGCGGATGTGGAGGAGAAGCGGGCGTCAATGGAGGTGAGGGCACCGCGGACGCGATCGCCCTGGCGGAACTCGCCGTAGCCACGGGAGTGGCGGACCTGGGAGACCCAGCCGCCGAGGAAATCCGCGCCGAAGGAGAAGACTTGCGCGGCGTTCTTGATATCGAAGTCGGGGATGCGCTCCTGGCCGAAGGCGCGCTTGATGGCTTCACGGAGGGTGCTGTGCTCCAGGGGTTCGTACTGGGTGAAGACGGCGCCCTGGGCACGGGCGAACTCTTGCACCAGCCCGCCCAAGTGGCCGCCAGCGGGATCAGTGACGATGCTGACGGTGCCGGCCTGGCCCTGGAGACCTTTGAGATTGTCGCGCAGGATGTTGAGCGCTTCTTCCCAGGAGATTTCCCGGAAGGCGCCGGAGCCGCGGGCGCCGGTGGCTTTCATGGGACGGCGGATGCGATCAGGGTGGTAGATGGCTTGTACGCTGGATTGGCCGCGGGCGCAGGTCTTGCCCATGTTGACGGGGTGCTTGGGGTTGCCTTCGATCTTCTTGGCGCGGCCTTCCACCAGGCGGACGACGATGCCGCAGCCCGCGCCGCACTGGCGGCAGGTGGTGGCGTACCAGTTGTCGGTGCCGGTGGCCTGGTCTTCCGGCAGACGCGCCGGGCTTTGCTCAATGAACTCGCGCACGCCGGGGCGGCATGCGGCGAGAATAGCGGCGCCTCCGGCGGAGCCGCCGGCCAGCTTGAGGAAGTCTCTGCGAGTGAATGGCATGGTGTCTGTATACCCTAATAGTGGCAGGCGGCGCAGTCCGTGGGGGGCGGAAGCCTCTGGCCTTCGACGACGGCGGTGCGGATGCGCTGCGCGGCGTCAGGGGCGAGGTAGGTGAGGTAACGGTTGCGGTGGCAGTCCACGCAGTCGCGCATCTTGAGGTTGCGCACCTGCTCGGCGATCTTCATGGAGCCGACATCACCGTGGCAGATGGAGCAGGCTTGGGAGGGGGCGATGCCGTTTTGTTCGGCGAAGAAGCGCACGTGGGAGTCATGGACGAACTGGACGTGATCGGGCAGGCGGTGCACGCGCACCCAGTTGATGGGCTCGCCGTTCTGGAAGGCGTAGGCGATCTTGGAGACTTCCGGGGAGTCCTTGAGCACGACCTGGTGGCAGAAGTAGCACTGCTCCACGGAGGGCAGGGTTGCCGCTTCCGTCAGGGTGACGCCGCGATGGCAGAACTGGCAATCGATCTTGGCGATGACGTGCAGATCATGGCGGAAGGCGATGGGCTGGGTTCCGCTGGGTTGCACGGGACTGAACGGGGTGCTCCACCAGGCCTTGAGGATGCCGACGGCGGTGATAGTGACGCCGATGGTGAGGAGGAGGCCGACGATGGGCACGGCGATCTTGACGGCCAGGGGTACTTTAGGCACAGGGAGCCTCGGTGTGTGTCTTTGGGGTGGAAAGCATATGGAGTGGCCTACATCCAGAACCGGTCAAAGAAGTTACGCATCTCGTGCGCGCCGTCCGTGGCCTTGGCGAACCAGAAGGCGATGGTGCCGAGGAGGATGATCGCGGTGATGTACAGTGGGCCGCGCGTCTTGCGCACCTTCTCCCGGATGCCGTCAGGGATATGCCCTGTGGCAAGAAGAGAAGGGATGATGGCGTGGGCGAGCACCAAGTGGGTGGCGAATCCTACGGCGAAGATGACGATGAGCCAGAGCCACCAGAGCAGGTGGCTCGTCGCGCGCCAGTCGACGTGGTTGGGGGCGTTTGGGTCCATCGTAGCTCGATTTCCCGGCGGCGCCGCGCGGACGCCACCGGAGTGTACTCCAGGCACGATTTTGCACGATTGAGAATACCGTCACAATCGGAGCCTGTCAAGAGGAAATGCGGCGCGAGGCGTGATGCGGCGAGGGCGGCGGCGTTACGCCCGCAGGGCAGGAAAAGGGGCAGAGAGAAAAGCCAGGGGAAATCATCTTGGCAAAACGAGGAGGGCAGGTGCAGGCTTGGGTATGACGAATCGTGATGGAGGCAAGAGAATAAACCTATGCAGGGGACGGTGCTGCACGGTACAATAGACGGAGTCCCGCTTCAGAACATTTCCGTGGGGCATCAGGCAGGGCAGCTAGGGGAAAACGCATGACGGCGACACAGCCCATCCGGCTTACTTCGCTCACCGCCACGGGAGGCTGAGGGGCGAAGTGCGGTCCGGGGGACCTGGCAATGCTGACGGATCATTTGAACCTGGTGCACGATCCCAACCTGCTGGTGGGGTTCGAGACGGGGGACGATGCGGCTGTCTATCGCCTCACGGGCGGGCTGGCGCTGGTGCAGACAGTGGACTTCTTTACGCCGATTGTGGACGATCCCTTTACCTATGGGGCGATTTCCGCGGCCAATAGCCTGAGCGATATTTACGCGATGGGGGCGAAGCCGCTGACGGCGATGAACATCGCCAGCTTTCCCCAGGACTTGCCGAAGGAGATACTGCGGGAGATCCTGCGCGGCGGGGCAGCGAAGGCGGCGGAGGCGGGGGTGCCCATTGTGGGCGGGCACACGATCTACGATAAGGAGCCGAAGTACGGCATGGCGGTGACCGGGGTGGTGCGCCCCGGCAAGGAGCTGACGAATGCGGGGGCGCGCCCCGGCGATGTGCTGGTGCTGACGAAGCCGCTGGGCACGGGCGTGATTACGACGGCGTTCAAGAACGATCGCACGGACGCGGCGACGCTGGAGGTGGCGGTGCGGCACATGACCGCGCTGAACAAGGCGGCGTCCGAGGCGGCGGTGGCGGTGGGCGTGCACGCCTGCACCGATGTCACGGGATACGGGCTTCTGGGGCATCTGCGGGGGATGCTCCGCGCCAGCCATGCAGGAGCGGCAATATTTTTTTCCCGCACGCCGCTGATGCGCGGGGCGTGGGAGCTGGCGGCGGAGCAGCATATTTCTCCAGGGGGAACGTCGAGAAATAAGGAGTATCACGATAGCGCCGTGGCGTGGGATGCGGCGGTGCATCCCGAGGCGTGGCGCTTGCTGTACGATCCGCAGACTTCCGGCGGGCTGCTCATTTCCGTCTCTCCCCGCAAGGCGAGGCGCCTGGTGGAGATGCTGCATCAGGCCGGTGTTGCCGAGGCGGCGGCGATCGGCAAGGTGACGGCGGGAGAAGGCGCGCCGGTAACTGTGACGGCGTGACGCGATAGCGCAGAGGAAAGCAGAGCAAGATGCATCAGGTGAAGTTGCCGTGCGCTGTGGCCGAGGGGATGATCGCCCATGCGCGGGCGGAGGCGCCCAACGAGTGCTGCGGCGTGCTGGCGGGCGACGGGGAGACGTTCACGCGGCTGTTCCGCGCCGATAACACCGCGCATAGCCCGGTAAAGTTCGCCTTTGACCCCAAGGAGATGCTGGCGGTGGACGCTGAGGCGACACGGGCAGGGCTGGGCATCCTGGGGTTCTATCATTCGCACACGTTCACAGAAGCGTATCCTTCCGTCACCGACGTGAAGCAGGCATCATGGCCGGAGTACGCTTATCTTATTGTGTCCCTGGCGGATGAGGGCAATCCCGTGATCCGCGCCTTTCATCTGGAAGACGGGCAGATTACTGAGGCCGTGCTGGAAATCGGCTAAGCCTGGAGGCGGGCAAATTAGGCCAGCCGTACTGGAAATCGGCTAGGCGACGGTGCTAACTTTGGAGGCGCGGGCGCGTTTTCACCTCATGGCCCGGAATTTTCCGGGTGATCCCGTCTCTACCGTATGTAACGAGGAGTCTCTATGCGATCCTTGATGGCCCTGAGCGGAGGCGTGGTGACGGCGGCGATGATCCTGTCCGCGTGCAGCGGCAGCGATGCGGCGTCGGCGACGCCCACGGAGACGATCTCGGCGGTGGCGAGGGGGAACATTTCGCAAAGCGTTGTCTCGACGGGGAGCCTGGCGTATTCCACCACGCAGACGCTGCGGTTCAGCGCGGGCGGCACGGTGACGAAGGTGGGGGCGAAGGTGGGCGACCGGGTGACGAAGGGCCAGGTGCTGGCAACGATAGATGAGACTGACCTGGCTGCCGCGGTGGCGCGCGCCCAGGGGAGCTTGCTGGCGGCGCAGCAGGCGTATGACGATACGAAGGCGAACGGCGGCGCGCTGGCGCTGGCGAAGGCGCAGGAGGCGATCGCCACGGCGACGGCGGGGCTGAAGGGTGCGCAGGACGCGGTGGACCTGGCGAAGACGCCCTACGCCGCGCAGGACCTGCGTAAGCAGGAGGAGGCGGTGGCCGCGGCGACGAGCGCGCTGAAGGTGGCGCAGGATGCCGCAGCGCTGCCGTACGCTGCGCTGGACATCGTCAAGCAAAGGGAGGCGGTGGCCACCGCCACGGCGGGGTTGAAGTCGGCGCAAGATGCGCTGACCCTGGCCCTGGTGCCCAGCGATCAGCTCTCCGCGCTCAAGACGGCGCTGGACCGCGCCAAGGAGAGCCTGGCGAATTCCCAATCTTCCACTGTGGTGACCACGGCAACGCAGCAGCGCCAGGTGACGGATGCGCAGACCACGCTGACGAACCGGCTGGACGCCTACCGTATAGTGCTGGCGAATAAGTACGGCTTGGGCGTGGGCGGTAATGATCTGTATCTTACGCCGGTGGAGGTGATCGTCAAATATCACCATCAGGTTATGCTCAATAACGTGGACCCCACCACGGCGTATAACGCGGTCATACAGGCGCGGGACGATATGACCGCGTTGCAGGCAAACCATGCGTCGGCCCTCACCAACGCGCGGCGATCCGTGACGCAGGCGCAGGATGCGCAGACGGCGGCGCAACTGGCGTGGGATACGGCGCTGGCGGGCGGCGACCCCAACGACGTTTTGGTGAAGACGGCGAAGGTTGCCACCGCCAAGGAGGTGCTGGCGGCATCACAGACGCTGCTGGCGACGATGCTGGCGGGCGGCGATGCAAACGAGATCGCGCTGCGCAAGGCGAAGGTGGCCACGGCGGAGGCGACGCTGGTGGCGGCGAAGGATGTGCTGGCGAAGATGGCGGCGCAGGGCGATGCCAGCGACATTGCGCTGAAGCAGGCCAAGGTGGCGACATCGCAAGCGACGCTGGCGCAGGCGCAGGAAGACCTGGCGAAGCTCAAGGCAGGGCCGGACGGCGTAGCGCTATCGCAGAAGAGTTTGTCGCTCTCCGAAGCGCAGCTGGCGCTGAAGAAGTCGCAGGATAACCTGGCAGGCGCGAAGCTGACGGCGCCGTTCGATGGAGATGTGTCGTCGCTGCCCGTGCTGGTGGGCGATACGGTGACGGCGAGCACGGCGGCGGTGGTGGTGATTGATCCCACGGCGTTGCAGGTAAACGCGGTGGTGGATGAGATTGACGTGCTGCGGGTTAGGGAAGGGCTGCAAGTGCGGCTGACCTCAGATTCGCTGCCGGGGCAGACGGTGCGCGGGGCGGTGGCTTCTGTCTCTCCCGTGGGGCAGACGAGCCAGGGGATCGTCAGCTTCTCCATCATTATCAGCGTGACGGCGCCGCCGCAGGCGGCACGTTTGTTGCGCGGCGGCCTGACCATGCTGGCGACGATTGTGATCCAGGAAAAGAACGACGTGCTGGTGGTGCCTGCGCGGGCGCTGAGCCGCAGACAGGGTGGCGCGATAGTGAAGGTGGTGGAGGCTGACGGGACGCGCAGCGACCGGACAGTGACGATCGGCATGAGCGACGGGGCGCGGGTGGAGGTGACGGGGGGTCTGGCCGAAGGGGACAAGGTGGTGGTGCCGGCGCGCGCCGCGGGTGGAACGCAGCAGCAGTTCCAGTTTGGGGCCGGCGGGATTGGCGGGTTGGGAGGCGCGGGCGGGGCGGGCGGGACGTTCGGCACGGGCGGGGGCGGCGCTCCCGCGGGCGGTCGCGGCGGCGCGGGCGGCGGCGGACGCTAGCTGAGACAGGTGACGGATATGACGGCAACACCCGTGGAGCGACCGCTGATCGAGTTGCGTGACGTGCAGAAGCTGTACAAGCTGGGCGGGGAGGGCGTGCGCGCGCTGAACGGCGTGAGCGTGACGATCAACCACGGTGAGATGGTGGCGATAGTGGGGCCGTCCGGCTCAGGGAAGTCCACGCTGATGCATATCCTGGGCTGTCTGGACCGTCCCACGTCAGGCAGCTATGTGCTGGACGGGGGCGATGTGCAGAGCTACGGCGATGACGCGCTGGCGGAGATACGCCGCGCCAAGATCGGCTTTGTGTTCCAGCAGTTCAACCTGCTGCCGCGCATGACGGCGCTGCAGAACGTGTTCCTCCCCATGATCTACACGCGGGCGAAGGAGCGGGAGCGGCGGGCGATGGAGTCACTGGAGCGGGTGGGACTGGGGCACCGGGCAGGCCACCGGCCCACGGAGCTTTCCGGGGGCGAGCAGCAGCGGGTGGCGATCGCGCGGGCGCTGGTGAACAAGCCGCCGGTGCTGCTGGCGGACGAGCCTACGGGCAACCTGGACACGAAGGTGGGCGCGGCGATCATGGAGGTGTTCCGGCAGCTCAACGCGGAGGACGGCATCACCGTGATCTTGATCACGCATGACCCTACCGTGAGCGCATCGGCGCGGCGAGTGATCTCTATGCGGGACGGGGCGGTTGTGAGCGATGTGAAGCAGGCAGGAGCGAAAGCATGAGCCCACTCGATAGTCTGCGCGGCGCGTTGTGGTCGCTGTGGGCCAGCAAGCTGCGGACGTTCCTCACGCTGCTTGGCGTGGTGATCGGCGTGGGCGCGGTGATTTCGGTTATGTCTATTGGCCGGGGCAGCCGCGAGGCGGTGACGCAGCAGATCGAAAGCATCGGCTCGAACCTGATTTTTGTGCGCCCGCAGGCGATCCGCGACCAGAACGTGCGCGGGCAGTTGGGAAGCGGGCTGACGCTATCGCTGTCCGACGCGGAGGCGCTGGCAGATGCGCCGAACGTGGCGGGGGTGGCGCCGGAGGTGAACTCTTTCGCGCAGGTGCAAGCGGGAGGGAATAACACCGCCACGCGGGTGCTGGGCGTGACGCCGTCCTATGAGCAGGTGCGGAACTTCTCCGTAGCGGACGGACGCTTTATCACCGACACGGACGTGGATGCGCGTTCGCTGAATGCGGTGCTGGGGAGCCGCGTGGCGACAACGCTGTTCCCCGATAGCGATCCGCTGGGGCAGACGATCCAGCTCAACCGGCGGCCGTATCGTGTCGTAGGGGTGCTGAAGACGGTGGGCGGCGGCGGCCAGGGGGTGCAGGACGACGCGGTGCTGCTGCCGATCACCACGGTGCAGACGCGGCTGGTGAACCAGCGGCAGGCGGGGGGGGCGAACCCGGTGCAGCTGATCACGGTGCAGGCCACGGGCGAGAAGACGATGGATGCGGCGAAGGAGGCAATTACGGCGCTTCTCCGGGAGCGGCACCGCATCACCGGGGTCGACGATTTTGTGCTGACGAGCCAGGACGATTTGATCGCGGCGCGGACGGAAGTGACGAACGTGCTGACGATCTTGCTGGGGAGCATCGCGGGGATTTCGCTGGTGGTGGGGGGGATCGGCATCATGAATATCATGCTGGTGTCCGTGACGGAGCGGACGCGGGAGATCGGCATTCGCAAGGCGGTGGGGGCGAAGCGCCGCGATATTCTCAGCCAGTTCTTGACGGAGGCGATGATGTTGAGCATCGCCGGCGGGGGGATCGGGCTGGGCGCGGGCTTCGGCGTGGCGCGGCTGTTAGAAAAGCTGACGTTGAGCGGGCAGGCGGTGCAGACGCTAGTGACGTGGGACGTAGCGGTGCTGGCGGTGGGGGTGGCGGTGGCGATCGGCCTGTTCTTCGGCATCTATCCGGCGATGCGCGCCGCCCGCATGGACCCGATCGAGGCGCTGCGGCACCAGTAGGTGAGCGGGGGCGCCGGTGAAGGCTAGCGCTGACCGCCGTACTTGAGCAGCCAGTACTCCAGGCTATCGGCCAGGGCCATCCAGGACGCGTCAATGATGTTGGAGGAGCAGCCGACGGTGCTCCAGCGGTGTTCGCCGTCGGTGGAGTCGATGAGCACGCGGACGGCGGCTTCCGTGCCGTCGGTAGAGTTCACGATGCGCACCTTGTAGTCGGTGAGCTTGACCTGGGAGAGCGCGGGGTAGGATTTTACCAGCGCCTGCCGCAGGCCCATGTCCAGCGCGTTCACCGGGCCATCGCCTTCCGCGGCCATGTGCAAGACTTCGCCGCCGACGCGCACCTTCACCGTGGCTTCAGAGAGCAGCCCGTCCTCCTGGTTCTGGCTGGGGGCGCGCCGGTGCTTCTCCACCAGCACGATGAAGTCCACCAGCTCGAAGGGACGGACGTAGCCGGGCAGGGCGCGGCGCAGCAGCAGCTCAAACGAGGCCTCCGCGCCTTCAAAGACGAAGCCGCGGCTCTCCATTTCCTTGACCTGCCGCACGACCGTTGCCGCCACGTCTTTGTCCCTGCTTATCTCTATGCCGAGCTCCCGCGCCTTGGCGAGGACATTGCTGCGCCCGGCAAGCTCGGAGACGGTGACGCGCGGGCTGTTGCCGACAAGCTCGGGGGCGATGTGCTGGTAGCTGCTCTCCACCTTGGCGACGGCGGCGGCGTGCATGCCGCCCTTGTGGCTGAAGGCGCTGTCTCCCACAAATGGCTGGTAGGGGTTGGGCGCTTTGTTGGTGCGCTCGCTGACGTAGGCGGAGACCTCTTTGAGCTTGCGCAGCTGGGCGTCCGCGAGGGTGCGCTTGCCCAGCTTGAGGTGGAGGTTGGCGATGACGGAGACGAGGTTGGCGTTGCCGCAGCGTTCGCCGATGCCGTTGATGGTGCCTTGCACCTGCGTGGCCCCGCCCATAACGGCGGCGAGGGTATTGGCGACGCCGAGCTCGCCATCGTTATGGGCGTGGATGCCGAGAGAGGCGCCGGGCATCTCGCGGGCGACGGCGGCGACGATGTCGCGCACCTCATCGGGCAGGGCGCCGCCGTTGGTTTCGCAGAGGATGATGCAGTCGGCGCCGGCTTGGGCGGCGGCCCGGATGGTCTGCATGGCGTACTCAGGGTTGGCTTTGTAGCCATCGAAGAAGTGTTCGGCATCGTAGAAGACAGTCTTGCCCTTGGACTTGGCGTAGGAGATGGAGTCGGCGATCATGCCCAGGTTTTCTTCCAGGCTGGTCTCCAGCACCCTGGTGACGTGGAGGTCCCAGCTTTTGCCGACGAAGGTGACGATGGGCGTCTCCGCGTCCATCAGGGCCTTGATGTTGGAGTCTTTCTCCACCGCGGTGCCGGCGCGGCGGGTCATGGAGAATGCGGCGATCTTGGCGTGCTTGAGACGCAGCTTCTTGGCCTGCTCAAAGAACTCGGCGTCCTTGGGGTTGGAGCCGGGCCAGCCGCCTTCGATGTAGGAGATGCCAAGCTCATCGAGTTTCTGGGCAATGCGCAGCTTATCCTCGGCGGTGAAGGAGATGCCCTCCGCCTGGGAGCCATCGCGCAGCGTGGTGTCGTAGAACTCGATGGTGCTCATGGCGCATGTGTGGCCGAGGGCGTCCCAACTGGACGCGGCAGCACTACATAAGTATACCGCTTCGGGGAACAGGAGGGCAAAACGGGGGCGCCCTACCCGCCGAGCGCAGCGAGGACGGCATCGCCCATGGCGCGGGTGCCGAGGGTGCGCTCGCCGGGGCGGGCGATGTCGCCGGTGCGATGGCCTTGCTCTAGGACGCGGCGCACGGCGGCTTCCACGGCTTGGGCTTCGGCGCGGAGGCCGAGGGAGTAGCGCAGGAGGAGGGCGACGCTGAGGATGGTGGCCAGGGGGTTGGCCTTGTCCTGGCCCGCGATGTCAGGGGCGCTGCCGTGGATCGGCTCGTAGAGGCCGAAGATCTTGCCGCCGCTCCATTTCTTGGCGAGGTTTCGCCCGCCGAGAGAGGCCGACGGCAGCATGCCCATGGAGCCGGCGAGCACGGAGGCTTCGTCGGTAAGGATGTCGCCGAAGGTGTTTTCCGTGACGATGACGTCGAAGGAGGCGGGGGTGCGGATGAGGTTCATGGCGCAGGTATCTACGAGCATGTGGCTGAGGGCCACGTCAGGGTAGTCTTTGCCGATTTCGATGGCGATTTCGCGCCACATGCGGGAGGATTCGAGGACGTTGGCCTTGTCTACCGAGGTGAGCTTCTTGCGGCGGGCGCGGGCCATCTCGAAGCCGAGGCGCACCACGCGCTCCACCTCTTTTTCGCTGTAAGACAGGGTGTCCACGCCGCGCCGCCCGCGGGTGGTGGTCCAGCGCTTCTTGGGCTTGCCGAAGTAGAGGCCGCCGGTGAGCTCGCGGATGACGAGCATGTCTACGCCACGCAGAATCTCAGGTTTGAGAGGGGTGGAATCGATCAGCTGAGGAAAGATGGAGATAGGACGCAGGTTAGCGAAAAGCTGAAGCTCTTTGCGTATCTTGAGCAGGCCGTCCTCCGGGCGGGTCTTGGCCTTGGGGTCGTCCCACTTGGGGCCGCCGACGGCGCCGAGGAGCACGGCGTCCGCACCCAGGCAGGCGTTGGTGGTCGCGTCCAGCAGCGCGGTGCCGTGGGCGTCAATGGCGCAGCCGCCGATCATGCCTTCGGCGTAGGTGAAGCGGTGGCCGCGCTGCGCGCCGATGCGGTCAAGCACGCGCTTGCCCTGGGCGACGACCTCCGGCCCGATGCCGTCTCCCGCCAGCACTGCGATGGTGAAGTCCATGACGCTCCTTGGGTGTAGTGGAAGAGTACGCGGCGAATGGTTAGCGAGAGGTGGAGGAGAGGCCGTGCGCACGTTCATAGGCGGTGATCTTGGTCTCGTGCTGCATGGTGAGGCCGATATCGTCGAGGCCGTTGAGGAGGCAGTGGCGGCGGAAGGCATCGATCTGGAAGGGGGCTTCGAAGCCGTCGCTGTCGCGCAGCACTTGGGCTTCCAGGTCCACCGTCAGGCGATAGCCTTTCTTGGCCTTGGCTTTGGTCATGATGGCGGCGACGACGTCTTCGGGGACGATGAGCGGCAGGAGGCCGTTCTGCAGGCAGTTGTTGCGGAAGATATCGGCGAGGCTGGGGGCTATGACGACGCGGAAGCCGTAGTCCATGAGGGCCCAGGGAGCATGCTCGCGGGAGGAGCCGGAGCCGAAGTTGCGCCCGGCGACGAGGATGCCGGCGCCCTTGTAGGCGGCGTCGTTCAGCTCGAAGGCGGGGTTGGGCGTGCCGTCGGGGAGGAAGCGCCAGTCGAAGAAGAGGAACTGGCCGAAGCCGGTGCGCTCGATGCGCTTGAGGAACTGCTTGGGGATGATCTGGTCGGTGTCCACGTTGGGGCGGTCGAGCGGGGCGACGATGCCGGTGAGTTTGGTGAAGGGTTGCATTGAATTCTCCTACGGATTTCCAGTCGAGCGCCGGGATGTACTTTTGGGTAACCGCCCATATAAGGCATCTCGTAAGGCTTTGCCTATGGCCGCGTCATCCGACTCTGTGACAAATACTTCGTGATGCTGCATGAGTTTATATCGATCTGTATGCTTCGATCCAGATTTCTCTGTCTGCACGATTTGGATCTCGCCTGCTTTGCGGCAGAAAACTCTAGCCCCGAATATTCTGGATGCGGTCGATGTCGATTTCATAGGCGCTCCTTTCACCACCCTAGCTAAATCTTCAACTGCCAAGTGTCATTGAAACAGCAGGCTACAGCTTGCCTTTTCGCTTCAGTTGCTTGACAACTTTGGAGAAGGGGACGCTTGGCTCATTTGCCCGCTCTTCGATAGCCGCCAGGTCTTCCTTCAGCTCCTCAAACCAAACGCCTTGCCCTGATCGAAGGCTTTGCCTGGCCTCCGCGATCCGTTGCAGAAAGCGGGGGTCGTTCTCCAAGCGATAGTCAAACCAATCATCTTCAGATTTGAAACCGATCAGCACGCCGGCCGGCTTGCCATGTCGTGTGATAACGATCTCTTCTTTGGACGCAAGCCGTAGGTACCTCGACAGGTCGTCTTTGACGGAAGAAAGAGCGACTTGCTTCACCGTATTTCTCCGAACTTTTCTAGCCATCCCGCCGCCCCTCCCTTCGAGGTTACACCAAGGATTTCCACGCGATTGTCCGTCACATCTTAAAACACCCGTACGTCGCCCACCCGAAGACGGAACTGCGGCTTGGCGATGCGGCGCAGGCGTTTGACCTTGCTTTTGCTTGTCTTTGTGGGCTCGTGACGTAAGCGGGCTTCGATAGCACCTTGGACGGCTACCCTAACATACGCCGACAGTCCTTGTAAGTCCCGCGCGGCCTGCGGAGCGAAACGAATCTTGTAGAGCATTCTGGCTGAAACATAGTCGGAATGCTCAGGCGAAGCAACCCGCTACTTCCACTCCCGGATGTCCACAAAATGCCCGGCGATGGCGGCGGCGGCGGCCATTTCCGGCCCGACCAGGTGGGTGCGCCCGTCCTTGCCCTGGCGTCCCTCAAAGTTGCGGTTGGAGGTGGAGGCGCAGCGCTCCTTGGGAGCCAGGGTGTCCGGGTTCATGCCCAGGCACATGGAGCAGCCCGCCTCGCGCCATTCAAAGCCAGCCTCAGTGAAAATTTTGTCGAGGCCTTCCTTCTCCGCTTGTTGCTTCACCAGCCAGGAGCCGGGGACGACCATGGCGTTCACGCGGTGGGAGATGCGTCTGCCTTTGGCGACGGCGGCGGCGGCGCGAAGGTCTTCAATGCGGGAGTTGGTGCAGGAGCCGATGAAGACGCGGTCAATGGCGATGTCCTGGATGGGCGTGCCGGCTTTTAGGCCCATGTAATCCAGCGCGCGCTGCATCGCGGCACGATCGGAAGCGGTGGCGGCGGAGGCGGGATCGGGGACGCGGGCGGTGACGGGCGCGACCATGCCGGGGTTGGTGCCCCAGGTGACGTGGGGGGCGAGCGCGGCAGCGTTGATCTCCACAACGCATTCGTATTTCGTGCCGGGGTCGGAGGGCAGCTGCTTCCACTGGGAGACGGCCTCATCCCACGCCTTGCCCTGGGGCGCGTGGGGGCGTCCTTTGAGGTAGTCGAAGGTCTTTTCGTCGGGGGCGACGAGTCCGGCGCGGGCGCCGGCTTCGATGGACATGTTGCACACCGTCATGCGGCCTTCCACGGAGAGGGCGCGGATGGCCTCGCCGGTGTACTCCACGACGCAGCCGGTGGCGCCGTCCACGCCGATCTTGCCTATGATGCTGAGGATGATGTCCTTGGCGGTGACGCCGCGGGGGAGCGCGCCGATGGTGCGGATTTCCAGGGTCTTGGGAGCTGCTTGCCACAGGCACTGGGTGGCGAGCACATGCTCCACCTCTGAGGTGCCGATGCCGAAGGCCAGCGCGCCGAATGCGCCGTGGGTGGAGGTATGGCTATCGCCGCAGACGATGGTCATGCCGGGCTGGGTGTAGCCCTGCTCCGGGCCGATGATATGGACGATGCCCTGGCCCTTATCGTGGATATCGTAGAGGGTGAAGGCGAACTCTTTGGCGTTGGCCCGCAACGTTTCGATCTGCTTGCGGGAGATTTCGTCCTTGATAGGGAGGGAGCGGTCGGTGGTGGGGACGTTGTGGTCCACGGTGGCGATGGTGAGATCGGTGCGGCGGACGCGGCGGTTGCTCAAGCGCAGGCCATCGAACGCCTGGGGTGAGGTCACTTCGTGGACGAGGTGGAGGTCAATGTAGAGCAGGTCGGGCTTGCCTTGCTCGCGCTGCACTAGGTGGGCGTCCCAGATTTTCTGGATCATTGTTTTGGGGGGCATGGAACTCACTTTCCCAAGACCTTTATCACAGGAGGCATATTCTGACTACGGCCCGACCTTGGCGCCCTGGGAGGCCTGCTGCGTATCTTTGTTGGCGATGAGCCGGTTGAGAGCGTTGACGTAGGCTTTGGCGCTGGCGACGATGATGTCCGTGGCCGAGCCGCGGCCGACGTAGGTCATCCCTTCGCTCACCACGCGAACCATGACATCGCCGATGGCGTCAATGCCTTCGGTGATGGACTGGATGGTGAATTCGTCCAGGGTGGCATCCACGCCGACGACCTTGTCGATCGCTTTGTAGGCGGCGTCCACGGGGCCGGTGCCGGTAGCGCGGGACTCCCGCGATTTCCCGTCAGGTCCGGCGAGGCGTACCGTGGCTGAGGGCGTGGTGTCCGTGCCGCAGACGACGTGGACGGACTCCAGGCTGTAGGCGTCGGCGACGGCGCGGCGCTGGTCGGCCATGAGGGCTAGGAGGTCGAGATCGCTGACTTCCTTCTTCTTCTCGGCGACTTCCTTGAAGCGTTCGAAGGCTTTCGCCAGGACGTCGCCCTCCAGGGGATAGCCCAGTTCCACCAGGCGCCGCTGGAAGGCGTGGCGTCCGCTGAGCTTGCCCAGCACGAGCGATGAGCCGCTGAGTCCCACGGTGATGGGGTCCATGATCTCATAGGTGGTGCGCTCTTTCAGCATGCCGTCCTGGTGGATGCCGGAGGCGTGGCGGAAGGCGTTCTTGCCCACGATGGCTTTGTTGGGCTGGACGGCGAAGCCGGTGTGTTCGCTGACCAAGCGGCTGGCGCGGGTGAGCTGGGTGGTGTCCACGGCGGTGCCCACGCCGTAGGTGTCGGCGCGGGTCTTGAGGGCCATGACGACTTCTTCCAAGGAGGCGTTGCCCGCGCGTTCGCCGATGCCGTTGATGGTGCATTCCACCTGCCGCGCCCCGGCGCGGACGGCGGCCAGGCTGTTGGCGACGGCCATGCCTAGGTCATTGTGGCAGTGGACGGAGATGCGGGCCTTGCTGATGTTGCGGACGTTGTCGAAGATGCCGCGGATGAGCTTGTAGAACTCCTCCGGTGAGGTGTAGCCCACGGTGTCAGGGATGTTGAGCGTGCCGGCGCCGGAATCGATCACCGCCTCCAGCAGGCGGTAGAGGTATTCCGGGTCGCTGCGGGTGGCGTCCATGGGGGAGAACTCCACGTCGCTCACGTACGTGCGGGCGCGGGCTACTGCTTCGCAGGCCATGCCGAGGATGGTCTCGCGGTCCTTGTGCAGCTGGTGGTACATGTGGATTTCCGAGGTGGAGAGGAAGATGTGGATGCGGGGCCGCGCCGCGCCCTTGAGGGACTCCCAGGCGGCGTCCACGGCATTTTTGTTGGCGTGGGAGAGCGCGGCGATGATGGGGCGGCGCACCTCTTTGGCGATGCGCTGCACCGCGGCAAGCTCACCGGGGGAGCTGATGGGGAAGCCCGCTTCGATGATGTCCACGCCGAGGCGATCAAGCTGGTGGGCGACTTCCACTTTCTGGTCAATGGTCATGGTGGCGCCGGCGGCTTGCTCGCCATCGCGCAGGGTGGTGTCGAAAATCAGGACTTTATCTTCTTGCTTCTCGTGGGTGCTCATGATGCTGTGCCTCCGAAGATGCTCGCTGTGCCTGCCCTGCAGCCCGTGTGTGCGCCAGTAAGATGCAAGATGTTTCCCCCGCAGGGGAGCAGGAGGCTGGCGCGGGTGCGCATGGCGTACCGGGGGAGGGGAGGGCAGGGAGCATGCGGAGCGCGGGACACTAGTACGCCCCCTGATCCCTGGGCTTGGGCAGCCACTCCATCATGGCGCGCAGGTCGGCGCCCACCTTCTCGATCTTGTGGTCGTGGTCCTTCTTGCGCATGGCCTTGAAGTTGGTGGCCCCTTCGCGCCATTCGGCGATCCATTCGCGGGCGAAGGTGCCGTCCTGGATTTCGGTGAGGATCTTCTTCATTTCCTTGCGCACGTGCTGGTCTATGACGCGGGGGCCGCGGCTGTAGTCGCCGTACTCGGCGGTATCGCTCACGGAGTAGCGCATGTAGTTGAGGCCGCCCTGGTACATGAGGTCCACGATGAGCTTGAGTTCATGGAGCGTCTCAAAGTAGGCGACTTCCGGCTGGTAGCCGGCGTCGGTGAGGGTTTCGAATGCGGTCTTGACCAGGTTGGAGACGCCGCCGCAGAGCACGGTCTGCTCGCCGAAGAGGTCGGTCTCCGTCTCTTCCAGGAAGGTGGTCTCCAGGACGCCGGCGCGGGCGCAGCCGATGCCTTTGGCGTAGGCGAGGGCGTTCTGCTTGGCCGTGCCGGAGGGGTCCTGGTGCACCGCGAGCAGGGCAGGGACGCCCTGGCCTTCGGTGAACACCTCGCGCACGCGATGGCCCGGCGCTTTGGGGGCGATCATGCTGACGTCCACGTTCTGCGGCGGCACGATCTGCTTGTAGTGGATGTTGAAGCCGTGGGCGAACATGAGGGTCTTGCCCGCGCTCAGGCCCGGCTTGATTTCCTTATCGTACACGCCGGACTGCACGGTGTCAGGCAGAAGGACCATGATGGTGTCCGCCCACTTGGAGGCTTCGGCCACGGTCACGACTTTGAGGCCGTCCTTCTCCGCCTTGGTGCGGCTTTTGCTGCCGTCATACAGGCCGACGACCACATCGCAGCCGGAGTCTCTGAGGTTGAGGGCGTGGGCGTGGCCCTGGCTGCCGTAGCCGATGACGGCGATCTTCTTGCCTTGGAGCAGGCCCAGGTCAGCGTCCTTATCGTAGTACACCTTTGCGGTCATCTGGTTCTCCTGTTGTTTCCGTTGTACGCTGCGGTCTGGTTGAGCGATGCCCGGGTTTTATGCTTTGGAGGCTTTGGCCTTGGCGCTGCCCGCTGCGGCGCGGACGGGGGCCTTTCTGCCGCGCGACATGGCGACACGGCCGGTGCGCATGACTTCCACCACGCCGAAGCCTTTGAGCAGGGTCATGATGGATGCGATCTTGTTCTCATCGCCGGTGATTTCGATGGTGACAGTGTCCGCGCCGACGTCAATCACCTTGGCGCGGAAGAGTTCCACGATCTGGATGACTTCGGCGCGGGAGTCGGCGCTGGGGGTCTTGACCTTCACCAGGGCCAGTTCGCGGGCGACGATGTCTTCCTGGGAGAGGTCGGTGACCTTCACCACTTCGATGATCTTGCGGAGCTGCTTGGTGACCTGTTCCACCGTGGCGTCGTCGCCGTTGACCACGAAGGTCATGCGCGACTGGCCGGGGATTTCGCTGGCGCCGACGGCGAGGCTGGCGATGTTGAAGCCGCGCCGGCGGAACATGCTGGCGACGCGGTTGAGCACGCCGGGGTGGTCCATCACCAGGGCGGTGATGGTGTGTTGACGGGCCGTGTGCTGATGGGCTTGGTGTGCGCCGTTTGTGGTCATGTTTGTTTCACCGTGGGCTAGGTGGAGGCGTCCTTGGAGTCTACCAGGTGCAGGCCGGGGAGCGGGGCTTCGATCATCTCACCGACGGAAGTTCCCGCGGGGATCATGGGGTAGACGTTCTCTTCCGGCTCGACGACAAAGTCTATGAGCACGGGGCCGCGCACCGCCATGGCCTGGTCAATGGTGGCGCGGACGCCGGCCTTGTCTGTGACGCGGAAGCCGGCGATGCCGTAGGCGTCCGCGAGCTTGACGAAGTCCGGGTTGAAGAACTGGGTGGCGACGTAGTCCTTGTTGTAGAACAGCTCTTGCCACTGGCGCACCATGCCGTGGAAGCCGTTGTTGAAGATGGCGAACTTGATGTCGATCTTGTGCTCGGCGATGGTGGCGAGTTCCTGGAGGGTCATCTGGAAGCCGCCGTCGCCGCAGATGGCCCAGACGGTCTCCTTGGGCTTGCCCAGCTTGGCGCCGATGGCGGCGGGGACCTCAAAGCCCATGGTGCCGAGGCCGCCGGAGGTGACGAAGGAGGCGGGCTTGGTGTAGAAGAAGTGCTGCGCCGCCCACATCTGGTGCTGGCCCACGCCGGTGACGATGATCGCATCGCCCTTGGTGGCCTCCCATATCTGGCGCACCACGTACTGCGGCAGCACTTTGTTGGTGTCCGAGATGAGGTGGGAGGGGTGCTCGCGCTTGACCTGGTCCACCTCGCGCACCCAGTCCAGGCGGTTCTGGGGCGCCAGCTGCTTGTTGAGGGCGGAGAGCACGCGCTTCACATCGCCCACCAGGGGTACGGTGGTTTTGACGTTCTTGTCTATCTCCGCGGGGTCAATGTCTATGTGGATGATCTTGGCGCGGGGGGCGAAGTCTTTGACGCGCCCCACCACGCGGTCATCGAAGCGCATGCCGATGCCGATGACAAGATCGGAGCGGTCAATGGCGATGTTGGCGTAGGCCATGCCGTGCATGCCGGGCATGCCCAGGGAGAGGACGTGGTCTTCGGGGAAGCCGCTGATGCCCAGGAGCGTGGTGATGACGGGTATCTGGGCTTTTTCCGCAAGCTCCTTCAGCTCGGCGTAGGCGCGGGAGATGATGACGCCGTGGCCGGCGATGATGACGGGGCGGTGCGCCTCGGCGATGAGCTTGGCGGCGCGCTTGATTTGCGCGGGATTGCCGGTGAGGTGCGGCACGTAGCCGGGAAGGGTCACGGACTCCGGGTAGACGTAGTCCGCTTCTTCTTGCAGCACGTCCTTGGGGATGTCAATGAGCACGGGGCCGGGACGGCCGCTGCGGGCGATGTAGAAGGCTTCCTTGATGGTGTGGGCCAGGTCCTTGGCGTCCATGACCAGGTAGTTATGCTTGGTGACGGGGAGGGTGACGCCGGTGACGTCCGTCTCCTGGAAGGCGTCTTTGCCGATGGCGGAGCGCGGCACCTGGCCGGTGATGGCGACCATGGGGACGGAGTCCATCATGGCGTTGGCCAGGCCGGTGACGAGGTTGGTGGCGCCGGGGCCGGAGGTGGCCCAGCAGACGCCGACCTTGCCGGTGACGCGTGAGTAGCCATCGGCGGCGTGGGCGGCGCATTGCTCATGCCGCACCAGGATGTGCTTCAGCTTGGGGTACTGCGGCAGCGTCTGGTACAGCGGCAGGATAGCGCCGCCCAGAATGCCGAAGATGATGTCCACGCCCTCCGCCTGGAGCGATTCGCAGACGATTTGTGCGCCGGTACGCTTCATCGCCAACCTCTTTCTAGCCTTCACCCGCGTAAGACAAAAAATCCCGTCCCACGGAAGGGACGGGATTGTATCCCGCGGTACCACCCTTGTTCCCCGATACGTCATCGGGGCACTCGATCGCTGTTTCGGGCGAACCCGTCCCGGTGTACTGCACCCGTTGTAGCGGGCGTTCCGCCGGGCCGCTCAGGGGCGAGTTCGAGGCTGCGGGCCGCCGGGTTGCTCCAACCCCCGGCTCTCAGCGGACCCTGGCTGCCTGTACTACTCCCCGTCACTGCGTTGCCTGTAGCAACACAGGTGAGTGTACCATGTGCGTAACGTGTGTGCAACGTGCGGGGAATCCGGCTTGGGGCCGGAGCGCACGATTGCAGCGCCAGGTACCCTTAGGGCATCCCCTGCTGCAGGAAGCACATGCCGGACAAGACGTACAAACTCATCGAGCTCGTGGGGGTTTCGGAAGAGAGCGTAGACCAGGCCGTGCGGAACGCGGTGACTCGCGCTGGCCAGACGTTGAAAGGCCTGGTCTGGTTCGAGGTGACTCAGGTTCGCGGCCTCATCAAGAACAAGAAATGGGGAAGGTAGACCACTTCCAGGTCACCGTGAAGATCGGGTTCCGTGTCTTGGACGTGAAACAATTGAAGGATACGTAGCGCAGCCGGGGCCTATGCGCTCAAGAACTCCTGTACCGGCGGCAGGAAGCGCTCCGGCTGCTCCAGCATGGGCAGGTGGCCGGCGTGGGGAATCTCCACCACGCGCGCATCGCGGAGGGAGCGCTGGAAGAGGGTGGCGTAGGATGGAGGCACGATCTTGTCCGACGTGCCCCATACCAAGAGCGCGGGCGCCTGGATGCGGTGCAGGCGCTTTTTCAGGCCCTTGTCCGGAATGGGCCAGAGGTATTTGCCTGCGGTGGATAGCGCCTTGACGCGGTCGAGGTAGTCGGCGCGTTTTTCTTCATCGGTGTGCGGGACGCGGTAGGCGCCGCGCTCTAGGGCGGCATTGGCGTCATGCCAGGAGAGCCTGACCAGCTCAGGGTTGGTGAGGGCGAAGAAGTCGGTAACGGGATGGGCGTCATCCCACAGGCCCAGCGGGGCGACGAGGACCAGCTTGCTCACCAGGCGCGGGTAGAGGGCGGAAAGCTCGCAGGCGATGGCGCCGCCGAGATCGTGGCCGACGATGGCGACGCGGTCGAGCTTGAGCGCGGCGAGCAGGTCGGCGTAGCACAGGGCGAGACCGAGAAAATCGTCGAGGTGCTCCGCGCCGGTGGAGTCGCCGAAGCCGGGCTGCTGCGGGGCGATGACGCGGAAGCGGGCGCTGAGCGCGCCGAGCCAGGGTTGCCACGCAGGCAGGCCGTGGAAGCCGTGGAGGCAGAGCACGGGAGGCCCGTTGCCTGCGTCCCAGAGGGAGACGTGCGCGCGAGAATCGGGCAGGGCGAGGGTGTGCGGCGCGGGCGGGGCGGGGGTCACGGCGGGCCTGCCGCAGCGAGCGGTTTGGGATACCAGCGGTCTTCCCATTCGCTCCACAGCGGGCGCAGGTGGGGCAGCACCTCGCGGGCGAAGAGCGTGGTGTTGATCGAGGTGGTCTCGCGGGGCATGTCGCCGAAGTGCAGCAGGAGCAGCATGTGGCCGACGTGCAGCCGCTTGGCGACGTCAGCAAGCTGCTGGCGCACCGATTGCGGGCTGCCGGCGACGATATAGCCGCCTTCGATGAGGTCTTTCCAGGTGAGCTTGGGGTTATCGGCGGGGGTGCCGCGCCCGAAGCCGGAGGCGAGGCCCGCCTGGATGGAGGCGAGGCTGCGGTAGCCGGGGGCGTCGGCGAAGGCGGGGGCGATGTGGAGGCACGTATCGAAGAAATACTCGGCGTGGGGGGCGTAGAGGCGCTCCGCCTCGGCGTCGGTATTGGCCACGGCGCAGATCTGCAAGAAGCCGGCGCGGTAGGGGTTGGCGTCCTTGCCACGCTTGGCCATCGCCTCCCAGTAGCCCTTGAGCACATGCTCGCCGCGCTTGTAGCCCATGAAGGAAAGGTAGGCGTAGAGATAATCGCGCTCCGCCGTCCAGTGCCACGTCTCCACGCTGCCCGCGCCGGGGACCCACACCGGCGGGTGTGGCTTCTGGAGCGGCCGCGGCCAGATGTTCACGTAGCGCAGCTGCGTGTATTTGCCGTTGAAGGCGAACGGCTCCCGTTCCGTCCACGCCCGCAGGATGAGATCGTGCGCCTCGTTGTACTTCTCGCGCAGGGTGGCGGGCGTCTGGCCGTAGGCGTAGGTGGTGTCCATGGACGTGCCCAGGGGAAAGCCGGCGATGAGCCGCCCGCCGCTGATGACGTCCAGCATGGCGAACTCTTCGGCCACGCGAACCGGGGGGTTGTACAGCGCGATGGAGTTGCCCAGCACGGCGATGGCGACGTTCTTGGTGCTGCGGGCCAGCGCGCCGGCGATGATGTTAGGCGAGGGCATGAGGCCGTAGGCGTTCTGGTGATGCTCGTTGACGCAGATGCTATCGAAGCCGGCGCGTGCGGCCTCCTCCAGCTCGTCTATATATTCGTTATACATGCGGTGGCCGGTGGCGGGGTCGAAGAGGCTCGATGGGACGTCCACCCAGACGCTGCGGTGCTTCTGGGAGAAGTCCGCGGGCAGCGCGGGGTAGGGCATGAGGTGGAACCAGTGGAAGCGCATGGCGCCAGTGTATGCCGGGGCAGGGAAAAGTCAACGGGAGGCAGGATGTGCCGGGGCACGGGCGCACCCCGTATACTATTCGGCACTATGCACGCGCGAGCTCGAATTATCGCGATGGACGGGCCGGTGGCGTCAGGCAAGAGCACGGTGGGACGGGCGCTGGCGAAGCGTCTGGGCCTGTGTTTTCTGGATACGGGCGTAATGTACCGCGCCGTGACCCGCGTGGCGCTGGATTGGGGTGTGGGGTTGAGCGACGACGCGGCGCTGACGAAGATCGCGCAGGCCATGCAGTTCGACTTTTCGGGGGCAATGACTCCAGACGACCTGCCGGTTATTCGTTGCGAGGGCAAGGAAATCAGCGCGACGCTGTTCGCCGCCGACGTGGACCGCGCCGTATCGCAGGTGTCCGCGGTGCGGGGGGTGCGCGATGCGCTGGTGCCAAAGCAACGGGAGATCGCCGCCGCAGGCGGCATCGTGATGGTGGGACGGGACATCGGCACGGTGGTGCTGACCCACGCGCCGCTAAAAATATACCTGTGGGCCTCGGTGGAGGAGCGGGCGCGGCGGCGCTATGAGGAGCGCGGTGCCAATGGCGCGGCGGCGGAGTACGAGGTAATCCTGGCTGACTTGCGCCGGCGCGATGATCTCGACAGCACGCGGGCGCTGTCGCCGTTGACCGCGGCGGCGGACGCCGTGGTGGTGGAAACGGATGGACTGACGATCGCGCAGGTGGTGGAGCGCATCGTGGACATCGCCAAGAAGGCGGGTGTGGCATGAGGCGGGCATACGACCGCTCCTTCTATCTGTTCTGGACGTGGTTCTCCCGCACCTGCTTTTTCCTGTTCACCCGCTGCACCGTGGAGGGGCGGGAGAATGTGCCGCCGCACGGCCCGCTGATCGTGGTGACGAACCACCTGTGCTTTCTCGACCCGCCGCTGGTGGCGGCGGCGATGCCGCGCCGCGTGCGGTTCATGGCGAAGAAGGAGTTGTACGATATGCCGGTGATCGGCTTCCTCACGCGCTCCTACGGCAGCATCCGCGTGGACCGCGAGGGGCCGCAGAAAGATACGATCGTGGCGGTGGACCAGGCGCTGCGGCGCGATGCGGCGATCGGGATGTTCCCCGAAGGCACGCGGTCGCGCGGGGCGCTGGCGCGGGGCAAGCCGGGGGCGACGATGCTGGCGCTGCGCACCGGCGCTCCCATGCTGCCTATCGCCATCACCGGCACGGAGCGGATCACCAGCCTGTGGGCCTTCTTGTTCAAGCGCCGTCGGATCAAGGTGACTATCGGCGAGGTGTTCAGCCTGCCGAACCTTGAGGGGAACGTAGGCAAGGCGCAGATCGCGGGGCTCACTGATATGATGATGGAGAGAGTGGCGGTAATGCTGCCGCAAGAGTACCGCGGCTATTACGCGCGCAAGCCCGTCCCAGAACGGCACCCGCAACAGCAACCCTGACAACGTTTGGCGGAGACTCCGGCCATGTGCGGAATCATCGGCTATTGCGGCGGGAAGCAGGCGCTGCCGCTGCTGCTGCAGGGCCTCAAGCGCCTGGAGTACCGGGGCTATGATTCCGTGGGCGTGGCGCTCGTTGAGCCAAACGGGAAGCTGGCGATTTTCAAGAGCACGGGTCGCATGGACGACCTTGCCGCCGCCATTGACCCGGGCGCTCGGGGGACGCTGGGGATCGGCCATACGCGGTGGGCCACGCACGGCAAGCCGAGCCACGAGAACGCGCACCCACACCTGGATTGCAGCAGCGGCGGCGTGGCCGTGGTGCATAACGGCATCGTGGAGAACTACCGCGAGTTGAAGACGGGGCTGGAGCGCGCGGGGCACCGCTTCACCTCACAGACGGACTCCGAGGTGATCCCGCACCTGCTGGAGGAGCAGTTGGCGCATGGGGCCACGCTGGAAGAGGCGCTGCGCCGTGCAGGCGCGATGCTGCGCGGGGCGCATGCCATTGTGGCGGTGAGTGCGGCGTCGCCGGACACCATGGTGGGGTTGCGCATCGGCCACGCCGGCGGGCTGGCGGTGGGCTATGCCGAGGGCGCGGTGTTCTTCGCCAGCGACGTGCCGGCGATCCAGGGGGAGGCGGAGCGCGTGCTGCACCTGGTGAGCGGCGAGATGGCCGTGGCGCGCGGCGGGCAGGCGCACGTCACCACGCTGGAGGGGGCGCCGGTGCATCGCCGCGCCGTGAGCTTGTCGCGCGATGCGCTGTCGGCAGCGAAGGGGCCGTACAAGCACTTCATGCTGAAGGAGATCATGGAGCAGCCGGAGACGCTGGTCTCCGCCCTGCGCGACCGCATAGATTTTCAAGACATGCGCATATCGCTGGACGGCTTTCCCTTCGATGCGGAACAAGTGCGCTCTTTCGACCGGGTGGTGCTGGTGGGAATGGGGACGAGCTTTCACGCGGTGCAGGTGGGGCGGATGTTCATCGAGCGGCTGGCGCACATGCCCGCGGAGGCAGAGAACGCATCGGAATATCGCTACCGCGACCCCGTCGTTTCTCCGAAGACGCTCCTGGTGACGGTGGGGCAATCGGGGGAGACGGTGGACACGCTGGTGGCGATGGCGGAGGCAAAGCAACGCGGCTTGCCCATCGTCACGGTGTGCAACGTGGCGGGGTCGGAAGCGACGCGGGCGGCGGACTACGCGCTGCTGGTGCAAGCGGGGCCGGAGGTGGCGGTCGCCAGCACCAAGACGTATGTGGGGTCGCTGGCGTGCCTGTACTTGCTGGCGGCGTACCTGGGCCAGGAGCGCGGATCGCTGAGCAAGGACCGGCTGCGTGGCGTGATAGAGGACGCGGTGCTGCTGCCCAACCTGATGGGCCAGGCGCTGGAGCAGACGGAGCGGTATGAGACGATCGCCTGGAGGTACGCGCATGCGCAAAGCGCGCTGGTGCTGGGGCGCGGGCTGAACTACCCCACGGCGATGGAGGGGGCGCTGAAGCTCAAAGAGGTGAGCTATATGCACGCGGAAGGCTATCCCGCGGGCGAGATGAAGCATGGCCCCATTGCGCTGATCGACGAACACACGCCGGTGATCGCCGTGGCGCTGCGGGACCGCCTGCGGGAGAAGATGCTGAGCGCCATCGAGCAGGTGCGGGCGCGGGACGGGCGGGTGATCGCCATCGCCACGGCAGGGGATGAGGAGATGGCGCAAAAGGCGACGGATGTGGTGTATGTGCCGGAGGCACCGGAGCTGCTGACGCCGCTGCTGGCGGTTGTGCCGCTGCAACTCTTGGCCTACTATATCGCGGTGCGCCGGGGCGCGGACGTGGATCAGCCGCGCAACCTGGCGAAGACGGTGACGGTGGAGTAACGGCCTCGCCGCCGCCCCCCAGCGCCGCGCTGCAACAAGATGGAGGTAGCCCCATGCCCGCCACAAAGAAGAGCAAGACGCCGCCGGTGAAGCAGGGCAAGTTCGGCATCTACGTGAACCCCAAGGAAAACCATGCGGTGCGGATCAACTCGCCGTACTGGTTCCCCCCGGCGCCGGACTGGGCGTTCGTCACGGACGAGGTGAACGCCACGCTGCTGAAGATCCGCGACCTGGCGAAGGAGCAGGGCCTGACACCCACGCCGGAGCGTATCACCTGGACGTCCATCCCGCTGCTGGACTAGTGGAAGCGGCGGCGGGGCGAAAGCTTGTGCCGCTGCACGACTCACGAGAAGCGAGGCCCCATGCCATCACTGCACCGTTCCGCCGCCATTGTGGGGGCGTATGAGCATCCCACGCGCAAGTCGCCGGACAAGTCGGCGTACCAGATCCAGGCGGAGGCGGCGCGCGGGGCGCTGGCCGAGGCGGGGCTGACGATCCGTGACGTGGACGGGTTCATGACCGCGAGCCGCCAGGGGATGCAGGCGGCGGAGATCGCGGAGTACATGGGGCTGAACCCCAAGATGATTGACGGCACGAACCTCGGCGGGTCGTCGTTCCTGGCGCATACGGCGCGGGCGGCGGCGGCGATCGCCGCGGGGTACTGTGAGGTGGTGCTGATTACCTATGGGGAGACGCCGATTTCCATTGGCAGAGCCATAGGCACGGGCGGCAGCGACCGGCAGAACGCCACGCCGTGGCCGGAGAGTTTTGAGACGCCGTACGGGCTGATCATCGCCGCGTCGTACGCCAACGTGGCGTCGCGCCATATGTACGAGTTCGGCACGACGAGCGAGCAATTGGCGGAGATCGCGGTGACCACGCGGCGGCACGCGGGGATGAACCCGGGCGCGATGTTTCGCGACCCTATGACGGTGGCCGACGTGGTCAACTCGCGCATGATCGCCTGGCCGCTGCACCTGCTGGACTGCTGCGTGATCTCCGACGGCGCGGGGGCGCTGGTGGTGACGAGCGCGAGCAGGGCGCGGCAGTGCAAGACGAAGCCGGTGTGGCTGCTGGGCGTGGGCGAAGGGCTGGCGCACCAGAGCGCGGGCCATCGCGATTACACCACCGTCGCCGCGGCGCAGTCGTCGCCGCGGGCGTTCGCGATGGCGGGGGTGACGCACAAGGACATTGACCACCTGATGGTGTACGACTCGTTCACCATCACCGTGCTGACCACGCTGGAGAGCCTGGGGTTCTGCAAGAAGGGGGAGGGCGGCGCGTTTGTGCAGGGCGGACGTTTGGGGATGGACGGGCAATACCCCACCAATACGGACGGCGGGGGGCTGTCCAACAACCACCCCGGCATGCGGGGCATTTTCCTGGTGATTGAGTCGGTGAAGCAGTTGCGAGGCGATTTCGCGGGAACCCCGCGCCAGGTGAAGGACTGCAAACTCTCGCTGTGCCACGGCACGGGCGGGACGCTGGGCACGCGCCACAGCGGGGTGACGATGATTCTGGGGAGGGACTAAGATGGCTGAGTATTTGAAGCCGGTTCCCACGCCCGACCCGGACACGAAGAAGTTCTGGGAGTATGCCAAGTCGCATGAGCTGCGACTGCCCCGCTGCACGGCGTGCAGCCTGCTGTTCTACCCGCCGCAGGGGCTGTGCCCGCGCTGCCTGGGCGATGCGCTGGAGTGGGTGAAGATGCGCGGCACGGGCGTGGTGTACAGCATGTCCGTTGTGTATGCAAATAGATCGAAGGGGTTCAAGGACGAGGTGCCGTACATCTTCGGCTACGTCACCCTGGATGAAGACGTGCAGATGCTGACCAACATCCTGTTTAAGGGCGACCCGTTCCAGGTGAAGATCGGCGCGGCGGTGGAGGTGGTGTTCGACGACGCCACGCCGCAGGTGACGCTGCCCAAGTTCCGGCTGCGGGCGGGCTAAGCGCGGCGAGGGAGAGGTGCATGCGCACGCAGCGCCGCGACCCCCTGCTGGAGGAGTTTATCGCCGCGGCATGCGCCATGGGGCTGTTTTGCGGCGCGATTACTCTGGCGTACTGGCTGGTGACGCACCGCTCGCCGTGGCCGGGACTGGCGCTGGGGATGATCGCGGGATTCGGCTACGGCACGGCGCTCTTGGCGCTGACGTCGCCACGGCGGGGGCGGTAGGCGCGCCGTGCCGGGTGCGGGGCGAATCTGTCAATCGCTCCCGGCGGGTGGCGGGCTGTGCGACGCAGCGAGATATGGTGTACAGTGAGCCTAGTCAGTGGTCCCCGGCAAAGGCAGATCACGTGTATCACATGAAGTTGTGGTCAATGGCGGAAGGGTATGTGATCATGCTGGTATACCTGCCCTATGTTATCGCCGTCCTGGCCAGCTCGTGGGTGTGGGACAGGATGCGGGCGATGGTGGGCTTGAAGCCTCGCTAGCGGGGCTTCGGGGCGCGTGTGTGCTGCAATTGGTTGCATAGGCAAGCGGCAAAATCGGTCGAACAAAAAGCGGGGGAGGCTTGCAGGCCTCCCCCGCTTTTTGTTGCGCGCGTCTGCGGCGGCGCGTTAGCGCATGGCCGCCAGGTAGTCCATCTTCTGGGATGACGGGTCTTGCCCAGGGTTCCACGCCGCGGGAACCTTGCTTCCCGCAGCCCAAATGGTCCCTGTCAGGAAGACAGGCTCAAACGAGGAGACGTTTTCATACTCCCAGCGGCGGTAGGCTTCCGCGCGCTTTTTGTACTCGTCCAGGTTCGGCGATGATGCCCATGCCGCCGCGAGCTCAATGCCCTTGGGGTCCTTGTTGTAGATCCAGGGCCCGTTGAGCGTGTGCGGGATCGTGGAGAAGGTAGATGCCACCGTCCCCGTGGCGATGGAGTAGGAGCCCGCCACCGTGGGCTTGGTGAAGTAGCTCTTGCCCACGTTGGCGTACATCTGATCCCGGTAGTTCTGCTCCGTCTTGGGGGTGCGGTTGATCTTCACGCCCACCTTCCCCCACATCACGGCGATGGCCTCGTTGATCTCCTGGTCCAGGCCCGTGAGGTTGGAGAAGATGATGTAGTCCATCTCAAAGCCGTTGGGAAAGCCGGCATCGGCGATCATGGCTTTGGCTTTCGCGACATCGAATGCAGGGACGGGAAGAGGGCCGGTCCACGATACTTCCTGCGGCAGCACAGGGTAGTCCATGGTGGGCGAGGCAAGGCCCTGCATGAAGGTCTCTACGATGGCCTTGCGGTCAATGGCGTAGTAGTGCAGCGCCTGGCGCACGCGCAGGTCGTTGAGGGGGTTCTTGCCGTAGCCGGGGTAGGATTCGACAAACGCCTCGCGGAAGATGTAGGTGAAGGCGCGGGTGTCCTGCTGCGCCATGACGCGGAGGCCGGCATCGCGGAGGGTCTTGACCTGGCCTACGCTCAGAGGGCCGGAGACGTCCACTTCCTTGTTGCGCAGCAGCGCGGTAATGGTGGACTCCTCAGGCACCTCCCAGAAGGTTACGGTCTTGGTGCGGGGCACCGCAAAGAACCAGTGCTTGTCCAGAGCGTCGTAGACCACCTTGTCCGCCGTAATGCTCTTGTGCTTGTATGGGCCGCTGCCCACCGGTTGCCTGTTCACGCCTTCCAGCCCGGCGGTGGAGACGTAGTGCTTGGGGATGAGGAACGCAGGCTTGCGGGCGCCGCCCAGGAGGCTCCAGTTGCTCACATGCCAGAAGATGTCCGTGTTTTTCAGGGTGAGCACAAAGGTGGAGGCGTCCGGCGTCTCCATGCTCACGATGTTGTCTTTGAACGGACCTAGCTTGGAGGACTTGGACCCGGCCGCCATGGAGTATTCCAGGACATACTTCAGGTCGGCGGAGGTGGCTTTCACTCCGTCATGGAAGGCGACGTTGTCCTTGACTTTGAACGTCCAGACCTTGGAGTCAGGGCTGGCGGTCCAACTGGTGGCGAAACCCCGCGTGGCGTCAAGCTTGCCATCAAAGGTAGAGGCAATGATGGGGTCATAGATTGGCTGGAGGGAGCTTTCCACGCCGCCGCCTTGATCGGGGATCATCACCTTGCCGCCGAGGGAGGTGAGCGCGATGGTCATTTCGCCTTGCGGCAGAGGGACAGGCGTGGCCGTGGGGGTAGGCGCGGGCGTGGGGACAGCCGTTGGCGCGGTGGCCGTGGCCGCCGGTGGAGCGGTGACGGCTGGCGCGGCCTCATCGTCGCCGCCGCCGCATGCTGCGACGACGAGCAGCACCGCTACCATGAGAAAGAATAATCGCGGCATGTGCCGGTATGTCATGGGCGCCTCTTTCTATACGCTGCAATGCAGGTGTTGGTCCAAGTAGAACTGCGGGATATAATACCCTGTAGAACTGCGGGATATAATACCCTGGGCGGCGCTGTTCCGCCAGGGCCAGTATTGGGCGCGCGCATGCATGCGGCGTGAAGTGCGCATGCGATCATGTGAACGACGCGTGCATGCCGTCCCGGGCGAGACTGCGGCGCAGGCTAACGGGCGATGAGCCGCTCAAAGCGCGCCTGTGTGCGGAACGGGCCGACGATCGCCAGGTTGCGCTTGGCCGGCGTGATGATGCGCTTGGCAACAGCCTGCACCGCCTCCGGCGTCATGGCGTCCACGATGCCGACGACATCGTCAATGGTGACGACTTCGTTGCGCAGGAGTTCTTGCGCGCCTACCCACCCGGCCATGGAGCGCGTGTCCTCCGTGCGCAGGAGAAGGCGGCCCTTGGTCATCTCTTTGGCCTTGTGCATCTCATGTTCGGGCACGGGCTCTTTCATGCTCTCCAAGACGCTGAGGGCGGCGCCGATGGTGCGGTCAATGTTCTTGGGCTCCACGCCGGCATACAAGGTGAGCGCGCCGTCATCAAGGAAGTGGCTGGCGTAGCTGTGGACGTCATACGCCAGGCCGAGCTTTTCGCGGATTTCCAGGAAGAGCCTGCTGCTCATGCCTTCGCCCATGACCACGTTGAGCATGTCCAAGGCGTAGCGGTCAGGGTGCTTGCTGGAGAGGCCGGGGAAGGCGATGCACAGATGGGCCTGTTCGGTCTTTTGCGACTTGAGGCTTGCGCGGGGCGCCCGCTGCCCTTTTTTGGCGGGGAACCATGTGCGTGGCTTGCTGCGCTTCCACTTGCCGAGATGTTCTCCGATGACGTTGACGACCTCTTCATGGGTAATGTCGCCGGCGACGGCCACCACGCAGTTGTTGGGGGCGTACTGCCTGGCAAGGTAGTCAAGCATGGCTCGCCTGCTGAGGGCGCTCACGGATTCCTTGGTGCCGCCCACGTCGCGCCCCAGCGCCTGCCCAGGCCACATGGTGGTGTCAATGAGCAGGTCCACCAACTGCTGGGGCGAATCGTTGATGGAGCCGATCTCTTCCAGGATGACCTTGCGCTCCCGCTCCACCTCGGCGGGTTTGAAGACGGAGTGAAGGATGATGTCGGCGAGGAGGTCCGCCGCGGTGGCGAAGTGGTGGCGCGCCACCTTGGCCCAATAGATGGTGATTTCGCGGTCGGTGCTGGCGTTCATGAAGCCGCCGATGCCTTCGATTGCCTCGGAGATTTGCTGGGGCAGCGGACGCTTTTTCGTGCCTTTGAACAGCATGTGCTCCAGGTAGTGCGAGAGGCCGGCTTCGGCGTCGGACTCGTAGCGCGAGCCGGCGCCGAAGAAGCAGGCGACGGTCACGGAGCGGACGTGTGGCATGGGGACGGTGAGCACGCGGAGGCCATTGGAAAGCGTGGATTTTTGATACATGGGGTTCCTTAGCTAGGGTCAGCGCGGCTGGGAGCGGTCGAGGGGGCAAGCCAGAGGACATCGCCGCAGAGGTCCGGCGAGTGCGGCCGGGACTCGAAAAGTCGGAACTGCTGCTTTTCCCTGCCCAGCAGGGTGTCCGCACCGTGGCCGGGGCGCACGGCGATATCGTCACCGAGGATGAAGATGCGCTCCTTGAGCATGGACACGAGCTGGAGGAAGGCTTCGGGCGACCACGTCTTTCCCGGGCCGTTAGGGAAGAGCGTATCGCCGCTGAAGAGCTGCTTGCCCCAGAGGATCGCCGTGCCGCCGGTGGTGTGGCCCGGCACGTGCAGGATGGTGAGCGACTGCCCGCCAAGCTGGATCGCGCCCAGGTGCTGGAACAGGTGCTGCGGCGGCAGGGGGAGCATCTCCGCTTCGCTTTGGTGCACCCATACCGGCGCGCCTGTGGCGGCGACGATTTCACGATGGCCCTGGATGTGGTCGGGGTGGCAATGGGTGATGAGGATGGCGCGGACTTCCGTGCCCGCCGCTGCCGCCAGCACTTTCTCCGGCTCGGCGGGGGTGTCCACGATCACGCTTTCACCGGTGGCGCGGCTGACGATGACGTAGGCGTTGTTATCGTAGGGGCCGGCGCTGACCTTGCGAATTTCCAGGGCGCCTGGAGCGGGCATTGAGGGCGTATGGTGAGGCGAAATGGGCATGGGGCCGCCTGACGTGGGGAGTGGGGACGGGGACAGCATAGCAAACCGGAACCAGTCGCGCAAAAAGCAAGCATCTTCCCGCAGCCCACGTTCAGGTATGCCGCGGAACGTCCACCGTCGTGCCCCTGCGCGCCGCGTGGCGACACGAAAGGCCCGTTCCAGGATTGACCTCTGGGAAGCGGCGCGATATAGTTGAATTTGGCGGGCGCTATATTATGGTAGGCCCGCCATATAGAAAGGCAGGTACGGAGCATTGTCGAATCCCATATCCCGTGCCCTGGACAGCTTTTGGGCGCTGGTGAGCTTGGGGAAGACGAAGCGCGTAGTAGAGGAAGCGAATAAAGAAGCGGCTCGAATCGCCAAAGAGGCTGAGGAGAAGCAAGGCACGCTGCTCAAGGATGCCCGGGCTGAGTCCCAGAAGATGAGAGCAGCGGCGGAGACGGAGTACCGCGAGCGGAGAAGCGAGGTCCAGCGCCAAGAGCGCAGGATCGCGCAAAAAGAGGATAATCTCGATCGCAAGCTGGAGGGCATAGAGAAGAAGGAGCGCCAGGCGCGTGAGAAAGAGGAGCAGGCCGAGGCGCTGAAGGGGCAGATCGGGGAAAAGATCCGCTTGCAGGTAGTTGAACTAGAACGCATCTCCGGATTCTCCAAGGACGAAGCTCTGGCGCAGCTCTTCAAGAAAGTTGAAGACTCGCTGGAGATGGAAGCCGCGAAAAAGATCAACGAGATCGACCAGCGTATCCGCGAGGAAGCGGATATGAAGGCTCGCAAGGCTATTGCGCTCGCCATCCAACGGCTCACGAGCGATGTGGTGTCGGAGACGACGGTTACTGTCGTCCCGATACCGAGCGACGACATGAAGGGACGTCTCATCGGCCGCGAAGGGCGCAACATACGCGCGCTGGAGCAGGCCACCGGCGTTGACCTCATCATTGACGATACGCCGGAAGCGGTGACGCTGTCGGGGTATGACCCCATCCGCAGGCAGGTGGCCCGCGTGGCCCTGCAGAAGCTGATGCTGGATGGGCGCATTCACCCGGCGCGCATCGAGGACATGGTCAAGAAGGCGCAGGAGGAGATCGCCGAAGAGCTCAAGAAGGCCGGGGAGCAGGCGGTCATTGAAAGCGGCGTGATGGGACTGTCGCGTGAGTTGGTTGAGGTGCTGGGCCGCCTGAAGTATCGCACCAGCTACGGGCAGAACGTGCTGAAGCACAGCGTCGAGGTTGCCCATCTCGCGGGGATCATGGCCGCGGAGATCGGCGCCAACATTCAGGTGTGCAAGGCCGGGGGCCTGCTGCATGACCTGGGTAAGGCGCTCACCCATGAAATCGAAGGGAACCATGCCGATATCGGCGGCGAACTGGCGCGCAAATACGGGCTGAAGGCGGAGATCGCCAAGGCGATTGAAGAGCACCACGTGGACGATCGCATCAACGTGGAGGCATTCATCGTGGCGGCGGCGGACGCCATTAGCGGCGCACGGCCGGGGGCGCGGCGCGATACGGCGGAACTCTACGTCAAGCGCTTGCAAGACCTGGAGACGTGTGCCAACAGCTTCCCCGGCGTGGAGAAGTCATTCGCCATCCAGGCGGGGCGCGAGGTGCGCATCCTGGTCAAGCCGCAAGAGGTGGACGACCTGCGTGCTGCCAAGCTGGCCCATGACGTTGCCGAGAAGATTCACGATACGATGATCTACCCTGGGCAGATCAAGGTGACGGTGATCCGCGAGACCCGGGCGAGCGGCATGGCGATGTAGCGGTTCATGCAGCGCGAGCATCGGAGCGGGCGGGGGCCATCCCCGCCCGCTCTCTTTTGCGGGTCGCGCTTCATTTCCTAAGGGTTCAGAGACGGCCTATAATGGTGTGTTCATCCCCCTTCCCCTTCCCTGCTGGGAAGGGGGATGATTTGTGTCTGGGTACTTGGGCTTGCACGGCGTTTTGCGGGGGAGGCAGCCGCGCATCGAATGCGCGGCGAAGGAAGGTCGAACGTAGCATGCGTGTGTTGATGATGGGAGATGTGGTAGGCAAGCCGGGGCGCCGCGCTGTGGAAGCGGTGGTGCCGGGATTGCGGCGCGAGATGGGCATAGACTTCGTCATTGCCAACGGAGAGAACATCGCGGGCGGCCTAGGCTTGACGCCGGAAGCGGCGCGCGAGATGTTGCAAGCGGGCGTGGACGTGCTGACGGCAGGCAATCACGTCTGGGACAATCGCGCTATCATCCCGTATATGGAAGGCGAACTGCCTATTTTGCGGCCGGTGAACTTTCCGCCGGCCGACCCGGGCAGGGGATGGATGATATGCAAAGGCGTGCTGGTCATCAACGTGATCGGGCGCGTGTTCATGAGCATGGCCGACGATCCGTTCCGCGCCGTGGACCGGGCCCTGGAGCAGGCGGGCGGCCGCACCAAGGTGATCATCGTGGAGTGCCATGCGGAGGCGACGTCGGAAAAAGGGGCTATGGGCTGGTATCTCAACGGGAAGGTGAGCGCGGTGCTGGGCACGCACACGCATGTCGGCACGGTGGACGCCCGCGTGCTGCCCCAAGGCACGGCGTTTGTCACGGACATCGGGATGGTCGGCCCGCGCGATTCGATTATCGGCAACACGCCGGCGGACGTGCTGCAGCGATTCCGCACGCAGGTGAAGGTGCGTCTGGGCATCCCCGAGGGGCCGGTGATGTTTCACTCCGTGCTGGTTGATGTGGACGAGACGACGGGAAAGGCGCGCAGCATTATCCGGATAGATAGAGAGGTGCCCTAGGCATGGCTGACGTTGACTTACATATGCACACCACCCGCTCCGATGGGCGGCTGACTCCCACGGCGCTGGTGGAACTGCTGGCGCGCAACGGGGTGAAGGTCGCGGCGATTACGGATCATGACTCCACTGCGGGTCTGGACGAAGCGCTGGCCGCGGCGCAGGCATACCCCCAGCTGCGCATCATCCCGGGCGTGGAGATCAGCACGGACGTGGCCGGCGGCGAGATCCATATCCTGGCGTACCATGTGGACCGTCACAACGCCGGTTTTCAGCAGACGTTGGAGCGCTTTCGCGCGGGGCGGTACGATCGCGGCCGGCGCATGCTGGAGAAGCTGGCGGCGCTGGGCATACCGCTTTCGTGGGAGCGGGTGCTGGAGATCGCGGGAGATGCGTCCATCGGCCGGCCGCATGTGGCGCGCGCGCTGGTGGAAAAGGGGTACGTGGCCTCCAGCCAGGAGGCGTTCGATAAGTACCTGGGCCGCAACGGGCCTGCGTATGCCGAGCGGGAGAAGCTGACGCCGGAGGAGGCGATCGCGCTGGCGCTGGAGAACGGCGCGCTGCCGGTGCTGGCCCACCCCGGCTACGTCAACAACCTGGAGGAACTTCTGCCCTCCCTTGTCAGCGCCGGGCTGGTGGGCATGGAAGTGTATTACGGCAAGAGCCAGGAGCATGACTTTGACCGGCTGCTGCACCTGGCGATCGATTACAAGCTCATCCCCCTGGGCGGAAGCGACTATCACGGCGTGGGCTATGAGGGAGAGGTGCTGCCGGGCGCCGTGGGGCCGCCGGTGGAGAACCTCCGCCGCCTGGAGGCGTTGAAGCGAGGAGCGGCGTCAAACTGATGTCGCCCGCGAGCCGCACGAACATGTCCGCCGCAGTGAGCGTGACGCATGGCCTTTAGCATCCTTTTGGCCGCCTGCGCCTATATCTTCGGTTCGATACCGACGGCGAACGTGCTGGCCAAGGTGCTGCGCGGCGTGGACTTGCGGAACTATGGGAGCCGGTCAGTCTCCGCCTCCAATGCCGGCGAGCTGCTGGGGAAGTGGGCGATGCTGGTGGTGGGTGTCGGCGATGCGCTGAAGGGCGCGGCGCCGGTGTGGATAGCGCAGGCGCTGGGGCAAGAGCTACCGGCGCAGATGGCGATTGGCCTGGCAGGAGTCGCGGGCCACAACTGGTCCATGTTCCTGGGGTGCAAGGGTGGCCGCGGCCTGGCGTCCATGATCGGCGTGCTGCTGGCGCTGGCCCAGCTGGAACTGCTGCTGTTCACCGTCATCGCGCTGCTGGGCCTGGCGTTCACCGTCAACCCGCCGGTCTCGCTCGCCATCGCCACGGCGCTGCTGCCGCTGTGGAGCGCCACGTTTGAGCGGCCCGCGCCGTTCCTCTGGGGCATGGCGCTGATTGTGGTGCTGGTGGCGGCGAAGCGATTGGAAGGCAACCGCGAGGCGTTGCCGCGCCGGGGCAGGCTGGGGGTGATAGCGAACCGCTTGGTGCTGGACCGCGATACGCGCTCGCGGCAGGAGTGGGTGCGGCGGACGCACGACGCGGCAGGGCCGGCGCAGGAGCCCGCGCCGTAACGGGCGCGGTCACCATGCAATGCGCCACGCACCCTGCCATCGAGACGCATGTTCGTTGCAACCAATGCAACAAGGCGATCTGCTTCCGTTGTATGGTGCAGACGCCCGTAGGCTTTCGCTGCCAGGAGTGCGCGTGGGGGAAGGTCAACCCGGCGCACACGCTCCAGGGGCACCAGTGGAAGGTGGCAGGCGCGGCAATCGGCGCGGCGATTCTTGGGGGTGTAGGCTGGGCGCTCCTGCGCGGGTTGGGCGGCGGCGTTTTTGGGTTCATCTCCATCCTGCTGGCGATGGGGGCCGGCTACGTGATCGGCGAAATGGTGAGTCGCGCGGCGAACCACCGGCCGATCGAGCAATTGCGCGTCGTGGCGGCCATCGCAGCTATCGCGGCGTTCTTTGTGGGCAACGTACTGGCGTTTTTCTGGTGGGACGATCTGCCGTTCACCCTTGCGCTGAGGCACTTCTACGCGGACGGCGTGCGTGTCTTCACGGGCAAGTTTACCCTGTCAATCTGGGGCATCCTTTCGGCGGTCCTTTCCGCGGCGATGGCCGCCTCCCGCATCCGGCGCTGACCATGCCGTACGCAGATCCAAGCGGGATGCGGGCGTATTATGACCAGGCGAACGCTGACCATGCCGTACGCTGAGCTAGGCGGAGTGCGGACGTACTATGAGCAGGCCGGCGCGGGCCATGTCGTGGTGCTGGTTCACGGCGGCTGCGTGGACCGGCGGACCTGGGATTTTCAGATGGAGGCGATGGCGCGTTCCTACACCGTGTTGCGCTATGATCTGCGAGGGCATGGGCGATCTTCCGCGCCGCCGCAGGGGTACACCATCGGCGATTTTGCTGAGGACTTGCGCGGGCTGATTCAGCATATGGGGCTGGCAAAACCTTCGATCATGGGCCATTCGCTGGGAGGCTGTGTGGCGCTGGAGTATGCGATACGGCACCCCAAGGACGTGACCACGCTGCTGCTGGCGGATACGGGGTTGGAGGGCTTTCCCTGTGATGTGCCGATGGAGGAGCAGATGGCGCGGCGGCGCAGGCTGCTGGCGCGCTCCGGCGTGAGCGATTCCTTTGTGCGGGCGGTGATGAGCAGCCCGATCTTCGATGGGGTGCGAGGGCGTCCGGCGTTGCGGCAGCTGACGCAGGAAATGATCGCGGCGTGGTCGGGGGCCAACTGGCGCGACGAGAGCGCGGCGATCCTTCCGGCGCACCCGCAGGCGGGGCGCATCGCCGAGGCGGCCGCTCCGGCGCTGGTGCTGGTGGGGGAGCAGGACAGCGCCCGTGTCCATGCCATCGCGCAGCGGCTCAGCGAGCAGCTTCGCGTGGTGCGCAAGGAGATCGTGCCGGAGGCGGGGCACATGGCGCCGATGGAGAACCCTGACGTGTTCAACGATATTGTCCTGGACTTTCTCGGCGGCGCGGTGGGCAAGGCGCTGGTGTAGCAGCAGACCATCAGCGGGAGGACACAGCGATGCGATTCGCATTCACCCCGGAGCAAGAGGTTTTCCGGCAGGAGATTCGAGATTTCCTGCGCGACAGCATACCGCCGGAGGATGACGGCGCCGACGACGGCGAGCCTTCCGAGGGCCGCGCGTCGAAGGAGTTTTCCCAGCGCCTTGCCGCGAAGGGGTGGATCGGCCTGGCGTGGCCCAAGGAGCACGGCGGCAAGGGCATGGGCTACATCGAGCGGTTCGTGTACCAGGAGGAGATGACCTTCGGGCGCGCGCCGATGGGCCACCATCAGACGGCGGAGCGGCAGATGGGGCCGAGCATCATCCTGGATGGCAACGACTATCAGAAGAAGACCTATCTTCCCGCCATCGCCCGCGGTGAGTTGTCCATCTGCATCGGCTACAGCGAGCCCAACTCTGGGTCAGACCTGGCGAGCCTCTCCACTCGCGCCGTGGCGGATGGCGACGATTTTGTGATCACGGGGCACAAGATTTGGATCAGCAACGCCCATGTGAACGACTACATCTGGCTCGCGGCGCGCACGAACGCTGATGCCCCGAAGCACAAGGGCATCAGCGTGTTCATGGTCCCCGTAGACGCTCCCGGCGTGACCGTCAAGCCGATCTGGACGATGGCCGGCAGCCGCCTCAATGAGGTGTTCTTCGATAACGTGCGCGTGAACCGCCGCGAGATGGTCGGCGAGCAGGACCGCGGCTGGTACGTGGTGGCGGCCAACCTCGATTTCGAGCGGTCGGGGATCGAGCGCGTGGCGCTCAACCTCTCGCTGTTTGAGGAGATCGCCCGCTTCGCCCGCGTCACGCAGCGTGGCGGCAAGCCGCTGCTCGCGGACCCCATCGTCGCCGGCAAGCTTGCGGAGATCGCCATCCTGTTCCAAGTGGGACGCCGCCTGGCCTACCGCGTCTCCTGGCTGCAGAGCCAGGGAAAGACGCCCAACTACGAGGCGTCGGTATCGAAAGTCTTCGGCACGGAGATTTCGCAGCGCGTGGCGAAGGTCGGCATGGAGCTGATGGGGCACTATGGACAAATTGGGGAAGGATCGCCGTGGGCCAAGCTGCGGGGGTATGTGCAGCGCACCTATCTACTCAGCGTGTCCGACACGATCCGCGGCGGCACGTCAGAGGTGCAGCGCAATATCGTGGCGCAACGCGGGCTAGGGTTGCCGCGCTAGCTGCGCGGCCTTCCCCCCTATCCCCCCACCGCCGCGCCTGATTTTTGGGCCTGCCGGTTATTCGCCGCCGCGCTAGCTTGCTTTTACCGCCGCCAGCACGTCCGCGCCGTGGCTGTCCACGCTGACCTTGGGCCAGAACTTGGCGATACGCCCTTTTTCGTCGAGCAGATAGGTGATGCGCTTCATGCCCATAACCTTCCTGCCGTACATCACCTTTTCACCCCACGCGCCGTAGGCCTCAGACATGGCGTGGTCTTCATCGGACAAGAGTGTGAAGTTCAGCTTGTGCTTGCCGATGAAGCTCTCGTGTGACTTCAAGCTGTCGCGGCTGACGCCCAGCACCACGACGCCGGCCTTTTTGAGCGCATCGTTGTGATCGCGCAGGCTGCACGCCTCGCGAGTGCAGCCGGGAGTGTTGTCCTTGGGGTAGAAATAGAGCACGACCTTTTTGCCCGCCAGGCCTTTCAGCGAGACCTGGGAGCCATCGGACGCGGGCAGGGTGAAGTCGGGGGCCTTATCGCCCACATCGAGCGTCATGGTGCTATTTATCCTGATAGGGCAAAATGCAAGCTGCTAGCGCGCTATGATAGCACGGACACGGTGGTGAAACTTCATGCATGCGGGAGGTGGTGATGGATAGATCGTTTCTCAACCCTGTGGAACTGTATCAGCCAGGCACCTACAGTCAGGCGGTACGGGCGGGGAACACGCTCTACTGCGCCGGGGTGGTGGGCCTGGATGCGCAGGCCCGCTCTGTGGGCGATCGCCGCGCCCAGATCGAACGCGCCTATGAGAATCTCGTGGTGTTGCTCAAGGCGGGCGGGGCGACGCCGGCGGATCTGGTGAGCACGCGGGTGTACCTCACCCACGCATCGGACATCGCCCTGCACCGAGAGATACGGGCGCGCTATTTGACCGACCCTCCCACGCCGTACACGCAACTGGTGGTGCAGGCGTTGGGGCGCGAGGACCTCATCATCGAGATCGAGTGCATCGCGGTGCCGCGAGGCGGGTAACCGGCGCGGCGCGGGCTACCCTTCCGTGAGATTATCGAGCAGATCGAAGGTGAGGTCGCCCAGGCCGGTGACCTTGAACCCCATGGAGACCTTGTGCGGCCCCGGCTGCAACGTGTGGCCGTGGAGAGTGATCGTCGCCTCGCGGTTCATCGCCAGCGTGGCGGGGCTTTCCTTGGTGACGGCGGTGAACATCACGCGCTTGCCATCCACGGTGTAGAAGGCGTGGTCCTGGGCGATCAGCGTCTCGTCCACGGTGACGGGGAGCAGGCCGATGGCGTAGCCGGAGCCGAGCGTATTCTTGAGCTTGAACTCGCAACCTTCGGGCGTGTTGCGCAGGCTGCCCTTGATGTACAGGCGCTTGAGAATGAAGGCGGGGACTTTCATGAGAAGGGCCTCTTTTGTGGCGGGGTCGCTACAGACGGCGCGACGCAGCGGACGGCATTAGTCTGCTTCTTGCCGGTGTGCCATCTTGTACAGTTCTTGTTCCGTCTCGATCACGTCGGCGGGGAGCTGGTGCACCTGGCCGATGGCGCGCGCCATCACATATATTTGGGCGCAGCGTTCCACCAGCTCGCACACCATAAGGGCTTCGCGCATGTCCTTGCCCACGCCGACCACGCCGTGGTTCGCCATGAGGGTGGCGTTGCGATCGGCGATGGCGGCGGCGACGCTCGCCGCCAGTTCTTCGCTGCTGGGGAAGCCGTAGGCGGCGACACGCACCTCGCCGCCCAGATGCACGATCATTTCGTCGATCATGGGTGGCAGCTCCAGGCGGGCGACGGCGAGGGCGCTGGCGTAGATGGAGTGGGTATGCACCACAGCGCGCACATCGGCGCGGGCGCGATAGCAGGCGATGTGCATCATGCTTTCGATGGACGGGGTGTGGTCGCCTTCCACCACGTCGGCGTCGAAGGAAATGATGAGGATGTCGTCTTCCGACAGGCGGTCGTACTGCTTGCCGCTGCGGGTAATGGCGACGAGCTCATCGATCGGGCTGCCCACGCGGAGCGACACGTTGCCCGCAGTGCCGGCGACCAGCCCTTTGCGGGCGATCTCCCGGCCCGCTTCCACCACAGCGAGTTTTTCCGCGTGCCATCTGCTGGGCATATCTCCCCTTGTGCGCAACAGCTTCGATTCTAGCATCGGCTCTGAGCCTGGCGCTACGGTCTACAGCGTATCGCGCACGGTGTCCAGGCCTTGGCCGGTGGCGACCCAGCGTTGGTAGAGGTCGCGGTACTCCAGGCTGCGCAGGGGGTCGGGGCGCAGGCGCGCGGGCCGCGGCGTCATGGCGGCAACGGCGCTAGCGAGATCGGCGTAGGCACCCGCGCCCACGGCGGCGCACATCGCCGCGCCGAGGGCCGTCACCTCGTGGCGATGGTAGCGCAGTACTGCTGTTGCGGTGACGTCGGCGAGGATGCGGGAGAGCGTAGCGCCGCGGGCCATGCCGCCGCCAAAGTGCATCGCCGCCGGCGACGATCCGGTGATCTCCCGCAGCAGATCGAGGTTGGCGCGCACGGCGAAGGCAAAGTTTTCCAGCGCGGCGCGGAAGAGCTTGGCTGGCGTTGCCGGCGCGGCGGTGAGCGGCACGGGGAAGAGCAGGCCGCCCCAGCGCGGGCCGAGGTCGCGCATATCGCCGGCGCGGGGGCCAAGGTAGGCCAGCACGCCGCCTGTGCCGGGGGCTTCGCGTGCCGCGAGGCGGTCAATGGCGGCGTCAGCGTCGTTGCCGGGCACAGCGATGGTTTGAGCAATCCAGCGGTAGGCCGCGCCCGCCTCCGTGGCGTTCGCCTCGATCACGTAGCGGCTGGGGAGAAGGTGGCGGCTGCCCCAGGTGCGTGCGCTTGCGTCCAGGGTGTAGCTGCTGACGACGGCTTGCAGCGGCGCGCTCCATCCCGCGACGATTCCTACCTGGCCTGGTGTGGTGACGCCCATGCCCAGCAGGCCGCACTGGGTATCCGGCCCCGCGGCGATAACCGGGGTGCCGGTGGCAAGCCCGGTGGCCCGCGCCGCGGCAGGCGTGACCCCTCCAATGCGCCGGCCTGCGTCCACCAGCGGCGGCAGCAGCGACGCGGGCACGCCGAGGCGTGGCAGCAGGCCTGTGGCCCAGTCGTTAGCGGCAATATCCAGCAGGCCGATTTCAGCGGCGGCGGCACGCTCCACGGCCAGTACGCCGGTGAGCATCCAGGCGGCCCAGGCATCGAGCGGCAAGACATGGCGGACGCGGACAAATATGTCAGGGCGGTTATCGCGGAACCAGGCGAGTTTGGCGGGGGCGAAGAGAAACGACGGCGCGTGTCCCGTCGTGCGATAGACGGCGTCGCCGTGGGCGTCATCGAGCGCTTGCCCGGAGAGGAAGGCGCGGGCGTCCGTGTTGGGGCCAAGATAGAGGGTATCCCCCTCAGCGCCTAGCAGCGCGATGCCTTCCCGCTGGCTGGTAACGGCTACGGCGGCGATGGCCGCGCCGCGCACGCCGGCATCGGCCATCGCATGGCGCACGGTGCGGGCGATGAGCCGCCACGAGCGCTGCGGGGGGTACTCGGTGCCGTAGGGCGCAACGTCCGGCGGTGATAGGGGACGCCATGCGGATGAGGCGTGGCCGATGCTTCGGCCGCGACGGTCCACCACCACGCACTTGACGCTGCTGGAGCCGAGGTCAATGGCGAGGCAGAGCGGGCTAGCGTTGGGTGGCGGCGCGGCCATGTCGCTCCTGCCATGTTGCCCATGCTGCGGCGTTCACTAGGCGGCGCGGCTGCTTGCCGTCCAGCGCCAGCAGGATATCCTCGCTGATCATTGCCGACTGGCGCAGTACAGTCTCCGCGGTGGCCCCGCCCATGTGCGGCGTGAGGAGGACGTTGTCCAGGGCCAGCAAGGGGCTGCTCTCCGGGAGCGGCTGGCCCTCGAACACGTCCAGCGCCGCGCCGGCGATGCGATGCGCCGCCAGCGCGGCGATCAGCGCTTGCTCGTCCACCACGCCGGCCGCGGACGTATTGACGAGGCGCGCCATGGGCTTCATGCGAGCCAGCTGAGCCTCCCCGATCAAGCCCATCGTGGCCTCGGCAGCCGCGGCGTGGATGAGCACATAGTCGGAATCGGCGAGCAAGCGGTCGAGGTCCGTGAGCGACACGCCGCTCTTTGCGGCTTGCTCCGCGCTGACGAACGGGTCGTGGGCGATGACGCGCATATCGAACGCGCGCAGGCGCTGGGCGACGAGCCGCCCGATGGCGCCAAGGCCGATGATGCCTGCGGTCTTGCCGGCAAGCTCGACGCCGCGGAACTGGGTGTAGCCCGCCACGGGGTCCTGCCAGCGCCGCTCCACGATGTGCCGGTGCGCCGCGGCGATGGGCCGCGCCAGCCCCAGCATCAGGCCGATGGTGAGCTCGGCGACGGCCATCGCATTGCGCCCCAGCGCGTTGACCACCAGGATGCCGCGCTGCGTGGCGGCGTCCAGATCGATGTGGTTGAGCGCGTTGCGGCACACGCCGATCATTTCCAGGAGCGGCGCTTGCTGCATCACATCCTCGAACACGAAGTCCGCCTCTACGACGAGGTAGCTGGTCTGGTCGTCACGCAGCCGCCGCGCCAGCACGGCGGGATCGTGCAGCTCGCCCGTATCCAGCCAGCTTTCGTGGGTGACGCGGAGGCGCTGCCGCAGCCGCGCCAGGCAGTCGCCATCGAACGGGGCGAGGACCAGCGCGTGTTTCATGGCTTGCGCGCAACCTCATGAGCCTTGCCGGCGACCTCGCGGGCGCACAGCACGCCGCTGCGCACCGCGCTTTCCATGGTGGAGGGCCAGCCGGTGTCCGTCCATTCGCCGGCGAGAAAGAGATTGGGCACCGGCGTGCGCTGCGGCAGGCGTCCCGCGGCGGCGCCGGGGCTGGGGCGGAAGGTGGCGTGCCGCTCTTTGACGATGACGCACCGCGTGACGGCGGCCCCCTGGGCGCGGGGCAACAGGCGCGGCATCTCTTCCACGAACTTCGCGCGGATTTCATCCTTGGGCATGTCGATGAACTTGTGTGCTCCGCTGAGAGAGACGGCGATGTACTGGCCGTGGCCCGACGTATCCCCGAGGATCAGGCTCTTGTTGAACACCCAGTGCGCGTCGCTGTCAGGGAACGCGGCGAAGGCGTGCACCATCACCGGGCGGTCGTACCACAAGTGCACGTTGACGATGGGCGACATGGCGAGCTTGGCGGCGCGGCGAAAGAAATCGTCGCGGCGCAGCGGCTCCGGCAGGAGGTCCGCCATCTCGCGCGGCGGGACGGCGAGCACGTAGGCGTCAGCGTGCATGACGCCGTGCTGGTGGATGCGCAGGCGGGTGATGCCCGCGCCATCGCCATCGAGCTGTTCGGCGTGGTGATCGAGCAGCACAGCGCCGCCGCGCGCTTCAATGTAGCGCTGCGCTTCTTGGTACAGCAGATTGGAGAGGCCGACGCTGGCGTAGCCGATGTCCGCGCCGTGGACGGTGGCGAGGAAGCCTTCCTGGAACACCATGATCGCTTGGGCGGCGCTGACGCGGCGAGGTTCATCGTTGAGCGTGGGCAGGATGACGAAGTTCCAGAAACGGTCAATGGCGGTGTCGCGCTGGCCGTGGGCCTTGAGCCAGTCGTAGAAGGAGACGTTGTCCAGGCGGTCGCGGCTGCGGTGGGACATGAGGCGCATGCGTGCCGAGGCCCAGGCCACGCGCATGCGGTCGCCGAACGAGAGGTGATGGTAGCGCAGCAGCGCGGGCGCAAGGTGCAGCGGCGGGGGCCAGAGCGGGGCGCTGTAGAGATCGGCGCGGCGCTGGCGGGCGTTGATCACGGGCACGCGCATGCGGCGCTGCATCGTGGTCTTGTGGGCGACACCGAGCTTATCCAGCAGGCCGGTGTAGGAGGTACAGCACTTCATGAAAACGTGCTGGCCGTTATCAATTTCCCGGTTACTTTCTTTATCGGTGAACGAGTAGACGCGCCCGCCGAGGTAGGGGCGGCGCTCCAGCAGGCGCACCTTCCAGCCCAGGCCGGCCAGTTCCATGGCGGCGGCGATGCCCGCCAGTCCGCCGCCGACGATGATGGCCTGCCGCGACGCTAGGCTTTCCCCAGCTTGGTTTTGAGCCAAATTGTTCCCACCAGATAGAGTTTCTTGGATGTGGACAGGCGCACGCGCTCCTGGTGCACATTGTACCCTTGCTGCTCCATGCGGGTCAGCAGGGAGCTGTAGAGACCCTGGAGGGTGGCGGGGCAGACGCGGGTGCGGCGCGGCACCAGCGGCAGCAGCTTCGCTCCGCTGGCGAAGTACCCGCGGGCGCGGGCCGCCTGGAATCGCATGAGCGGGAGAAATCGCTCGTCCATCACGCCGTACCGCAGGTCGTCCTCGTAGTACTCGAAGCGGGCGAGCTCATCCAGCGGCAGGTAGACGCGGTCGCGTTCGATGTCTTCCTTCACGTCGCGCATGATGTTGACCAGCTGCATGGCGATCCCTAGGTCAACGGCGTACTCCTTGGCCTTGGGGTCGGTGTAGCCGAAGATTTCCAGGCAAATCAGCCCGACTACGGACGCGACGTGGTAGCAGTAGTCGCGCAGGCTGTCGAACGTCTGGTAGCGGCGCACGGTGAGGTCCATGACCACGCCGTCCAGGAGATCGTCAAAGTGCTGGCGGGGGATGCGGTAGGTGCGCACGACATCAGCGAGGGCGGTGAACACGGGGCCTTCGGGGTTGCCGGCGTAGCAGTCGTGGAGGCGCCGGCGCTGTTGGTCAAGCAACGCCTGCTTCTGCTCCAGGGGAATGGGTTCGTCGGCGTAGTCGTCGCAGGCGCGGCTGAAGGCGTAGACGGCGTAGATGGCCTGGCGCTGGCGCTGGGGCAAGGGCAGGAAGGCGAAGTAAAAGTTGCGCGCCTGCGTGCGGGCGATCTGCCGGCAGTGGCGGTAGGCCGCTTGCAGCGCCGCGGCGTCTGCGCCCACGGCGCCGCTACCTGCCGCGTACACGCTGCATCCCTAGCGCGGCGAAGGCTCCCGCGAGGAGCCGCAGCTTCCTGGCGCGGGAGACCTTGGGCCGTCGTGTCAGCGTATCGTAGCCCTGAGCGCGGATGGCGTCGAGGACGCTCATGCCGCCCAGGGTGAAGAGGCGCAGGTCAATGCGCAGCGCAGGGTCCACCATGCCTGGAAGACCGGCGCCGTCCCGGAATAGCGCCCGCGCCCGCTCGACCTCGAACCGCATCAAGTCGCGGTAGTGTTGGTTCACCACGCCCGCCGCCAACTCTTCTGGCGTGTAGCCGGACTGGGGGAAATCCTCGAGGGGGATATAGATGCGCCCCAGGTCGAAATCGCGTCTGACGTCCTGCCAGAAATTGGCGAGTTGCAGCGCGGTGCAGGTGGCGTCGGAGAGGCGCTGGCGCTCGGCGTCGTGGTAGCCAAACACAGACAGCACCATGCGCCCTACAGGGTTGGCGGAATGCTCGCAGTAGTGCAGCACATCGGCGTAGGTGGCGTAGCGGCTGTTGCGCTGGTCCATGCGGTTGGCTTCGATGAGCTTGAGGAACGGCTCGGCGGGCATGGCGTGGCGTCGCATGGTGTCTTGCAGGGCGATGAGAATAGGGTGCTCCGGCGTGGCGCTCGTGCAGCGGCGAAAGTCCCGCTCCCAGGAGTCCAGCAGCGCCAGGCGATCGCCGGGAGCCTCATCGCCCAGGTCGTCGGTGTGGCGGCAGAAGCCGTACACGGCGTACATGGAGGGGCGCAGGCGCTTGGGGAGGAACCAGGAGACGACGGTGAAGTTTTCGTAGTGCGACCGCGCCATGCGCTCGCAGCTGGCGTAGGCGCCGGCGAGGGTTGGGGGCGCGATGGCGGCGTGGGTCATGGTGCGTGTAGTCGGGGCATCACGCGGGTCATCAGGTTCAGCGCCCCGTTTCGCATTACGCCGTGACCTTGGCGCCCCAGCGCTTGGCGACGTACTCTTCGACCATGGCGATGAAGTCGGTGGCGATCGTTGCGCCCTCAAGGAAAGTGACGCGCTCTCCGTCAACGAAGACCGGGGCGCGGGGCGCTTCGCCGCTGCCGGGCAGCGAGATGCCGAGGTGCGCGGCGCGGGATTCGCCGGGGCCGTTCACCACGCAGCCCATGACGGCGACCTTCAGCGTCTCCGCGCCGGCGTACTGTGCCTTCCACTGCGGCATCTTGGCGTCCAGGTGTGTCTGAATGTCACGCGCCAATTCGCGGAAGAGGGAGGAAGTGGTGCGTCCGCAGCCGGGGCAGGAGGTGACGGCGGGACGGAACGAGCGCAGGTCCAGCGCCTGGAGGATTTCCTGGCACAGGCGCACCTCGCGGGAGCGGTCGCCACCGGGCTCCGGCGTGAGGCTGGAGCGAATGGTGTCGCCGATGCCGTCGTAGAGCAGCACGGAGAGGGCCGCGGCGGTGGCGACGACTCCTTTGCTGCCCATGCCGGCCTCGGTCAGCCCTAGGTGCAGGGGAAGGTCGCAGCGGCGGGCCAGTTCGCGGTAGGCCTCCACCATTTGGGACAGGCGGGAGACCTTGCAGGAGACGATGATCTTGTTCTCCGGCAGGCCCAGGGCCACGGCGGCCTCGGCGCTGGCCAGGGCGCTCTCCACCAGCGCTTCGCGCTCCACCTCATCGCCGGTGAGGGGCGTGGCGCGGCGCGAGTTTGCGTCCATTTTCGAGATCAGCAGGTCCGGGTCCAGGCTGCCCGCGTTGACGCCGATGCGCACCGGCTTGCCCAGGTCGCGGGCCACGTCAATGAACGCGCGGAAGTTGTCATCATGGCGCGGGCCGCGGCCCACGTTGCCTGGGTTGATGCGGAACTTGTCCAGCGTCTTGGCGCAGCCGGGATGATCGCGCAGCAGGCGGTGGCCGATGAAGTGGAAGTCGCCCACGATGGGCACGCGGCAGCCGAGGGCGTCCAGGCGCTGGCGGATTTCCGGGACGGCGCGCGCGGCGGCGTCGTTGTTCACCGTGACGCGCACTAGTTCGCTGCCCGCGTCCGCCAGCAGCTTGACCTGGGCCACCGTCGCCTGGATATCGGCAGTGTCCGTATCTGTCATGGACTGCACGACGATAGGGTTCATGCCGCCCACGGCGACGTTGCCGACCATGACGACTTTCGCGGCGCGGCGGCGGGTGATGGCGTGTGCGCCGGCGACTTGCGGGGGCCGCGAATCCGCGATGACTTTTCCCCGTACCGGCCTGCGTATGTTTTCTGTTGCCATATTTGTCACCTTGCTGGGATCGTTAGCCGAGCCAATGCAATGACCCTGCGGACGGACTGCGGATGGCTCGGTGCTTTAGTCCGGCACGAAAGTCAGACATTATCCGCCTCTTGGCGCAGGGCCTCGCGGTACTGGCCCAGGGCCATGAGGGGCCAGTAGTCCCGGTACATATGGTAGTTGATCATGAAATCGTGGGGAAAGCCAGTGCCGGTGAACTGCGGCTCGTCCCAGGAGCCGTGCGGCTTCTGCGTGTGCAGCAGGTATTCTACGGCGCGTCGGGCCGTTCTGCCGCGCGCCTCCCCCGCGGCAATGAGCGCCAGCAGCGCCCATGACGTCTGCGATGCGGTGCTGGGGCCGCGCCCTGCCATATCTGGGTTACGATACGACTCGCACGCTTCGCCGAAGCCGCCGTCGGCGTTGGGATGCGAGTCCAGCCATTCGACCGCTTTGCGTACCGCGGGCTGGCCCATGTCTTCGCCGGCCCATTTGAGCGCGGGCAGCACCGACCCCAGGCCATAGACGTAGTTCACGCCCCAGCGGCCCCACCAGGAGCCGTCGCGTTGCTGCGCGCCGTAGAGGTAGCGGAGCGCACGCTGGACAACGGCGCTGCGACTTTCGTGCCCCGCGCGTCCAAAGTACTCCAGGGCATGCGCCGTGACATCCTCCGTGGGCGGGTCAATCACTTCGCCGAAATCGCAGAAGGGGATCGTCGTCATGAGCCTGCGCGTGTTGTCCACGTCGAACGATCCCCACCCGCCGTTGCGGTTCTGCATCCCTTCCATCCATGCTGCGCCGCGCTCCAGCGCCTGCGCCATGCGAGGGTTGCCGTCCCACCCCATCTTGCGCAACGCGATGAGCACCATCGCCGTATCGTCCACGTCAGGGTAGGTGGCATTATCGAACTCGAACGCCCACCCGCCTGGCTGGAGGCGGGGGCGCTTCACCTGCCAGTCGCCGCCATGATCAAGGACCTGGTTCTTGAGCAGCCATTCCGTGGACTTCACCAGCGCTGGGTGCGCCGGCGGAAGGCCGGAGTCTTGCAGCGCGAGCATGGCGATGCAGGTGTCCCACACTGGGGAGACGCATGGCTCGGTGTGGAAGGTGTCCGCCGTCTCTCTGGCGAATCGCTCGAAGCCGGCGAAGCCCTTGGCCATGACGGGATGGTCCATGGGATACCCGAGGGTCTTGAGGGCCATGAGAGCATAGACCCACGGCGGCTGGATGCCTCCCCAAGAGCCGTCGGCCTCCTGGCGTTCCAAGAGCCAGCGCTCCGCCTTGCGGAGGGCCACGCCGCGCAACGGCTTGACCGGCGACATTTCCATGAGGCGCAGGCCTTTGTCCACGCCGCGGAAGAAGCCCGTCCAGCTCAAGGGCGAGCCGTTCTTGCCGAAGGTGTATCTGGTGCGGTGCCGTCCCAGCGGGTACAGTTCGTCAATGCTGGCGTAGGACGGCACATGGCATGTAGGCTTGAGCGACAGCAGCACGGTGCAGGCGACGATGGTAGCGCGGGCCCAGGCGGCGAAATCGTAGATATTCCCCGGCATCCACGGGGGCACGAGCATCATCTCCGGCGGCAGCGCGGGAGTGCCGCGCCAGTCCCACTGGCCGAAGAGCGCCAGCCACATCTTGGTGAACACCCGCGTGTTGGGCACGCCGCCCAGGGCCAGGGCCACCTCGCGGGCTCTGCGCATCGCCGGGTCATTGGGGTCCACGCCGGCGAGCTTCATGGCGAAGTAGCATTCGACGGTGCAATTCAGATCGCTGGGCCCGCCGTGCCACACCGCCCAGCCGCCCTCCGGCAGTTGCTGTTCGCGGAGGTAGCTGACGATCTTGCGCCAGCGCTGGGGGTCGGGCTTGCCGAGGAAGTGGGTGAGCAGGAGGTATTCGGCGTGGATGGCGCAGTTGGCTTCCAGCTCTCCCCACCAGGAGCCGTCAGGGAATTGCACCCGCAGCAGGTAGTCCTGGGAGGCCTGGATGCCTTGGCTGAGGCGCTCCGCCAGCGGAGGCTCGCCACGCATGGCGGGCTGGCGCGGGGCGTCATGCGTAGCCATGCGCCCGGCACCATGTGATTGCATCTGCAAATGCTTGCTCCGGCGGCGTCTGCGGCAAGCCCAGCTCCTGCACCGCGCGGGAGGAGTCGAAATACATATGCTTGCGGGAGAGTTTGACCTCTGCCACGGTGACGCGTGGGGTGCGCCGCAGCAGCCGTCCCGTGACGGTTTCCTCGGCGCAGGCGTACAGCAGCGCGGCCAGGTAGGGGATGCGGCGCCGCGGCGGCTGGCAGCCGGCGATGCGGGCGATGGACTGGCAGATCTCCAGCAGGCTCATGTTGCGGTTGCCCAGGAGATAGCGCTCTCCCGGCTTGCCGCGGCGCATCGCCTGGATGTGGCCGCGCGCCACATCGCGTACGTGCACGATGTTGAGCCCGGTGTCCACGTAGCCGCTCATTCTGCCGCGCAGCACCTCCACCACGATCCTGCCCGTGGGCGTGGGTTTCACATCCCAGGGGCCCATAGGGGTGGTGGGGTTGACGATGACCACTTCCAGCCCGTTGCCGTTGGCGCGAAGGGCCTCCTGCTCCGCCAGGTACTTGGAACGCTTGTACCCTGCCTGCATATCGCGGACTCTCACCGGGGTGGACTCGTTCCCCGGCGTGCCGTCTTTCGGCAGGCCGATGGTGCCTGACGAGCTGGTATACACCACGCGCCGCACGCCCGTCTCCCGCGCCGCGGTAAGGAACGCTCGCGTTCCCAGGACGTTCACCTGGTGTGTGAGCCGGTGGTCCGGGGGCCAGAAGACGTAGTGGGCGCCGGCGTGGTATGCCTCGCGGCAGCCCTGGAGGGCCTCCCGCAGCGATGCTGCGTCGCGCAGGTCGCCTTCGGCCAGCTCCACATGCAAGCCGGAGAGCGCCGTGCGGTCGCTGGCGGGCCGCGCCAGCACGCGCACCGTTTCGCCGTCCGCGAGCAGTTCGCGTACGAGGTTGCTGCCGATGAAGCCGGTGGCGCCGGTGACCAGGACCGTCATCGCCGCACCGCGAAGGCGGCAGGATAGCGGGCGAGCAGCAGTTCGGCGAAGGCGGCGATGTTGCGCGCGCCCAATCGGGCGTTCGCCGCGAGGCCGGGCGTGGCGGGAATGTGCCAGGGGTGGGTGGCGTAATACCACGCGGCGCTGAGCATGCGCACTTCGCCCATCGGGTCGAGAAATCGCTCGTAGTCGGGCAGCGTGTCCGTGCTGGTGTCGGAGGCGGCGCGCACTGCCAGGGCGGGCGTGCCTGCCTCGCCGGCCGCCTGGGCCACCCAGTAGCTTTCCATGTCTACCGCCGCCGCTTGAAACTGCGCCGCAAACTGGGCCTTCTGCCTGGGGCCGGGCATGGCGTGGGGTACGCTGACGATCGTGCCCCGGTGGGCGCGCACAAACTCCTCCTCCAGCCAGCCGAGGCTTGCGTCCACCAGCGCGGCATCGGCGGCGATGGGCGGGTGGCTGGAGGCGTCCCCCGCTTCATCCGGCGCCATGAGCCGGGCGGCGACGACGAGGTCACCGCCTTTCACGGCAGGGGACGCGCCGCCGGAATAGCCTGTGGTCACGATGAGCGCGGGGCGGTAGCGGGCGCAGGCGGCCTGCGTGGCGCGGATGGAGCGTTCTTTGCCGATGCCCGACTGCACCAGCGCCAGAGGGGTGCCCTCAAGGCGACCTTCCGTGAATATGGCGCCCTCGAGCTGCCGGCGGACAGGCGCTGCCAGAAGGCGCTCGATCTCCGCCAGTTCCCGTCGCAGCGCGGCGATAAACACGAGCACGCTGGTTACTCCTGCTCTTGTGCCGCGGTCTCGCCGCGGCCTTCGTCTGCGCCGCGGGCAGCAGTCTTGGCGAGGACAGCGTCGCGGCGCTTCGCCCAGGCGTCCCAGCTTTTGCCCGCGGAGGTGTCCTTGCCGCTGAAGCGGATGCCCGCGATCCGCGCATAGGGCAGGCGCGTGGGGCCGTTGCCCTCCACATCGAAGTACTCGATGAACGGCGCAGGCCCCGTGGCGTTGCGATTAGAGACGTAGCATTCCAGCAGCGCGCCGTCTGTGAGCGCCAGCGTGACGTTGCCGCGATAGTCGAAGGCGTGCTCGATGATCTGCGCCAGCGGCAGTTCCGGCCCCGGCTGCGCCGCCCACCCCTCCCGACTGGTTTCTTCAGGCATTGGTGCTTGCTCCTAGAGCTTTCCGCTGCCTACAGCTTGCCGCTGATAGTGGCGATCACTGTCTTGCCGAAGGCCACGGGGGAGCCGAACGTCTTGCTCACGGCAGTGGCCTCAAAGCCGCAATGCACCATGCAGTCCTTGCACTTGGGGTTGCCGCTGGCCTTGCCGTAGCTGTCCCACGCTGTGGTCTCCAGCAACTCCTTGAACGTGGCGGCGTACCCCTCCTGCAGGAGGTAGCATGGCCGCTGCCAGCCGAAATTGTTGTACAGCGGCATGCCCCACGGCGTGCATTCGTAGTTATGCTTGCCCATGAGGAACTGGAGGAACAGCGGCGATTGGTTGAACTGCCACGCACGCTTCTTATTGGAGAGGACGCTGGAGAACAGTTCGTTGGTGCGCTGCTTCTGGAGGAAGTGCTCTTGATCGGGGGCCTTGGAATAGCTGTACCCCGGCGAGATCATCATGCCTTCCACGCCCAGGGCCATCATATCGTCGAAGAACCTACGCATGCCCAGAGGCTGCGTGTTATCGAACAGCGTGCTGTTGGTGGTCACGCGAAAGCCCCGGCTCACCGCCGCCTTGATCGCCTCCACGGCCACGTCATAGGTGCCATCGCGGCAGACGGATGCATCGTGCTGCTCGCGGGGGCCGTCCATGTGCACGCTGAAGCTCAGGTACTTGGATGGCGTGAACAGCCCTTGCTCCAGTTTTTCCTTGAGCAGGAGCGCATTGGTGCAGAGGTATATGTACTTGCGGCGCTTGACCAGCTCCCGCACCAGCTCGGCGATGTGCGGGTACATCAGCGGCTCGCCGCCGGCGATGCTCACCATGGGGGCGCCGGACTCCTGCATGGCGTGGAGGCACTGCGCCACGGAGAGGTTCTTTTTGAGGATTTGCGCGGGGTACTGGATTTTGCCGCATCCCGCGCAGGCCAGGTTGCAGCGAAAGAGGGGCTCCAACATCAGCACCAGAGCGTACCGCTTGCGCCGCATGATCTTCTGGCGCATCACGTGCTGGGTCACCGTCCACGCCTGCGCCACGGGTACTGCCATATCTTACGATCCTTCTCTAGGCCGGCCCTTGGGGCCAGCGGTACGGAGATGCTAGTGCTCCCGATCCATCAAAAACTGCACGAGGTCCGCGAATTCGGCGCGCGCCGCGGCGGAAAGATGCACCGGCGCCAGGGTTGCCATGCTGCGCTCCGCATGCTCCCGCGCCAGGCCGGTGCAGTAGGCGGCGGCGCGGACCTCGTCCAGCACCGCCAGCACGTCGTGCACATCGCCTTCTTGCAGCGGGCGGTCGCTTCGATAGATCGCCAGCATACGATCGCGTGACGCGCCCTCGGCGTGCGCGAGTGCGTAGACGATGGGCAGCGACTTCTTGCGGCGGTGGATATCGCCGGCGGCGGGCTTGCCTGTTTTGTCCTGGGCGCCCCATACGCCGAGCATATCGTCCCGAACCTGGAACAGCAGGCCCAGGCCCTTGCCGAACAGGCGCATCGCTTCCACCGTGGATGGGTCCGCCGCCGCGGCCACTGCGCCCATGTGCAGCGACGCTTCCAAGAGCGCCCCCGTCTTTTTGTCGATCATCGTGAGATAGTCGTCCACGCGCACGCTGGGCCGCCGCTCGAACGTGAGGTCGAGCACCTGCCCTTCGATCATCTCCAGCGAGGCGCGGGTGAGGATGCGCGAGATCTCCAGGCGGCGCTGCGGCGGCAGCGCGCCGGGGTTGGTGTCCAGCAGCGCCAGGTTGCCCAGGGCGTGCATGGCGTCGCCGGCGTTGATGCCGTGGCTCTGGCCCCAGATGTACCACACCGTCTTGCGATGGCGGCGCTCCGTGTCCCCGTCTTGAATATCGTCGTGGATGAGGGAGAAGTTGTGGATCAGCTCGATGGCCACCGCGGGGGGCAGCGCCTGCTCCTTTGTCCCGCCCACGGCTTCGCAGGCGAAGAGGCACAGCGCGGGGCGCACCTCCTTGCCCACGTTGGCATCGGCGGCGCGGCCCTGCTCGTCTTGCCATCCCAGGTGGTAGCGCAGCATGTCATAGAGGGGCGCCGTGCTGTCGGGGAACGCGGCCTTCAGCCCAGCGCGAATATCGCTGCGGTAGCGGGAGAAGACGTGGGGAATCGCGGTGGCAGGCATGGGTGCGGCTTGGCTGTCTGACCCTCTCATTTCATCTCATTTCATCTCGTCATCTCGTCATCGTGTCAACGCGACGCCCGCGCGGTTGAGCGAGCGGCGGCAGCAGGACGCTGGGAGAAAAATGCTTCGCGCACCCGGCGGGCGATGCCTTCCGCGTCCAGTCCCAGTTGCTGTCTTTGCTGCGCTGCCGTGGCGTGTTCCACAAATGAGTCCGGCATGCCGATGCGCACGGTATGCACTCCGGTGACCCGTGCATCGCTGAGGGCTTCCAGCACCGCCGAGCCGAAGCCGCCATCGCGCACGTTCTCTTCCACCGTCACCAGGCGTCCCGTGGCCTGGGCCGCGCGCACGATGAGCTCGCCGTCCATGGGCTTCACAAAGCGGGCGTTGACCACCATGCAGGAGATGCCGTCGCGCGCCAGCGCCGCCGCTGCCTCAAGCGCCGGCTGCACCGTCTTGCCGATTGCCACCAGGGTCACATCGCTGCCCTGGCGCACCACTTCCCCCTTGCCGATGGGCAGCGCGTGCAGCTCCGCATCCAGCGGCACGCCCAGGCCCGATCCCCGCGGGATGCGGATGGCGATGGGGTGCTGGTAGGTGTAGGCGGTGTAGACCAAATGCTGCAGTTCGTTTTCGTCCTTGGGGGCGCAGACTACGGCGTTGGGCAGGCAGCGCAGGTAGGAAAGATCGTAGGCGCCGTGGTGCGTTTTGCCGTCTTCGCCCACGATGCCCGCGCGGTCGGCGATCAGCACCACGGGCAGGTCCTGGAGGCAGACGTCATGCACCACCTGGTCGAAGGCGCGCTGGAGGAAGGTGGAGTAGATGGAGACGAAGGGCTTGACGCCGTTGCTTGCCATGCCCGCCGCCACGCTGACGGCATGCTGCTCGGCGATGCCCACGTCGAACACGCGGTCGGGATGCGCCTTCTTCGCCTCCGCCAGCCCGGTGCCTTCCAGCATCGCCGCGCTGATGCCCACGACCTTGCGGTCTGTGTCCATGAGCCGGATCAGCGTCTGGGCGAAGACCTTGGAGTAGGTGGGCGCGGTGCTGCCCCCGCTGATGAGCGGCGACGATGGCTGATGATAGCGCACGGGGTCTTCTTCGGCGGGCCCGTAGCCGCGGCCCTTGTGCGTGATGACGTGCACCAGCGGGGTCTTGCCCGAAAAGTTCTTCGCCTGGCGGAAGGCCTCTTCCAGCGCCTTGAGGTTATGCCCGTCCACTGGGCCGATGTACTGCAAGCCCATCTCCGTCCACAGCGTCGTGGGCAGAGCGAACCCCTCCAGCCCGTGCTCGATGCGCCGCGCGAAGTTGTACACCAGCTCCCCCGTAGGGACCTTTTTCGCAAGGCGCTTCGTCCGCTTCACCATCGCCAGATACTCGGGGTGGGTGATGATCCGCTGGCGCCAGTGCGTGAGGAAGCCGATGTTCTCCGAGATGGACATGCCGTTATCGTTGAGCACCAGGATGAGATTGTCCGGGCTGAGGTGGGAGATGTTGTTGAGCGCCTCATAGCTGGAGCCGGAGGTCATGGCGCCGTCGCCGACGATGGCCACGCTCCACGCCGGGCTGCCGCGCAGCTTCTCCGCCTGGGCGATGCCCAGGGCGATGGAGAGTCCCGTGCCGGCGTGGCCGGCGCACAGCGTATCGTGGGGGCTTTCCGATGGTTCGCCGAACCCGGAGATGCCCTCCACCAGGCGGATGTCCTTGAACTCTTCCCGGCGTCCCGTGACGATCTTGTGGGTGTAGAGCTGATTGGTGGTGTCCCACACCAGCTTGTCCTTGGGGCTGTCAAACGACTGGTGCAGCGCCAGCGTCAGCTCCACCACGCCCAGGTTGGAGGCGAGGTGTCCGCCGCGTTGCGTGATGACGCTGATGATGAGATCGCGAACTTCCTGGGCCACCTGCTTGAGAGCCTTACGATCCAGACTCTTGAGGTCGGCAGGCGTGTGAATGGAGTCGAGCATGCGTCCCATCGTGTGACAACCCTCTCACTTGCCGTCTGCGGCTCATTTGCCGCTTGTGCCGCGTCACCAGTGCGAAGGTGAACGCCCCGATACCTCAGTATCCGATGCTCACGAAACGTAGCACACCTGTTGGGAGGGTGTCAAACTGGGGAGGGCGATCCCGCGGCGGCTAAGAAACCGGCGCCGCCTCTTCAGCAGCGGGCGCAACCGCGCCATTCATCTTGCGGGCGATGAACTGCTGGATGTCAGCCTCGTCCAGCGGCGGCGGCGCCGCGGCAAAGAACTCCTGGAGCGTCTTGCCTTCCATGGTTTCATCTATGAGCAGACGCTTGGACAGCTCATGGAGCTTGGCCTTGTGTTCCACCAGAACCTTGCTTGCTCTGGCATAGGCATCTTCCACAAGCGAGCGGATTTCGCTGTCGATCTCGTCGGCGATCTTGTCGCCGTAGTCGCGCTGCTCGGAGATTTCACGGCCCAGGAAGACGAGCTCCTGGCGCTGGCCGAAGGTGCGCGGGCCCAAGCGATCGCTCATGCCCCACTCCGTTATCATGCGCCGGGCGATGCCGGTGGTCTGCTTGAGGTCGTCGGAGGCGCCGCTGGTCAGCTCGCCGAAGATGATCTCTTCCGCGGCGCGTCCGCCCAAGGAGATCGCCATGCGGTCGCGCAAATAGCTCCTGCTGGCGTAGTGGCGTTCTTCGCTGGGCAGGAACCGCGTGTAGCCTCCCGCCATGCCGCGCGGGACGATGGTGATCTTGTGCACCACGTCGCCTTCCTTGAGCTTGTACGCCACCAGGGCGTGACCCGCTTCATGGTAGGCGGTGACCTTCTTTTCGTGATCGGTGATGACGCGGCTCTTGCGCTCCGGCCCGGCAATGACGCGGTCCACCGCCTCTTCCAGCTCCGAGATGCCGATAACCTTTTTGCCGCGGCGCGCCGCCAGCAGAGCGGCCTCGTTGACTAGATTGGCAAGGTCGGCGCCGCTGAAGCCCGCCGTCTCCTTGGCAATGACTTCCAGGTCCACCTTTTCATCCAGGGGTTTGCCCTTCACGTGCACGTTGAGGATGGACTTGCGCCCGGCGATGTCCGGGGCGTCCAGCACCACGCGTCGGTCGAACCGGCCCGGCCGCAAGAGCGCTGGGTCAAGGATGTCCGGCCTGTTTGTGGCCGCAATAATGATGATATTGGTGGTCTGATCGAAGCCGTCCATCTCCACGAGGATCTGGTTCAGCGTCTGCTCACGCTCGTCATGACCGCCGCCTAGGCCCGCGCCGCGATGCCGTCCCACCGCGTCAATCTCGTCAATGAAGATGATGCATGGTGAGTTGCGGCGCGCCTGCTCGAACAGGTCTCGGACGCGGGACGCGCCCACGCCGACGAACATCTCCACGAACTCGCTGCCGCTGATGCTGAAGAACGGCACGCCGGCCTCTCCGGCCACGGCCTTGGCCAGCAGCGTCTTGCCCGTGCCCGGCGGTCCAACCAGCAGCACGCCCTTGGGGATGCGCGCGCCGAGGGCGGCGAACCGCTCGGGGTACATGAGGAACTCCACGATCTCCTGCAGCTCCTGCTTGGCCTCTTCCACGCCGGCAACGTCAGAGAACGTCACCGTGGTGCGGTTGCCCACAAACATGCGTGCGCGGCTCCGGCCGAAGCTCATGGCCTGGCTGTTGCTGCCCTGCGCCTGGCGCATCATGAACAGGATGATGAAGCCCAAGAACAGGAAGGGCAGGATGTTGATGATGATGGCGATGATCGTCCCCAGCGAACTGGAGGACTTCACCGTCACGTCGGGAGGGTTCTCGATGGGCGGATTGGCGTTATTGAGCAGCTCGATCATGCTGACGCTGGGCTCTTTTTTGGAGCGATACCTCAGGTTGCCCTTGGCTTCCGCGGTGATGGCATCCCCATCCACGTTGATCTTGGTGATCTCGCCGGAGCGTACCTTAGTGAGCAGTTCGCTGATGCCGATATCGCTGCTGCTACCGGGCGAACGGAACACAGCGTAAAAGATGGCGATCACCGCCACCAGGATGAGCATATACACGAGACCGCTTCTGAGCCAGCGCTGATTCATCTGCTTGAGCCGAGCCTCCAGACTACCCCTGGCCACAAGTGCGGCAAGGCCACTGCGCCGCTGGACAGCCTCACCGTTCCGGGCGTATGCCGCAAAGGGACTGGGGGACGATACGGACATTATACCAAACCACTCAGATTGCGGCGCCCGTACAGGCCCAAGAGGCCCCGCCGGCGGCGCAGCCGTCATGAGAGGCCGATGTGGTATGATGCGGGCGTTCCCTTGCGACAGGCTTTTTGATGGCCGCTGCGCTGTTCGCGCGGGCAGTGGCGGTGAGGAGGCGGGACGCATGCCAACGGCGATGGTTTCCCAGAACCTGGGTGATGCGGTGACGCAGTTCTTGACCGCCAGCAATGGCAAGGGCGGTCCCGTCTTGCAGGAGGGCCTGCAAAAGTTCCTGCGCTGGTCGGGGCGCGAGCGTCTCGTGTCCCAGTTGAATCCGTACCAGATTGAGTCCTACTGCGAGGCGAGCGCGGGCGCTCCGGCGGAAAAGCTGGCAGCCCTGAAATCGTTCCTCGACTACGCCTTCAAGGCAGGCCTCACGGACGCCAACCTGGGAACGCACGTCAAGATGCGTAAGGGCCTTTCCAAGGCGAAGAAGGCCACGCCGTCGGCTTCCTCCGCTCCGGTGTTCAAGCTCACCAAGGGAGGGCTGGCCAAGGCCCAGGCGGAGGTCCAGGAGTTGAAGGAGCAGCGTATCCACATCGCCGATGAGATCCGGCGGGCGATGGCGGACAAAGACTTTCGTGAAAACGCCCCGCTGGATGCAGCGCGGGATAAGCAAGGGCACCTAGAGGCGCGCATTCGAGAGCTGGAGCACACGTTGCGGTACGCGCAGGTGGTGGAGAGCGATTCCACGGCTACGGGCCGCGCTCGCCAGGGCAGCCGCGTCGTCGTTCGCGATATGACACATAATGAGGAAGTGGTGTATACGTTGGTTGACCGCACCGAGGTGAACCTGCGGCTGGGCAAGCTTTCCGTTCATTCGCCCGCAGGCAAGGCGTTTCTCGGGCGGGCGCCCGGGGAAGTGGTCAAGGTAGTGGCGCCCAACGGCCAGCACCAGTATCGCATCGAACGGGTGGAGTGACGAACGAAGCAGCGTGCTGAGTAACCGAATCGTCTCTCCGGCCTGCTTTGCGGCAGGCCTTTCTTTTGCTCTCCTATGACACACAGCGCTCCCATCGCTCAGAACGACCAGGCGACCTTCGCCCGGCTGCGCCGCGGCATCATCACCGTTGCGCTTGCCGGCAGCGTCGCCCTTCCCGGCGTGGTGCTGCGAGTGACGGGGTTTTCCCATGACCCCGTGGTGGAAGCGGCGTTGTTCGGCCTGGCGATTCTGGGCGCGGCGTTTCTGCTGGGCGCAGCCGGTGAGCTTGCGGAGCTGGAAATCTCCGCATCGCTGGCGCTGGCGCTGGTGGCGCTCGTCGCCATTTTGCCGGAGTACGCGGTGGACCTGGTGTTCGCCTGGAAGGCGGCGGAGCAGCCGGAGTACGCCCAGTACGCGGCAGCGAACATGACCGGCGGCAACCGCCTGCTCATCGGCGTGGGCTGGTCGCTGGTGGTGCTGCTCTTCTTCTGGAAAGCACGCAAGGCGGTGCAGATCGAGAAGGGGCAGGCGATTGAGCTGACGTTCCTTCTCGCAGCCACGGCGTGGGCCTTCACCATTTTTCTGCGCACGCTGGTGTGGGACGGTTCCCTCAACATCGTGGACATTGTGGTGCTGGTGTCAATGTACTTGGGGTATCTCTATGTGAGCGCCAAGGGAGAGGCCAAGACGCAGCACACGGTGGCGGGACCGATGGCAGGCTTCGCCTTCATCGAGAAGTGGCCACGGCGCTTTGTCATCATTGGGCTGTTCGCTGTCTCCGCGCTGGTGATCCTGGCGGTGGCGGAGCCGTTTGCGGAAAGCCTGATCCACGCCGGCGCGGACCTGGGCGTGGACGAGTTCGTTCTGGTGCAGTGGGTGGCGCCGCTGGCGTCCGAGGCGCCGGAGATCGGCGTGGCGGCGATGTTCGCCTGGCGCGGGATGGGTTCCATGGCGATGGGCGTGCTGATCTCATCGAAAGTGAACCAATGGACGCTGCTGGTGGGCACGCTGCCGCTGGTGTATAGCATCAGCTCCGGCGAGTTGAAGGGGCTGCCGCTGGACGATCGCCAGACGGAGGAGTTCCTGCTCACCGCGGCGCAATCGCTGTTCGCGATACTGCTGCTCACCTCGTTTCGCATCTCATGGCGCGCCGGGTTGGCGCTGCTGGTGCTCTTTCTCACGCAGCTGGCGTTCACCTCCACGCACGCTCGCCTGATCTACTCGCTGGTGTACCTGGGCCTTGCCGTGGCGATCCTGGTGTTCGATAAGAACCGTCGCCAGGGAACATGGGGCCTGGTCAGCGCGGGGGTGCGCAGTCTGTGGCCCAGCGGGCTGCGGCGCGGCTAAAACTCGCAGACGGCGGGGTCGGGGCAGCCGCCGGCGTACTCCGGCGAGGCGACGACGAAGTCGCCGTGGTCGGTGGCGTCGGGGAGGTCGCTGCCGCGATAGAGCACTTGCTCGCCCTTGCTGCCGTTGCGGAACACGGTGATGCCCTTGCATTGGAGGCGGTAGGCCAAGAGCAGAGTATCGCGCACGTCAGCGACGGTAGCCGATGCGGGCAGGTTGATCGTCTTGGAGACGGCGTTGTCGCAGTGGCGCTGGAAAGCAGCTTGCATTTTGACGTGCCAGGCGGGGGCGATATCGAAGTCGGTGACGAAGATGCGGCGCACGTCTTCCGGCACCTGAGGCATATCGTGGATGGAGCCGGTGTGGGCCACCTGGGACATGAGGCCGGGTGAGGAGAAGCCGCGCTCCCCGGCGACACGCTGGAAGGCGGGATTGCTCTCCATGAGGCGGGAGCCTTCCATGACGCTGCGGATGAAGGAGAGGGCGAAGAGCGGCTCGATGCCGCTGGAGCAGCCGGCGATGATGCTGATGGTGCCGGTGGGGGCGATGCTGGTGACGGTGGCGTTGCGTAATGGCGGTGCCCCGGGGACATCATGGATGCTGCCGCGCCAGTTGGGGAAGGGGCCGCGCTCGCGGGCGAGGGCGGCGGAGGCGGCGCGGCCTTCCTCTTGCACCGCGCCCATGATTTCGCTGGCGAGGGCGATAGCGCGGTCGCTATCGTAGGGGACGCCGAGGGCGATGAGGGCATCGGCGAAGCCCATGACGCCCAGGCCGACCTTGCGGTTGGCGCGGGTGATGGCGGCGATGGCGTCCACGGGATAGTGGTTGACCTCGATGACGTCATCGAGGAAGCGCACGCCGAGGCGGACGGCGCGGCGCAGCGCGGCGTAGTCGAATGCGCCGTCGCGGGCCATCGTTGCCAGGTTCACCGAGCCGAGGTTGCAGCTTTCATAGGGCAGCAACGGCAGCTCGCCGCAGGGGTTGGTGGACTCCAGATCTCCGAGGCTGGGCGTTGGATTGCCGCGATTGATTGCGTCCACAAACACTAGGCCGGGATCGCCGCTCTTCCACGCGCTGGTGGCGATAAGATCGAAGACATGGCGGGCGCTGAGGCGGCGCACCTCCGCGCCGGTGCGAGGGTTGATGAGCGCGTAGCCATTGCTATGCTCCACGGCGTCCATGAAGGCGTCGGTGACGGCGACGGAGATGTTGAAGTTGGACAGCACGCCTGCGGCGCCCTTCGACTCGATGAAATCGAGGATATCGGGATGGTCTGCGCGGAGGATGCCCATGTTGGCGCCGCGGCGCTTGCCGCCCTGCTTGATGACGTCGGTTGCGGTATCGAAGACGCGCATGAAGGAGACAGGGCCGGAGGCCACGCCGTGGGTGGAGCGGACCACGTCGCCCTTGGGCCGGAGGCGGGAGAAGTTGAAGCCGGTGCCGCCGCCGGACTGGTGGATGAGGGCCATGACGCGGACGCTCTCGAAGATTTCGGCGATGGAGTCGGGCACGGGGATGACGAAGCAGGCGGAGAGCTGGCCCAGCGGCGCGCCGGCGTTCATCAGCGTGGGGGAGTTGGGGAGGAACTGCCGCGAGGTCATCGCGGCGAGAAACTCGCGCTCGCGGGCGGCGGGGTCGCCGCCGAAGCGCGCTTCGGCGGCGGCGATGGCATGGGCCACGCGCTGGAACATCTGCAGCGGTGTTTCTATGAGCGCGCCGGCGTCGTCGCGCAGCAGGTAACGGCGCTCCAGCACCTGGAGGGCGTTGACGCTGAGGCGACGGTCATCGGGCATGCGAGCGGTCCTTTTCTCTAACGCGAACAGGCGGAGGAGAAATGCCATTGTAGCGCAGGGGAGATGCAGAGCCTCTCATGGAGGACGTATGCTCTGTCGATGGATTACGACAGGCGGGCGAGGCGTGTCAAGGGACGTTGTGAGCCGTTGTATAGTGGGTTGATATGAGCCCAAAAAGACGAAGCACAACAAACAAGGCTACTGGCAAAACCGGGCCGGAGTTGTTGCGGTCCGGCACCATGACGTCCAAGGACCTGCTGGCTCAGGTGCGACGGATGGGACTGCGAACCGGCCGCGACTCCGCTGCGATGGTGCGCGAGGACCGAGATGCTCGGTAAGGTAGCTGGCGATCTCATTAACAGACTGCCACAAATTTTGCGGAAGAAAATACTATGGTGGATCGTGATAGGAGGGGCTAGTTCTTTGGTTAGGCTGATCTGGGGCCCCGGCGTTTTTCTGGCCCTTCTTATGATAATCAGCCTTACTGGCTGGCTCCTTCATCGACTGGGCGTCCGTGAAGGAGGATACCTCAGCCGTTTGCTTGGTAATGTCTGGGATTATTTTAGAGGAGCGATATTGTTTGCGTTCCTGCCAGCAGTCTGGATTGCGATTAGGGAACTGCTGGGTGGTGATCGGCTTGGTGGTGTGATCCAGCTCCTCGTGTTGGGCCTAGTTGCGGCAGTAGTGTTCCAGCAGTTCAGTCGCTTGCCAAGGTCTTGGGACGCTCTGAATGGGGGCGATGGCCGCCGATAGACCGCGTACGTGTATGTATTACCCGCGACGCGCTTGAGGTTTTCCCGCGTTTGCATCATGCCGCTGGCGTCTCTTCCCGTATACTACGTAGCGCATCATTCCACATCCTTCGTGCGCCCCGCGCACGGCACACGAGGCCCGCATGCCCCCCAAATCAGTCCTTACGCCCCAGTCGGTTGACTTTCCTCAGTGGTACCAGGACGTGCTCAACAAGGCGGAGCTGGCCGACAACGGCCCCGTGCGCGGCACGATGGTCATTCGCCCCTACGGCTACGCGCTGTGGGAGCGCATCCAGGCGGAGGTTGACGCGCGCATCAAGCAGGCGGGGGGGCAGAACGTGTACCTGCCGCTGTTCATCCCGGAGAGCTACTTGCGCAAGGAAGCGGAGCACGTCAAGGGCTTTTCCCCTGAACTGGCGGTGGTGACGCACGCGGGCGGCAAGCAGTTGGAAGAGCCCGTGGTGGTGCGTCCCACCAGCGAAACGCTGTTCGGCGAGGTGATGGCGAAGTGGGTGCAGAGCTATCGCGACCTGCCGCTGCTGCTCAACCAGTGGGCCAACGTGGTGCGATGGGAGTTGCGCCCGCGCATGTTTTTGCGCACCACGGAGTTCTTGTGGCAGGAGGGGCACACGGCGCACGCCACGGAGCAGGACGCGGCGTCGTACGCGCTCAGAATCCTGCATGAGGTCTACCGCGATTTCTTCACGCAGGTGCTGGCGATCCCCGTGCTGGTGGGTCGCAAGACCAAAAAGGAGCGTTTCGCCGGGGCGACGAACACCATGACGTGCGAGGGGATGATGCGCGACGGCAAGGCGCTGCAGATGGCGACGAGCCATGAACTGGGCCAGACGTTCGCCAAGGCGTTCAATATCAACTACACCAGCGAGTCAGGGCAGGTGCAGATCGCGTGGACGACGTCGTGGGGCAGCTCCACGCGGATGGTCGGCGCGCTGATCATGGCCCAGGGCGACGACAACGGCCTGCGTGTGCCGCCGCAGCTTGCCCCTACCCAGGCGGTGGTGCTGCTGGTGCGCGATGAGCAGGGCGCAGGCGAAAAAGCGCGGGCGATCGCTGATGCGCTGGCGGCGAACGGGGTGCGCGTGCGGCTGGACGCGGACGTGGCCAGCAGCTTCGGGCGCCGCGCCACGAAGTGGGAGTTGCAAGGCATCCCGGTGCGCATTGAGGTCGGCCCGCGCGACGTGGCGGCGGGGACCGTCACCGTGGCGCGGCGCGATACGGGGGTGAAGATGCCGGTGAGCTTGGACGGCGCGGCTCAGGCCGTTCCCGCGCTGCTCAAGGAGATCCAGGAGGCGATGCTGGCGCAATCAAGCGCATGGCTGGCATCGCACATCGCCGATGCGGCGACGCTGGAGGAGGCGAAGGAGGCGGCGCAAACGGGGTTTGCCCGCCTGCCCTACGCCGCGCTGGGCGAGAACGGTGAGGCAGAGCTGGGGCTGCAGGCGCTGAGCGTGCGGTGCTTGCAGCGGGAGGATGGCTCGGTGCCCGCGAGCGAGTCGGAGCCGGGGATCGTGGCGATCATTGGGCGGGCGTATTAGGGGCGCTGCGACGCGGGCGAAATGTGCCTGAACCGGCGTGGCGGGTAGAAGCTATGGAGCCATCCCCCTTACCCCCTTTCTCTCCTAGAAGGGGGTGTATTGGGGGACACCCCCAACCCCGGTAGAGGGGCTGGCCGCCCTCTGCACTCCGGCCCGGACAGGGACGTGCTTGTGAGGAGAGATGTACTCTGCATCGGTGGGATGCGCATGTGTCAGGGGCGGCAATCCAACACTTGGCCCCACCCCTAGAGGAGGGGAGATGCCGCCGCACCGCGATACAAAAGGCATGCAATATATCTATATCACCACGACCGGGAGGGTGAGCGGTGAGCCGCGGGAGATCGAGATCTGGTTTGTGGAGGACGAGGGCCGGTACTACGCGCTGTCGTACATCCGCGAGCGGGCGAACTGGGTGCGGAACGTGCGTGGCAACCCGCAGGTGCGCCTGTGGCTGGGAGGGCGGTCGTTCACGGCGCGCGCGCGGGTGCTCGAGCCGCGCCGCGATGCGAGGGCGTACCGGCGCGCGCAGCGGCTGATGCGGGAGAAGTACGAATGGGGCGCGGGCCTTCCCGTGGAGTTTTCCCCAGAGGCGTGATGCGCCGGGGTCTCACCCTCTCCCCTCAAGGGAGAGGGAACAATGGGGAGGGCGCTTCGTTCATGTTGCAGGCGCCGGAAGATGGGCAACAGGCGCCGTAACCGCCCGGCTAGTTCATGTTGCAGGCGCTTGGCGTGGCGCAGCAGGCGCCTGCGCCACAGGAGGCGTCGGCGGGCATGGCGTCGCCGCCGGAAGTGACGGTAGCGAAGACGGAGAGCAGCTTCTTGGCGCCGGCGTGGCCTTGCGGACACGTGGCGGTGGCCGTGGCGGTACTCACGGAGCGCAACTCCTCGAAGCGTGTGGTGCAACTGGGACAGTAGTATTCGTAGAGCGGCATGGCGAACCTCCAACTACAGGGATTGTACCCAGGTTGGGGAAGGATGGCAAGGCGGCTACGCCAGCATTGACACCCTGGAGGGGCAGGCATACTATCGCTGGCGGGCGCACGCCGCACCAAGGAGCAATCGTCATGAAGTACGCCTGCATATCGTCGGATTCGCATGTGATCGAGCCGCCAACGCTATGGAAAGACTACTGCCCGCTGGCGTTCCGCGACCGCGCGCCGAAGCTGGAGCGCCTGCCGGAGAGCGATAGGTATGTGTGCGAGGGGCGGGAGATGATGCGCGTGGGGGCGATCAGCGCCGCGGGGAAGAAGAAGGAGACGGTGACGCACAACGGCTTTTGGGAGCGCGACGTGCCCAAGGGAGCGTATGATCCGCGCGCCCGCGTGGAGGCGATGCACGTGGACGGCGTGGATGCTGAGGTGGTGTACCCCACGATTTCGCTGCGGGTGTATGGGTTCAACGACACACCATTGCAACGGGCGTGCTTTGACGCCTACAACGCCTGGGCGTCGGACTTCTGCAAGGGCGCGCCGCAGCAGCTGCGGGCCATCGGCCTGGTGAACATGGACGACATCGAAGAGGGCGTGGCGCAGGTGCAGCGCGTGGCGAAGCTGGGGCTGGCCGGCGCGATGATCTCCATCAAGCCCAGCCAGGGGAACGAGTACAGCCAGAAGCAGTACGACCCGTTCTGGGCGGCGGCGCAGGATACGGGATTGCCCGTGAGCCTGCACATCGGCACGGACAGGGCGGCGAGCGCGGCGACGTTCGGGAGCGTGGGCGAGCTGGTGCTGGTGGCTGCGCCGGTGCAGGTGGCGATCGCGGACATCGCCTTCGGCGGGGTGTTCCAGCGCTTCCCCAAGCTGCAGGTGATCTCCGCGGAGAACGACGTGGGCTGGGTGGCGCACTACCTGGAGCACCTCGATTACATTTTTTACAAGCGCCGCGGCATCAACAAGTGGGAACTGAAGGGCGAGAAGCCCGCCAGCGCCTGGGTGCGGGAGCAAGCCTACTTCACCTTCACCGACGACCATTGCTGGGTGCCGGGGCGCAGCGTTACCGGCGTGGACCGCTTCATGTGGGCGTCCGATTATCCCCACAACATGAGCTCCTGGCCCAACTCCCAGCCGCTGATCAAGGGGATCTTCGACGGGGTGCCGGAGGCCGAGCGGCACGCGGTGATCTCGGGGAACGCGGCGAAGCTGTACAGGTTCAATTAGTGCAGAGCGTAGGGAGCGGGGCACGCGATGCGGCGAGGTTATGCGGATACGCCCGAAGGGCAGGTGCATTACGCCGAAGAGGGCAGCGGGCCAGCGGTGCTGTTGCTGCACCACACGCCCCGCTCGTGGACGTTCTGGCGCCGCGTGATCCCGCTGCTCTCGCCGCGCCATCGCGTGGTGGCGATGGATACGCTGGGCTTCGGCGCATCGGACGGGGCGAAGGCGGGGGCGAAGGCGCGGGACTACGCGGAGAACGTGGCGCATGTCATGGACGCGCTGGGCATCGAGCGGGCGCATGTGGCGGGGGCGATGACGGGGTCGCGCATCGCGATGGAGCTGGCGATCGGCTGGCCGGAGCGGGTGCAGTCGCTGACGGTGATGGGCTTCCCGCTATTTGATTCGCAGGCAGAGACGGACCGGCGCATGGCGGAGACGACGCGCGAGCACATGGGCGCGCCGGAGCCGGACGGGAGCCACGTGCTGAAGGTATGGCGCTATGTGCTGGGAAATCTGGCGGTGCGGGATTTCGAGACGCCGTACGCGCCGGGGGTGTATGTGCCGGGGGCGGCGATGGAATCGCCCATCGCGCAATTGACGGAAGCGGAGCAGGAGTACCTGCGGGACTGGATGGTGGATGAGTTGCGCGTGGGGGCACATTGGTGGAGCACGGCGGTGACAGTGTACAGCGAGGATGCGCGGCCGCGTTTGCCGCTGGTGCTGGCGCCGGTGCTGGCGCTGGGTTTGTGCGGGCGGGGGTTCCCCGCGTACCTGGGGGCGGAGCGCGCCGCCGAGGTGGCGAAGCTGGCGCCCAACGGCAGGACGATGAAGCTGGAGGGGGCGGATGCCGATTCGCGGGTGGCGACGTTCCACAGCAAGGAGCTGGCGGCGGCGATGCTGGTGTTCTGGAAGGGGCTGCGGTAGTTGCTGGAGCAAGGGCATTTGAGCGGATGACCGGCAGGCCCACAAGTCATGGGTGGGTGGTGAGGTCTAGCGGGGGCTGGCGGCGCTACAGCACCGCGAGGGGGTTGACGGGACAGCCGGTGCCGCCTTCGATCTTGAGCGGGGCGATGGTGAGGAGGAACTCGTATCGGCCCGCGGCGGCGCAGGCGGCGGCCAGCGGCTCCAGTGCGGCGTTGTCTATCAGCGCGATGCCGTAGGCCCAGATCGCGCCGTGAACGGTGAACGGTACGCTGTAACCGTGGGGCAGGAGATCGAGCATGTCCCAGAGCAGCGCCGAGACGTCGTGGTCGCGCAAAAATGGGAGGCAGGAGGGGTGGAGGCCGGGGCGGGCGCGGCTCATGCCGTAGGCGCGGCCGGGGTTGGCCCGCTGCCAGGCGTCGCGGCCGCTGTAGACGCAAAGAGCATCGCCCGCGCGTACCGGCGTGCCTTGCGCCGCGGCGATCTCTTCCAGTTCCCAGCCGTGCACCGGCTCCTCCTGGGCGACGAACGGTTGTCCCCTGTGCCTGGGCACGTCCAACAGCACACCACGGGTAATGATGCCTTCATCCCCCCAGTGATGAACCGCGCCCCACTGCGCGCCATCGAACGTGATCTCCCGCTTGGCGTCGCGCCCGTTCCACATGCCGTCGCTGTCCCACATGTGGCACAGCGCGTCCAGGTGCGTGTTGGCCATGCCGTGGGTGTGCGAGCCGAAGTAATCGAGCGACGCGCCGGCGACGCCATTTGGTTGCGGACGCACGAACATGCCGTGCACCGGCGGGTGGAAGTTGTCCGGCGCGGGCGCCTTGGGGACGGTGCGCGACAGCGACACGACGCTGCCGGAGCGCACCAGGGCTGCCGCTTCGCGGCGCTTCTCCGGGGTGATGAGGTTGACCGCGCCGCGCTGATCGGCGTCGCCCCAGCGGCCCCAGTTGCGGCGCTTGAACAGGTAATCGTGGACTTTCTGATCTGTGGGGAGGGGGTGGGTCATGGGACGTGACTCCTGCGGTGCTACGGCGCGATTATAGCGCGGGCTGTGCCGTATGTGGTTGACAGGCCCAGTTGCTCCCACCCGACCCGGGAGGCTGGAGCGGCGAGGCGTTCCTCGTGGCCCTTTGCGCCAAATCTCCTCGCTGAGATAACAGGAAGGCGCTGAACGGGTGCGGCTGCCTACCTCACCCCCGTCGCCAGTGCGGCCTTGGCCGCCGCCTCCACGCGCGTGCCGTTGAAGAAGCTGGGGTTCATGCCGGCATGCAACTGCACGATGTTGGTGTAGGAGAAGTCCTTGAAGTCCTGGGCGGTGAGCACGCCGCGCTCCAGCAGCTCGTAAGCCTCCTCCAGCACCTCGCGCATGTCGGTCACGTCCCAGTGGCCGATGTCCGAGGAGAAGATGGCCCGCAGCCGCGCGCCGAAGGGGTTGACCTTGGTGTCGAACGCCCAGGCGTTGGTGGCGTCGTCGGCCTCGCAGCCGATGTAGAAGCGGGGCACGAAGAGGTCGCGTAATTCTTCGGCGCGGGTGGCGGCCATGTGGCGGAACTCGTCGGGGTGCTCAGGGCGAGGTTGCGGCTGATGCACCCATTTGCGCACTTCCCCCTCCAGGCGACGGTGCACGTCCTCGCCCTTCTCGTGCAGCAAGCGTTCCATGAGCGGCCTGTCCACGATCTCCGGATCAAGGTCGCGAATGGCCCTGCCGTTGCGCTTTTTCCAATGCGCGATGGTGTCGGCATAGAGCGAGCAGGCCCACGCCGCGCCGCCTTCCAGGAAGCCGAAGTTCAGCGTGGGGAAGCGCCGCGTGACGCCGCCCAGCCATAGCGATTTGCAGGTGGCCTCCGCCGACGATGCGAACGCGCCGATGTGGTTGTACATGTAGCTGGACGTGGAGCGCCGCGAGTTCTTGCCTATGTGCGCGCCGTGGAAGGTAGGGGCCACCTTGAGCTCCACGCACTTGGCCCACACGGGGTCGTAGTCGTGGGCGCTGTCCAGGCCGAACTTATCGGCCCAGGCCAGATCGCCGGTCATCTGCGGGTCTTCGCGCTGCACCCTGGGCACGGGGCGCAGCCATTCGTTGGGCATCTGCACCACCTTGAGCTTGAGCACGTTGACCACGTATTCCAGTTCGGCGATAGCCTCCTTGGGGTTGGCCATGGGGATCATGGCGGCAGGCGTGAGGCGGCCGGCGTAGGGGCCGTAGAGATCGCGCACCATGAGGTTGAAGGCGCGGCACCCCTCCTGGCGAATCTCATCGTCGGGGTTCTGCATGAGGAACGCGCCCTCGCTGCCGTAGACGATGGAGAAGTCTATGCCGATCTCGTCGAGGCGTTCGTAGAGCAGGCGGGGGATGACGGCGGTGGCGCGGTCGAGGGTATTTTTGGCGGGGTGGAACCACCACGAGGTGACGGGGAGATCGGCGTCCACGCGCTGCGCCTGGGTGAGGGTGAGCATCTCCTGGCGGTAGCGCTTGGAGGCGGTGGAATCGAGAAAGCGCTGGGTGAGGCGCGACCCGCCCACCTGGCGCAGGTAATCGAAGAGCACGGGCGAGACTTCGATCATGTGCCCATCGCCGTCAATGATGGGGTGGCTCAGCTTGGCGCGGATCTGCTGCGAGTGGGTGGGCTTGGCGGTGGTGGTCATGGGTGTCCTTCGTTGGGCGAGATGCGGCGCGGCATGCTAGCGCGGGTAGATCTGCCGGTAGACGTTGGCTTCCCGCGTGGCGAATGCGCCGACGTCCTTGTTGAACGATTCGCGCAGCCGGGCGATATCGGGGCCGGCCATGGAGCGCTGCACGGCGGCAGCGTCGTCGTACTCGTACACCGCGAGGTAGCGATGCGACGCAGGAGCGGCGGCGCTGGGGTGCAGATCCGTGCCGGCGAAGGAGGACATGACCTCATAGCGCCGCGCCGTTTTGCAGCCCAGGAGGCGTTCCACGTCGGGGATGTGCACCTGCTCCATCCAGTGGTGGAACTTTTCATCATGGCCTGGCTGAACACTTGCGCGCACAATAATAAGGGCTGGGGTGGTCATGGTTTCTTCTCCTTATGCGGGGGGCTGCATTACTTGAGCGGTATGATGCCGATGCCGTTCTGGAGACTGATTTCGGTGCTGTAGGGCTTGGAGCGGGCGGCGGAGCGCTCCAGCATTGTCGTTGCCGCGGGGCTGCCCGGCTCGGCGAGGAGGGCGCGCCCGCGTTCCGAGCGAGCGCCGGTGGACTGGTACTCCAGCGGGTAGATGCGTACTTCCTTGGGCTCGTGGTTATCGTCGAACACCACCTGCTGCAGCACGCTGCCGCGCCCGAACTCATCGCGCCGCATGCCCACCACCGAGCCGCCGACGGCCTCCCCCTTGGCCCGCTCTTCGAGGAACTCCGCGGTGGTGCTGGCGGGGTCGAGTCCGTAGCGCATCTTGAGCTCCGGCGGGTTATGCCGGATGCTTTCATTCTGAAAGTAGAAGGGCGGGCACCCGTAGAGGATGACCTTGCCCTTGTAGACCTCCACGCCGCCGAGCCGCCCGCCGTGCAGGCCACGGCCACGTCCGCGCCGGCGTCAATGGCGCCGCGGGCGAAAGCCCGCACATGCACCTCATCCTGCTCGCGGCGCGCGCCCTGATCGTGCAGGGCGGCGACGACGAAATCGGCGGTGCGCCTCGCCTCGCGGACCCACTTGAAGTTGCGCTGCAGGTCGGCCTCGTAGGGTTCGGTGGAAAAATCGAACGACTTGCCCAGGACGAACTTGCGTCCCATGAAGTGGAACTGCTTGGCGTTGTCCTGCTCGCAGCCCAGGATTGATTGGCTGACGAATGGCTCGGCGCGGCCCCCGCCGGCGCGGCGTCCCGCCTTGGCCTCCTCCCAGCCCAGCGCCTTGCTCATGCGCTTCAGCGCCCCGAAGGCTTCTTTATCCACGGTGTTGACCGCATCGTAGCGCAGCAGGTTGATGCCGGGCCGCGCCTTGAAAAACGCATCGGCGTCGCCGGGCATGACGCCGGTGGGCATTTGGAACGGCAGGTCGGCCTTGCCGCGCGGCCCCCAATCGCTCGCGGAGACCAGCGCCACGCGGCCCTTGTCCGTCTGGTAGTAGCCCGGCATGGTGGAGGTGGTGAGACTGGGGCCGATTCCGGCGTAGGCCAGCCCGCCGGCGTTGAGATACTTGATGGTGGTGGTGATGCCGTCTTCGGCGAAGTCGTGCACGTGGTTGTTGGCGGCATACACCAGGTTGATGCCCATCCACTTGAGCTCGGCGACGACGTGCGGCGGCGCGGCGAGGTAGGATGCGGCGCGCCCCCCGGCGACGTAGGCGGGGAACGGCTCGCCATTGTGGATGACGAACTCCAGGTTGGTCATGGCGCAGTCGGAGCCGCGCAGCAGCTGCACCAACTGGAGAAAGCGCGGGTCGGTGTACGCCGATGGCCGGTCCTGGAAGAAGCAATTGCCGGTGAGGGAAAGCGTGACTTGGCCGCTGGACACAGGGACACCCCCCGCTGGAAAGAATGTGACTACCCACGCAGGATAGTACGTCCGTCAACAGGGGGGAAGCGGCGGGCCTTAGCGGCGCAACTTGGGCATAATCTCGCGGGCGATGATCTCCGGTATGGGCGCCGTGACATGCTCCGGCCCCGCGGGCCGCAGGATAAAGTGCGTGGCGCCCGCTTCGCGGAACTGCTGCATGCGCGCCAGGCATTGCTCCGGCGTGCCGATGATGGGGTAGCGGTGCACGATCTTGGAGAAGTCCTGGGCGTAGGTGTTCCCCAGCGCGCCCGCGGCATACTCCGCCGCCTTCTCGTACGTCTCGGCGATGGTCATAAAGGCGTAGATCGTCCGCTCGATTTTGGATGGGTCGCGGCCTGCCGCCGCCGCCATCTCCTCGATCTTGGCCCAGTCCTCGCGCCACATCTCCGGCGTGTACATATACGGCATCCAGCCATCGCCCACCAGCGCCGTGCGTTTGAGCGACCCTCGCCGCCCGCCCACCAGCACCGGCGGGTGCGGCTTCTGCACGGGGAACGGCTCCGTGGTCACATCGCTCATTTGCCAGAAGCGGCCCTGGAAGGTGACGTCGCGCTCCGTCCACAGTCGCTTCATCAGGCGGATGCTCTCCGTGGCCCGCGGCCCGCGTTCCTCCCGCGGCACGCCCATCGCTTCGAACTCCTTGGCGTACTCGCCTCCGATGCCGATGCCCAGCGAGGCGCGCCCGCCGGAAAGCACGTCCAGCGTGGCGACGGCCTTGGCGACGAGGATGGGGTGCTTCAGCGGCAGGAGGAGGATGGAGGTGCCCAGGCGTATGCGCGTGGTGACGGCGGCAACGGAGGCCAGAACCATGAGGGCGTCTGGGGTGCTGTGGCGCCACACCACATGCTCGCCGATCCACAGCGAATCGAACCCCAGCGCCTCGGCGGCGCGCGCCTCTTGCGCCGATTGTGGCCCGCCGCGCAGCACCAGGCCGAACTGTATCTTGGACATCGCAACCCCCGGCGAGCGAAAGATAGCCGACAGAAGAGGGTTCATGGTACCATAACCCCGCTTTTTGGGGGAGAGCCATTCTGTGGGAGCGGCAATGAAGATCGGCGCGCACGTGTCGGCAGCGGGCAGTTTCGACAAGGCGATTGACCGCGCCGGGGAAATCGGCGCGGAGGCGGTGCAAATCTTCGTGTCCGGCCCCACGACGTGGCGCATGCGCGTGCCCCTGCAGCCGGAGTGCGACGCGTTTAGGGAAAAGTCTAAGGCCATGGGCATCGCGCCGGCTTTTTTTCATGGCGTGTATCTCATCAACCTGGGGTCGCCCAACGCGGAGCTGGTGGCCAAGGGCGTGGAGTCGCTGATCAAGTACCAGGAGGCGGCGGCGCTGCTGGGCGCGGCGGGCACGATCTTCCACGTGGGCAGCCACAAGGGCCAGGGGTTCGATGCCGTGCTGCCGCAGGTGGTGCGGGCGATGCACGCCGTGCTGGAGGGGATGCCCAAGGGCGTATCGCTGATCATCGAAAATAGCGCGGGCATGGGGCAGTCCATCGGCGCGAGCTTTGGGGAGATCGGCAGGATCGTCGCCGCGGTGGGCAGCGACCGGGTGCAGGTGTGCCTGGATACGCAGCACTGCTTCGCCAACGGCTACAACGTGGCGGTGAAGGACGGCCTGGACGCGGCGATGGAGGAGTTTGACCGCGAGATCGGCCTGGGACGCCTCGCGGCGGTGCACGCCAACGATTCGAAGTGCGAACTCGAAGGCGGGCTTGACCGCCATGAGAACATCGGCGAGGGGCATATCGGGCGCAAGGGGTTCGAGGCGATCATGGCCCACCCCGCGCTGCAGGCGCCGGTCTTTCTCCTGGAGGTGCCGGGGTTTGAGGGCGGTGGGCCGGACAAACGCAACGTGGATATCTTGAAGCAGATGCGAGGGCGCTAACATGTGGAGACGGATGCCCGGCCAGGAGCCGGACCCGCTGAGCAAGGGGCAACGCTGGCTGAGCGCCATCGTGGCGGTGACTGTGGCTATCGCTGTCCTGGTGGCGACGGGGGAGATGTGGATTAGCATCGTGACCTTTCTGGCGCTGGGCGCGGTGATCAACATCGCCTTTTTTCTTACCAAAGGAAAGCAGTAGTCCCGGCGGCAGCGCCGCCGGCGAAGGGAGCACGCGATGACGACGAAGCCGGAGCAGATGGGCGGCATGCCTTTGATTCGCGCGGCGCGGGCGGCGGGGATCTCTTTCAAGGAGGAGTTCACCCCGATTGACCGCGAGGTGAAGGTGAACGGCATGCGCCTGCATTACCTCGATTGGGGGAACGCCGGCAAGCCTAAGATGCTGCTGCTGCACGGCGGGGCGCAGACGGCGCATTCCTGGGATTTCTTTGCGCTGGGCATACGCGACCAGTATCACGTGATCGCCCTCGACCAGCGCGGCCACGGCGATAGCGGTTGGTCGGAAACGGGCGATTACAAGGTGGAGAGTCATATCCAGGACGTGGATAGCTTCACCGACGCCATCGGTTACGATACGTTCACCCTGGTGGGACTATCCATGGGCGGGCGCAACTCCTTTTCCTTCACCGCCACGCACCCCAAGAAAGTGCGCGCGCTGGTGATCTGCGACGTAGGGCCGGAGACGCAGAAAGAAGGTACCGACCACATCAAGGAGTTCCTGCAGGACACCGAGATTTTCGAGTCGTTCGACTGGCTGGTGGCGCGGGTGCAGCGCTACAACCCGCGCCGGCCGGAGGAGCAGATTCGCGGCAGCCTGATCAACAACCTCAAGAAGCTGCCCGACGGCCGCTGGACGTGGAAGCACGACCGGCGCAACGGCATCGCCCGCGACCGCGGCAACGAGGTCACGGCGAAAGGCTGGGAGTACGTGCGGTCGATCCGCTGCCCCACGCTGATTGTGCGCGGCGCGGAAAGCGATGTCTTTGCGCCTGCAACCGCCAAAAAGATGCAGGAGTCCATCCCCGGCAGCCAGCTCGTGGAGATCCCCAAGGCGGGCCACCTAGTGCAGGGCGATAACCCCGTGGAGTTCGATAAGGCGGTGCGGAAGTTTTTGGGCGGGTTGAAGGTGTAAGCAGGGATCGGATCCCCGCCGTTCATCGCGCTCCCGCTCCTAGCGCCAGCAGCCCTCAAGGAACGGCGCGTCGATCTCGCGCACGGCGTCCGCCACCTTGCGCAGCACTTCGCTGCCGCCGCCGAAGAGCGCCACCTCCATCACTATGCCGTTGTCCTTGACCGCTTGGATGGCGGAGGCGTAGTCCGTGTCGCCGCTGACCAGGATCACCACGTCGGCGTTGCGGCGGAAGCTGTGGATCACCATGTCCGTGCCGATGCGCACGTCAATGCCTTTTTCATAGGGCGGGACATCGGGCCAGCCGGGCTGGTACACCAGGCGGCCGGTGTGCACCTCAAAGTAGGGCAGGTTCTCCACGGCTTAGAGGAAACGCTGCTGGTCCTCGTATTTTTGCGGCTCGCGCGCGGGGTCGAACTCGGCGTTGTAGTAGTAGGCGCGGACGAGGCGTCTGCCTGCGACCAGGCGTTCGACGAACGCGTCCAGTTGCAGGGCGGTGCGCCCAAACCGCGAGCGCAGCGAGTGGTACAGGTTGCTGCCGTCAATGAACACCATCACGCGCTGGTCTGTCATGGCAGCAATTTTAGCACCCTGAACGCGGCGCGCGTTGCTAGGCTGACGGAACCAGGCTAACGTCGTCCAGCCGGCGCACGCCCACGCTGCCGACGCGTGCCGCCAGCGTGGCGATCGTCTCATGCAGCGTGGGGTGCAGCACGCCGTCGGCGATGTCCGCCAGCGGTGCAAGGGCGAAGGCTCGCTCGGCGAGGCGCGGGTGCGGGATGGTCAGCGACGGCGTCTCTAGCGTCACGCCGTCGTACAGCAAGATGTCGATGTCGATGAGACGCGAGGCGTTTTGCGTGCGGCCGGTGCGGCCCATCGCCTGCTCGATTTCTTTGATGCGCTCGAGCAGGGCCAGCGGCAGCAGGGCAGTCGTCCCCAGGCACGCGGCGTTGAGGAAATCGGGCTGCGCCGCCATGCCCACCGGCACCGTCTCGTACACCGGCGACACGCGTTGGATGGCGACGTGCCCGCTCAGGCGGCGCAGCGCCTCCCCCAGGTTGGCGAGGCGGTCGCCCATGTTCGCGCCCAGGCCGAGATACACTGTTGCGTTCACTGTGTTCGCTGCCGCGCTCACCGTGGCCGCGTCCACCCACGGACGATAGCGTCGCTCATGCGGGCCACGCGCGTCATCTCGCGCACGTCGTGCACGCGCACCATGTCCGCGCCGTTGGCGATGGCGATGGCGACGGTCGCCGCCGTCCCTTCGAGGCGTTCCTCCACCGGCAGGCCGAGCACCATACCGATGGTGGATTTGCGCGACGTGCCTACGAGAATGGGCAGGCCCAGCACCCGCAACTCGCCGAGGCGGCGCAGCAGCTCAAGGTTCTGCTCCGCCGTCTTGCCGAACCCGAAACCGGGGTCCACGAGGATGTTGCGGCGCGGCACCCCGGCGGCGACCGCTGTGTCCACGCTGCGGGCCAGGCGCTCGATCACCTGCGGCACAAGGTCGCGGTACTCCGTGCCGTGCTGGTTGTGCATCAGCGCCAGGGGGACGCCCGCCTGCGCCGCGAGCTCGGCAAGGCGCGGGTCGTGCTGCAGTCCCCACACGTCGTTGATCATGCAGGCGCCGTGACGCAACGCCGCGCGGGCCACGTCGCTCTTATAGGTGTCGATGCTCATAGGCAGGCTGGCAGCGGACGCCGCCTGCAGCGCGGGAATGATGCGCCGCGATTCGTCTTCCACGGAGACCGGCGGGGCTCCGGGACGCGTGGACTCGCCGCCGACGTCGAGTATATCCGCGCCGGCATCGGCGAAGGTCCGCGCGCGGTCAGCGACGGCGTCAGCGAGCAGCAAGCCGTCGCCGGAGAACGAATCCGGCGTGGCGTTGAGGATGCCCATGACGAACGTGCGGATCCCCCAGCGGAACTCGCGCCCGCCGATCATGGTTGGCTCAGGTGTCAGGGTGGTCATGCGACGCTCCGAAAGCATCGTATCATGCGCCATCCAGCCGCCATCGCGGGCGGTGTGCCATTCGGCGCGGGCTGCGTCAATTGGCGCTGTCTCTGATTGACCTTTCCGGAGCGCCCTTGCTACGATGGGGGCGTCGGCCACAGCGCGAGCGCCACGTTTACGCGGCCCGCCGGATACGGGGGAGTGCCCATGACCACGCAGCACGGCAGCCAGGCCCAGCCCGGCAAGCAGAGCAGGCAGTTCGTCCGCTACGTCTGCTACAAGGTGCAGCCGGAGTGGCGCCGCCTGCCCAAGGCGCAGCGCGATAGCTCGCGCGCCGAGTTCGCCGCCGTGGTGGATGAGATGTCCGACGGCATGATGGTGCGCAGCTATTCGCTGGCGGGCACCCGCGGCGACGCCGATCTCATGCTGTGGGAGGTCTCGCCGCGGCTGGACGATATCCAGAACCTGGCGGTGCGCCTCTCCTCGACGGCGCTGGGGCGGTACATGGACACGCCGCACTCCTACCTGGCGATGACGCGGCGCTCCATCTACGTGGAGAAGCATGAGCATGCCGGCCAGGAGGGCGCGCGGCTCAAGGTGCGCCCCGCGGGGGCCAAGTATCTCTTCGTCTACCCGTTTGTGAAGACGCGCGAGTGGTATCTGCTGCCCAAGGAAGAGCGGCAGCAGATCATGGACGTGCACATCGGCGTGGGGCACAAATATCCTGGCGTGCGCATCAATACCTCCTACTCCTTTGGCCTGGACGATCAGGACTTCGTGGTGGCCTTTGAGGGCGACGACCCCGGCGAGTTCCTCGACCTGGTGATGGACCTGCGCGAGACGCAGTCGAGCAAGTACACCGTGCGCGACACGCCGATCTTCACCGGCGTCTCCATGACGATCCAAGAGGCGCTCGCCACCCTGGGCGACTAGGAGAGAACGATGGCAAAGAAAGTAACCTTCTACTGGAAAGCTACCTGAACCACCTGCCGCAAGGCGAAGGCGTGGCTTTCGCAACAGGGCGTCCAGTTTTCCGAGCGCGAGATGGCGAAGCAACCGCTCAGCGCCGATGAGATCAAGCGCCTCTCCGGCGGCGACCCCGTGTCGCTGATTGACCGCAAGAAGCCGTCGTTCCGCGCGCTGGGCCTGGGCGACAGGCCCTTCACCGCTACTGAAGCGATCAAGCTGATGCAGGCGAACCCCAGCATCATCCGCCGTCCCATCTTTGAGATCGACGGCCAAGTGGTCATTGCCCCCAAGGAAGCGGACCTGGCCGCCAAGCTGGGCAAGCGCTAATCGTGGACTGCGGCAGCCCGCCGCCGGCCGCGTTGCTGCGGGGCATCGCGGAGTTCAACGACGGCGAGTATTTTGCCTGCCACGAGACGCTGGAGGCGCTGTGGCGTGCCGAGCGCGGCCCGGTGCGCCGCCTCTATCAGGGCGTGTTGCAAGTGGCGGTGGCGCTGCACCACCTGGAGCGCGGCAATCTCCCCGGCGCACGATCTATTCTTGCCAAGGCGGAGAAGCATCTCGCGGCATGCCCCGCGCCGTGCCTGGGCGTGGACGTGGCGGCGTTACGGGAGGACACGCGACTGCTGGCGGAGTCGCTGGCGGGGAGCGATGCGCCTGCTGACGTGAGCATGCGCGTGCGGACGGTGTAGGCGGGGGCAGCCTAGCGGATCGCCAGGCAACCCTCGATAGCTTCATAGAGGTTCTGCAACAGCTCCTCGAACATCTCCCCCTGGGTGGCGCAACCGGGTATGCCGGGAACCTCGGCCCAATAGCCGCCTTCGTCGGCGGTGTGGACGACAACCTTGATTTTCATGGCGGAACCTCGCACGGATTATAGCATTGCGAGCTTGTAGAGCAGGCAGCGTGTCCCCGCTGCCTGCAGCGCCTGGTGTACACTGGCGTCACCATGAAAGACCTCCTCCTGCGCGCGCTCGATACCGCCCGATTGCGCGGGGCGACGTATGCCGATGTGCGCTACGTCCACATCACCGTGCAGACCATCGCCGTGCGCGACCAGCGCGTGGAAGCGGTCACCTCGCATGAGTCCAGCGGCATCGGCGTGCGCGTCATCGCCAACGGCGGCTGGGGCTTCGCCGCGTCGTCGCGACTCGACGCGAACGAGGCCGACATGCTCGCCGCCAGCGCCGTGCGCATCGCCAGGGCGTCGTCGTCGGTGCTACGCGAGCCGGTGCGCCTGGGCGATGCGATGCGCGTGGAGGGCGTGTACGTGACGCCGGTGGTGCGCGACCCGTTTCTCGTGCCGCTAGAAGAGAAGGTGGGCGTGCTGCTCGCCGCCACGCGAGAGATGCGGCGTGTCAAGCAAATCGCGGTGGCGCAGGCGGGCACGGAGATCGTGCGCACAGAGAAGATTTTCGCCTCTAGCGAGGGCAGCTACACTGACCAGACGCTATATGAGACGGGCTGCGGCATGGAGGCCACCGCCGTAGGAGAGGGGGAAGTCCAGAACCGCTCCTACCCCAGCAGCATCGGCAGGCACCAGGGCACGGAAGGCTGGGAGTTCGCCGAGCGCTACGACCTGCCGGGAAACGCCCCGCGCATCGCCGAGGAGGCGGCGGCGCTTCTCACGGCGAAGCAGTGCCCCGCGGGCGAGTTCACCGTGATCCTCGATGGCTCGCAGACGGCGCTGCAAGTGCACGAGTCGTGCGGGCACCCCGTGGAACTCGACCGTGTCTTCGGCTCGGAGGCGGCGTATGCCGGCACGAGCTTTCTCACCACAGACAAGCTGGGCAGCTTCCGCTACGGGTCGGACAAGGTCAGTATCGTTGCCGACGCAACGATACTCGGCGGCCTGGGCACGTTCGGCTACGACGACGAGGGCGTGCCCGCGCAGCGCGGCGACATCGTGCGCGACGGTATGTTTGTGGGCTACCTGACGTCCCGCGAGACGGCGGCGCGGCTGGGCCAGCGCTCCAGCGGCGCGGCGCGGGCCAGCGGGTGGGACCGCATACCGCTCATTCGCATGACCAACGTGAACCTGGAGCCTGGGCCGTGGCGCCTGCCTGAGCTCATCGCGGACACGGACCGCGGCATCTATATGCAGACCAACCGCTCGTGGAGCATTGACGACAGGCGGCTCAACTTCCAGTTCGGCACGGAGATCGCCTGGGAGATCGCCGGCGGCAAGCTGGGGGCGATGCTGAAGAACGCCACCTACACTGGCATGACGCCGCGCTTCTGGGCATCGTGCGACGCGGTATGCGGCGGCCCTGACTGGACGGTATGGGGCGTGCCGAACTGCGGCAAGGGCCAGCCCGAGCAGGCGGGGCATGTGGGCCACGGGGCCGCGCCCGCCCGCTTCCGCAACGTGCAGGTGGGGCGGCTGCGTTAGGGTTGCCGCCTTCCCACCGTGTAGATGGGCCTGCTGCTGCTAGCCTGGCGCGCCGCCGCCCTGGGAGAACATCGCGCCGAAGCGCTGCACCAGGCCGGTCAGTTCCATGGGCAGGACGAACTTCGTGCCGGGGCTTGCGCCTAGCGCCTTCAGCGCCTCAAGATATTGCAACTGCAAGGTATTGGCGTCCACGCCCTTGGCCACGGCGTTGATCTTCTCTAGGGCCTGCGCCAGCCCTTCCGCCTGCAGCGCCTGCGCCTGCCGCGATGCCTCCGCCCGCAGGATTTGTGCCTGCCTGTCGCCCTCCGCTTTCAGGATCGCCGATTGCTTCTCCCCTTCCGCCACGGTGATTGCCGCCGCGCGCTTCCCTTCGGCCTCCGTCACCGTGGCGCGGCGCTCCCGCTCCGCCGCCATCTGCCGGTTCATCGCTGTCTGAATTTCCTTCGGCGGCGTGATCTCGCGGATCTCCACCGCGGTGACCTTCACCCCCCAGCGCACCGTGACCTCGTCCAGCTTCATCCGCAGCGTGTTGTTGATCTGCTCGCGCTTTGCCAGCACGTCGTCCAGCGAAATATCGCCGAGCACCGCCCGCAGCATGGTGGTGGCGATCCCCGTGGCCGCGGCGATGAAGTTCTGCACCTCCAGCACGGACTTCTCCGGCGCTTCCACCATGACGCGGTAGAAGATCAAGAAATCAATATCTATCGGCGCGTTGTCCTTGGTGATCGCCGTCTGGCTGGGCACGTCCAGCACCCGCTCCCGCAGGTCCACGCTGCGGCTCCCGCTGTTGATCAGCGGCCACAGCCAGCGGAGCCCCGGCTCGCGCACCCCGGTGAACTTGCCGAAACGTAGCAGCACAAGCCGCTCATACTGGCGGACGATGGTGATTCCTGGCATCTCTTCTCTCCTGTTTGCGGTACCCCGCGCGGCGCTGCCCGCACCTTATTCCTCGCCGCCTCCTGCGTCAACCGGCCCGTCCTCCGCGGTGACGATCAGCGTCAGCCCGCGCACCTCCATGACAGTGACGCGCTGTCCCGTGCCGGTGAGGCGGCGGCGCTCCTCCTCCGCCGTCCAGTCCTCCCCGTCCACATGCACGATCCCCGTGGGATCGAGCGTCTGGGTCACCACCCCCGGCTTTCCCACAAGCATGCGATCCGCGCCGGGCGGCGTCTCCTTCTCCCCCCGCCGTGCCAGCAGCATCATCGCGGCGGTCAGGCTGGCGAATCCCCCGCCCAGCCCGCCAATGAGCCACGGGCTGAGGTGGATCTGCGGCATGGCGACGGTGGGAGGGTCGGCGGCAAAGGGGGCGAACAGTAGCAGCCCCCCGGCGACGAAGGCCGCGATGCCGCTCACGCCGAACATGCCGAACCCCGGCACGTAGAATTCGACGACGAGCAGCGCGCCGGCAAGCACGATCAGGCCTACGCCGGCCCAGTTCACCGGCAGGTTGCCCAGCGCCACCAGCGCCAGCGCCAGGCAGATGGCCCCCGCCACGCCAGGGAACACCAGCCCGGGGCTGAAGAGCTCAATGACGATCCCTCCCACGCCCACGACCAACAAGAGCGTGGAAACGGTGGGGTTCGCCAGCGCCGCCAGCATGCGCTCCAGGAAGCTGGGGGAGAGCATGGAGCAGGCCGCCGCCGGGCTGGCGCAGCGTATCCCCGCAGTGTCCAGGACAATGCTCTGCGTCCCCACGCGCACCGTGCGCCCGTGCAGCTGCGCCAGCAGGTCCGCGGTGTCCCCGGCGATGAGTTCGATGATGCCGAGCTCCAGTGCCTGCTGTGCGCTGTAGGACGCCGCCTGGTGGACGGCGCGTTCATACGGCGCCGGGTTGCGCCCCCGCTGCTCGGCGATGCTGCGTATCTTGGCCGCGGCGTCGTTTGCCACCTTGCTCGCCAGCGTCTTCGGCAGGTCCTCGCCGCCGCCGCCGATGGGCGTCGCCGCGCCGATGTTGGTCACGGGGGCCATGGCCGCCACATGGCCCGCCGCGCTGACGAACATCCCCGCCGACGCCGCCCGCGCCCCCCTCGGCGCCACGTAGGTGACCACGGGGATGGCCGAAGCCTCGATGCTCTTCACTATGTCCAGCATGGCGTCTGCCAGCCCGCCCGGCGTGTCTACGCGAAGGATGATGAACGATGCGCCTTGCTCGTTCGCCTCCCGTATGGCGCGGTCCAGGTAGCGGGCGCGGTTGGGGTCAACGATCCCATCCAGCGTCAGCACGGCCGCGCGGGGCGGCGCGTCAGTCGCGGCGATGGCAAACAGGGGCGTGAGCAGCGGCAGCGCCGCCAGCAACAGAAACACGCCCTGGCGCGCGCGGGCAAACATCCTCATAACGCAGCCTCCCCGGAGCACCAGTATAGCCTGCGCCGGGGTGACGCCTGCGCGTACGCTCTGCTAGCATGGCCCGTGGTCTGCCGGCATTGCCCGCAAAGAGAAATGCGCCACAGCAAACATGCCCTACGTCATTGAAGCTCGCGGCTTGGTCAAACGCTACGGCGCGTTCACCGCGCTGGACGGCATCCATTTCCACGTGGACGCCGGCGAGTGCTTCGGCCTGCTGGGGGCCAACGGCGCGGGCAAAACGAGCACCAGCCGCCTGATCTCCTGCGTCTCGCCGGTGACCGCGGGCGAGCTGACGGTGATGGGGCGCAGCGTGCGCACCCACCCGCGCGAAATCAAGGCGCGCCTGGGCGTGGTGCCCCAGCACGATAACCTGGACCCCGACATGGGCGTCCTGGACAACCTCCTGGTGTACGGGCGGTACTTTGAGATTCCGCGTGCCGAACGCACCCGTCGCGCCGCGGAGGTGCTGCGACTCATGGAAATGGAGCATCGCGCGCAGGCGTCCATAGACACGCTCTCCGGCGGCATGAAGCGCCGGTTGCTTATCGCGCGGGCGCTGCTCAACCGCCCCGAGGCGCTGGTGCTGGACGAGCCTACCACCGGCCTCGACCCCCACGCGCGGCGGCTGGTGTGGCAGCGCCTGCGCCAGCTCAAGGCCCAGGGGGTCACCATGGTGCTCTCCACGCATTACATGGAGGAGGCCGCCATCCTTTGCGACCGCATCGCCATGATGGACAAGGGGCGCATCCTGGATACCGGGTCGCCGCGGGAGCTCATCGCCCGCCACGCTCCGGGCGAAGTGCTGGAGCTGCGACTGCCGCCGTGGGGGAAGGAGCGCGTGCAGGCGATGCTGGCCCGCTCTGGTGCGCAGGCGTCACGGGGCGTGGCTACGGCGCGAGTGCTCGACGCCGGCGATGCGCTGGTGCTCTTCGGCGCGGGCGGCCCAAGCGGCGTAGACGCGGGCGGCGTGGGCGGCATACAGGCGGCGTGGGGCGTGGCGCCGGAGCACATCGTGCGGCGCGCGGGCACGCTTGAGGACGTCTTTCTCCTGCTTGCGGGTAAGGGGCTGGACGCCGAATGATCGCCCTGCCTCCTGTCAGCTGGCGCGCCCTCCGCGCCTGGCAGCGCAACCGCGACGCATTCCTGCGCCTGTGGAAGACCGACGCCATCCCCGCGCTGGCCGAGCCTATCGTGGTGCTGCTCATCGTGAGCTTCGGCTTCGGGCGCATCGTGGAGGACGTGGACGGCATGCTGTACCGCGACTACGTCGGCCCGGGGATGCTCGCCGCCTACACCATGTTCGCCCCCGCGTTCGAAAATACGTGGGCCTCCTACCTCCGCATGGCGGTGCAGCGCACCTTCGACGCCATGATCGTGACTCCGCTCTCCATCGAGGACGTCATCGCCGGCGAAATCCTGTGGGGCATCACCCGCGCCCTCATGCACGGCGTCATGATTCTCATCGTGCTAGCGGCGCTCGGCGTGGTGCACTCCCCGCTGGCGGTGCTGGTGATCCCGCTCGCGCTGCTCCAGGGCCTGCTCATGGCCTCGCTGGCAATGTGCGTCACCGCCAGGGCGCCCTCCATCAACTCGTTCAACTATTTCTGGTCGCTCTTCCTCTACCCCATGTTCTTCTTGAGCGGGGTCTTCTTCCCCCTGCATGAGTTCCCCGTGGCGCTGGAGCGGCTGGCCTGGGCGCTGCCCATGACCTCCGGCGTGCACATCGCCCGCAACCTGGTGCATGGCGATCTCACGCTCAGCATGCTGTGGGCCGCACTGGCCATGGCGGGAGGCGCGTTCGTCCTGTTCTACGCGGCGCTGGCGCTCATGCGGCGGCGGCTGATTGTTTGATGCCTTGCTGCATCATAGCTTGCTGAATCATAGTGTGAGGGCGCCGTGCTAGAATGGCGGCGGCAGCCCCGCCTGCGCCAGGACCGTTGACATGCCACCCAAGCCCTCACCCGCCCAGCGCATCGCCGATCTTCGCCAGCGCATCAACTATCACAACTACCGCTACTACGCGCTGGACAGCCCCGAGATCAGCGACGCGGAGTACGATAGGCTCCTCCGCCAGTTGCAGGAGCTGGAGGCGGCCCACCCGGGGCTGGTCAGGCCCGATTCTCCAACGCAGCGCGTCGGCACGGCCCCCGTGGCTGCCTTCGGAGAGGTGGAGCACCCCGTGCCCATGCTCAGCCTGGGCAACGCCTTCGATTTCGACGAGCTTCGCGCCTGGCGCCAGCGCGCCGTGAAGCTGCTGGGCAACGACGATTTCGATATGTCATGCGAGCTGAAGATCGACGGCCTGGCCGTCGCCTTGCAGTATGAGGACAGCGTACTCAAGACGGGCGCCACCCGTGGCGACGGCCTCCGCGGCGAAAACGTCACTGCCAATATCCGCACCATCAAGAGCGTACCGTTGCGCGTGCAAGGAGATGCCGTCCCTCGTCGCTTCGAGGTGCGCGGCGAGGTGTACATGTCCAAGGCAGGCTTCCAGCGCATGAACCGCGAGCGCGCCGCTCAGGGCCTTTCCCTTTTTGCCAACACACGCAATGCGGCAGCGGGCGCTCTCCGCCAGCTTGACCCGCGCATCACGGCGCAGCGCCCGCTGGACATCTTTGTGTACAGCCTCGGTTGGCCTCTGGACGCCACGCGGGAGAGCGATTGGGGCGCCATGCCGGAGGACCACTGGGAGGCCATGCAGCGCCTCAAGGGATTGGGCTTTCGCCTGAACCCCCAAAATCGCCGCTGCCGCACAATTGGCGATGTGGAGAAGTTTTTCCGTCAGTGGACGGAGCAGCGGGAGAGCCTGGATTACGGCGTGGACGGCATCGTGGTGAAGATCAACGATTTTGCATTGCAGCGCCGCCTGGGCGACGTGGGCCGGGAGCCGCGCTGGGCCGTGGCCTACAAGTTCCCTGCTACACAGGCCGTGACCAAGCTGCTGAGGATTGAAATAAACGTCGGTCGCACCGGCAGCCTCAACCCCTACGCCGTGCTGGAGCCCGTGGACGTGGGCGGCGTCACCGTGCGCCAGGCCACGTTGCACAATGAAGAGGACATCCAGCGCAAGGACCTGCGCAGCGGCGATTGGGTCACGGTGGAGCGCGCCGGCGAGGTGATCCCCCAGGTGGTGGCGCCTGTAGCCAGCCGTCGCACAGGCAAGGAAAAGCCCTTCGCCATGCCGCTGGAGTGCCCGAAGTGCCATACGCCTGTGGTCAAGGCCGAGGGCGAGGCGATGACCTACTGCCCCAACGCTTCCTGCCCGGCGCAGTTCTACGAGCAGTTGAAACATTTTGTCGGCGTGATGGACATCGAAGGCATCGGCGAGGCGCTGGCGCAGTCGCTCATTGCTGCGGGTCTGGTCAAGGACGCGGCGGACCTCTACGACGTCAAGAAGGAGCAGTTGCTGGAGCTGGAGCGTATGGGGGAGAAGAGCGCGGAGAACGTGCTGCGCGCCATCGCCCTGAGCAAGGAGCGTCCGCTGGAGCAGGTGACCTTCGCTCTGGGCATACGCCACGTGGGCGGAGAGACGGCGCGCCTGCTGGGCCGGCGCTTCGCTCGCATGGACGCATTACGTCAGGCCACGGAAGACGAGCTCGCCACCATCGACGGCATCGGCCCCACCATCGCTGCCAGCGTCGCCGCCTACTTCCGCGAGCCGCGCAACCTGGCGGTGCTGGACAAGCTCAAGGCGGCGGGCGTGGACCCGCGGCGCGTTGTCGCCGAGCCGTCCGGCCCGCAGGCGTTCGCCGGCATGACCATCGTGGTCACCGGCACGCTGGAGACAATAAGCCGGGAGCAGGCGGAAGACCTGGTGCGTGCCGGCGGCGGGACGGCGGGAAGCTCCGTCAGTAAAAAGACAGCGTATCTTGTGGTGGGCGCGGACGCCGGCTCCAAGCTGGCCAAGGCGCAGCAGCTTGGCGTGAAGCAACTCACCGAACGAGAGTTCCTCGCCCTGGCGGGCAGAGCAATCTAAGCTAGGAAGGTGTCGCCATGAGCGTTCCTCCCCCGTCCCGCAAGAGTCGCGGCGCGGCCGGCAATGCTATGCCGCTGGCGGTGGATGTCCCCGTGACCGTCGCTGTGCAACGGGGCGGCAAGCGCGTGCGGCTGCGCCTGCGATGACGCCGCTCTTTCGTAAAACTCCGCCGCCGCCGCGCGAGCTATGGCTCATCGTGGGCCTGGGCAACCCCGGCTCGCGCTACGCCCGCAGCCGCCACAACGCCGGATACATGTGCCTGGAGCGCTGGGCGGCGCGCCATCACCTCACGGAGGAGCGGCGCAAGGAGTACGCCATCATTGTGGAGGGCGCCGTGCGCCTGGGCGGCCGCGACGTGCGCGTGCTGCTGGCCAAGGCCCGCTCCTTCATGAACGAAAGTGGCGGCCCCGTGGCCGAGCTCGTGCGACGCTATCATGTGCCGCCCGCGCGCCTGATCGTTGCCTACGACGATCTCGATCTGCCTCTGGGCAAAGTGCGCCTGCGGGAGCGTGGCTCCGCGGGCGGACATAACGGCATGAAGTCAATCATCGAGCGCCTGGGCACGCAGGGGTTCCCCCGCCTGCGCATCGGCATCGGCCGCCCCAATGAGCCGCGCGCCGGGGCTATCGGCCACGTGCTGGGCAATTTCAACCTGGAAGAGCAGCCGGCAATAGATGCGGCGCTGGACGCGGCCTGTGATGCGCTGGACTGCACGCTGGGTGAAGGCCTCGCCGCCGCGATGAACCGCTTCAACGGGTAGGCGCAGCCCCGGCACAAAGAAGAAGGGGGCGCAGTTGTGCGCCCCCTTCTTCTTTGTGCAAGAACAGGCGAATGCTGCGCTAGCGCGCTCCCGCGGCTTGGGGCGCCGGCAGCTTGTACAGCGCGGCGCAGTTGCCGTGCATCACGCGGTCGCGCTCCTCGTCGCTCACGCCTTCCAGCAGTTGCGCCAGCGCGGCGCGGGAGCTGGGCCAGGTCGTGGTGCTATTGGGGTAATGGGATGCCCACATCAGCGCGTTCTTGTTGATGTCCGCCCGCGAAAGGATGGCGGTGCGCTCATTGTGGATGGTGGCCTTGACGCTCTGGCGCACGTGCTCGCCGGGCCACTGGCGCAGGTGCTTGAGCCCCACGAACTGGGCGTAGCGGTAGTTCCAGTCCATGATCTCGCCGCACAGCGGCAGCCAGCCGCAGCCGTTCTCGATCATCGACACCTGGAACTTGGGGAAGCGCTCCATGACGCCGGTGAGGATGAGGAAGGCCATGTTGGCGTTCTTGGAGGAGGCGTAGTTGACCCACTTGGCCTCCCACGCCGGCTCGTAGGCGCGCACCCCCTTGGCGTTGGGGCCAATGTAGCGCTGCGGCGCCGTGGGGGTGCGGTCGTTGCCTACGGGGCCGCCGCGTATCAGGTTCAGCGCCATGCCCGCATCGGTGAGGACGCCCCAGAAGGCGTCGTCGGCGGGCACCGGCTTATCGGCCCCCCCGGGCCACCCGGAGAAGATCACGCCGCGAAAACCCGCCTTGGCGGCGCGCTGGGCCTCCGCTACGGCGTCATCCAGCCCGGTGGCGGGCATGATCGCCATGGGGTGCAGGCGCTTGCCGTTGCCCGATTGCGCCCACTCCCACACGCCGTCGTTATACGCCTTCACGCACGCCAGTTGCAGCTCGCGATCCCGGATGGTGCGAAGGTCCAGACCGAACGTGGGGAAGATGCACGCGGCGTCCGTCTCGTCCACGTCCATGTCCTTGAGACGCTCCTTGGCATCATACCCGCCTTTGCGGATGTTGGCGTAGGACGTGCCGTGCGTCTTGAAATCCAGCGGGCTCATGCCTGCAACGGCATCCAGGCCCAGGGGGCGCAGCCACTGCCCGCCCTCAAAGGCCCAGCCTTCGCCGCCGTCCGGCATGCTCACCACCTTGGGGGCCAGGTCGCGCAGCTTGGCCGGTACGCGGCTGCTCCACAGGTCCTTCGGCTCGATAATGTACTGTCCCGCGTCCACGACCATTGGTTTCATCTGCTGCTCCTCACGCGCACGCTCAATGTATTTTCCGCAGCTAGGGCGCGCCGCACCATCCCAGGGCCTGGGGGCGATGCCCTGGCAGGCCGGAGGAAATTGCCGATGCCGTCCCCGCCTAGTTGGGGTAGCTGACGCCGTAGAACTTCGCGGCGTTGCTCCAGAGGATCTTTTCCTTCTCATCCTCAGGCACGCCGTTGAACAGCAAGTCCACGTAGAACCGCGTGTGGGGCCAGAAGTTGCCGATGTGCGGGTAGTCCGACCCGAAGGTTAGGTTGTCTACGCCGATCTGGTAGCGGTACTTGATCCCCTGGATCTCGCGGTCCACGCTGATGAGCACCTTCTTGGCGTATTCGCTGGGCAGCATCTTGAGATTGCTCTCCCCCGCCGACCAGCGCTCCCGCTGGTACACCAGGTCCAGCTGCTCCAGATAGCCCGGCAGCCAGCCCGCGCTCGTCTCCACCAAGGAAATCTTCAGGTTGGGGAAGCGCTCCAGCACGCCGTTCATGAGAAGCTGTCCTAGGCCGATCTGCGCGCCCAGGCCCGCGGCGCGCATCGCGGCGATCATCTCCTGGTCGCGCACCGGAGGCACGGCCGTGTCCGCCGGGGGACGCGGCTTCAGCACTGTGCCCGCGGGATGCCGCTTCTTGCCTGACCCGCCGCTCCCGTGCATGGTCAGCACCAGGCCGGTCTCCTGCACCGTGGCCCAGAACGGGTCATCCGCCTGGGAGATCGTCTCGTTGCCGGACGGCGCGCCGTTGAATTGATAGTGGATGAACCCCTTCTTCGCCACCCGCTTCAGCTCATCCATCGCCCACTCGATGTCTCGGTTGGGCATCATCGCCACGGGGAACATGCGCTTGGGATCGCCCGCCTGGGCCCAGTCCCACGCCGCGTCGTTATACACCCGCACGCACTCGCGATAGAGATCGTCGTCTTGGATGGCGCTGGTGTGGCCCGCCACGCTGGGGAAGAAGAGCGCCACGTCAATGCCGTCTATATCCATCGACTTGATGCGCTCCTTCGGGTCGTAGAAGGAGGGGGAGGTATTTTCGTAACGGAACTTCCATGACGAGTTCCTCGGGTTGTTCCCGCCCACGTTCTCCAGGCCGATGAGGTGCAGGACGGCCCCGCCCTCAAAGCTCCACGCCTCGCTGCCGTTGGGCAGGTCCACCACGTGCGGCGCCATGTCGCCGTACTTCTTCCCCATGCGGCTGGTCCAGAAGTCCTTGGTGGGGGTGATGTGATGGTCGGTGTCAAAGATGCGAACTGTCATGCGGCTCTCCTCCTAGCGCCGGAGCACTCCGGCGACAACGGCCCGGGCGTATTCCGTGGGTAGCGCAGGCCGATTCCACGTGTGGCCTACTTTGCTCCCGCTGGCGCTCTGTTGTCAAATGACGAAGTTGCCATGTGTGGTATAACAAATATGCTATGCAGAAACCCGACCTTCGCAACATCCGCCGCCTCGAGGCCTTCGTGGAGGTCGCCGAGCTGCGCAGCTTCTCCCGCGCCGCGCACCGCTTGCAGCTTACCCAGCCCGCTGTCTCGCGATACATCAAGGAGATCGAGCGCACGCTCGGCGCGCCGCTGTTCGAGCATCGCCAGCGCAACCTGGCGCTGACGGAAGCGGGACAGGTGATGTACGGGCATGCGCGGAAGATCATCACCCTGATGGAAGAGATGGAGTCGGCCATCGCCGGCGCAGGGGGGACGGGGTTCGCCGGGCCGGTGCGCGTGGGCGCGGGCGCGGCGTGGGAGTACCCCATCTCCGATGCCCTGGTGGAGTTCCAGCGCGAACACCCCCAGGTGCGCCTGCGCATCACTATCGGCCCCACGCGGGAGATCACTGACTGGCTGCTGGAGAACCAGGTCAGTCTGGGCTTCGTCACCGAGCATCCCCGCGATGCGCGCCTGGACGTGACCCTGGTGACAGAGTCGGAGCTGGTGCTGCTCGCCGCGCCCGATCACCCCCTGGCGCATGCGGAGAGCGTCATGCCGGAGCAGCTGGAGGGCGAGCGGTTCATTGCCTACGCCTCCGACCAGCTCGCCGCGCGCAGCCAGACGTACCTTGGGCAGACGGGGCTGCGCCCGGCCTACGTCATGGAGATACAGAGCTTTGAGGGTGTGAAGCGCGCCGTGGCCCGCGGCATCGGCATCGCCATGATCATGGCCCACGCCGCCCAAGGTGAGCTTGCTGCGGGAACGCTGGTGCGCCTGCGGGTGCAAGCGCCGCCGTGGAAGGTGCCGCTCTACGCCATCCGCGCCAGGTCGCGCTACGTCCCGCCCGCGCACCAGGCCGTGCTGGATTTTATCCTCGCGCGGTTCCGGGAGGAGGAGGCTCCCCACATTCCCTCCCCGAATACTCATCATGCGCCCGCGTGAATACGTCTACGCCTGATGCCATGATAGAATTGACGGCGGCATTGCATGAAGAATCAAGAGGAGCTATTTCTGTGTCTGTAAACCTGCGCATCCCCGGCCCCACGCCCCTGCCCGATCCTGTGCTGAAGGCTTTGAGCGGCCAGATGATCAACCATCGCGGCCCGGAGTTCGCCACGCTCATCGCCAAGTTGACGGAGGACCTCAAAAAGGCCTTCGCCACCACCGGCGACGTGGTGATCCTCACCGCCTCCGGCACCGGCGGACTCGAGGCCGCCGTCACCAACACGATCTCCCCCGGCGAGCGCTGCCTCGTCGTCTCCATCGGCGTCTTCGGCGACCGCGTCTTCGACATCGCCAAGACCTACGGCGCCGACCCCGTCAAGCTGAGCTTTCTCCTGGGCCAGGCGGCGGACCCCGACAAGGTGCGCCAGGCCCTCAATGCCGATGCGAAGATCACCACCGTCTTCGTCACCCATAACGAGACCTCCACCGGCGTCACCAACGATCTCGGCGCGCTGGCGAAGGTCATCAAGGGCGAGTTCGGCAAGACGCTGGTGGTGGACGGCATCAGCAGCATCGGCTCCGTCCCCTGCCCCGTGGACGCATGGGGGCTGGACGTCGCCGTCTCCGGCTCGCAAAAGGGGTGGATGACCCCTCCCGGCCTGGCGATGGTCAGCGTGAGCAAGCACGGCTGGGACGTCATCGCCAAGGCCAAGACGCCCCGCTTTTATTTCGACCTGGTGAAGGCCAAGCAATCTGCGGAGAAGGGCCAGACGCCGTGGACGCCCGCCGTCAGCGTGTACTACGCGCTGGACGCCGGCCTCAAGATGATGTTCGCCGAAGGGCTGGAGGCCACGCACCAGCGCCACGCCCGCATCGGCGCGCACACCCGCGCTATGGTCAAGCGCATGGGCTTCAAGCTGTTCGCCGCCGACGAGCGCTACGCCTCCAACACCGTGACCGCCTGCCACGTGCCCGAAGGCGTGACGTGGAAGCAGGTCTCCGAGCGCCTGCGCAACGATCATCAGACGGTGCTCGCCGGCGGGCAGGGTCCGCTCATGGGCAAGATCTTCCGCATTGGACACCTCGGCTGGGTCAACGAGAAGGAAATTGACCAGGCGGGCGTTGCCCTGGAGAAGTCCCTCGCTGCCGTGGGCCACTCACTTGGCGCCAGGAGCTCCTAGTATGCGCGTCCTCGTCGCCGACCTCATCGCCGTGGCTGTGTCACTTCGCGGCCGGAGCGCCTAGCGTGCGTGTCCTCGTCGCCGACCCCATCGCCGCCGAAGGCATCTCCCTCCTGCGCGCCAGCGGTATTGAAGTTGACATAAAGACGGGCCTCCCGTCCAAAGAGCTCGAAGCGATCATCAACGGCTACGATGGCCTGATCGTCCGCAGCGAGACGCAGGTGACGGAGGCGGTCCTCACGGCGGGGAAAGCCCTGCAGGTGGTGGGCCGCGCCGGCGTGGGCGTGGACAACATCAACGTGGAGGCCGCCACGCGCGGCGGCGTGCTGGTGGTCAACGCGCCCACGGCAAACACCGTCGCCGCCGCAGAGCACACCGTGGCGCTGATGCTGGCGCTGGCGCGGCACGTAGCCCAGGCCAACGCATCGCTCAAGAGCGGCAAGTGGGACCGCAAGAGCTTCATGGGCACCCAGTTACGCGGCAAGACGCTGGGCATCATCGGCCTGGGCAAGGTCGGCTCGGAAGTCGCCCGCCGCGCGCGCTCCTTCGAGATGCGGCTCATCGGCATGGACCCCTTCGTCTCCAAGGAGTTCGCCCAGTCGCTCGGCGTGGAGATCGCCGACAAGGACCAGATCTTGCGCGAGTCCGACTTTCTCACGCTGCATGTCCCCATGACCGCCAGCACCAAGGCGCTGCTCACGGCGGAGGACCTGGCGAAAGCCAAGCCGGGGCTGCGCATTATCAACGCCGCCCGCGGCGGGCTGATCGATGAGCAGGCGCTGTTCGACGCCGTGCAGAGCGGAAAGATCGCCGGCGCCGCGGTGGACGTGTTCACCGTGGAGCCTGCCAAGGACAACCCGCTGTTCAAGAGCGACAAGATTATCGTCACGCCGCACCTGGGCGCATCCACCGCGGAGGCGCAGACCCAGGTGGCGATCGAGGTGGTGGAGCAGGTGCTGGACGTGCTGCGCGGCCGCCCCGCGCGCTACGCCGTCAACGCGCCCATGCTGCTGCCGGAGGCCCTCGCCGTGCTCGCCCCGTTCGTGGACGTGGGCGTGTTCATCGGCTCCGTCGCCACGCAGTTGACCCAAGGCCAGATGCAGTCTATCGTCATCCGCTACGCGGGAGACATCGCCCAGCATGACACCGCGCTCTTGAAGGCCGCCGTCATTCGCGGCCTCCTGGGGCCGGTGAGCGATGAGCGGGTTAACGTGGTCAACGCCGGCCTCGTCGCCGAGCAGCGCGGCCTGCGCATCACCGAGATCAAGGAGGCGGCGTCCGAGGTGTACCGCAACCTGCTCTCCGTGGAGCTGTCCACGGACTCCGGCAAGACGGTGATCGCCGGCACCCACAACCTGGGCAGCGTGCACATCGTCCAAGTGAACGACTACCGCATTGACGTCGTCGCCAGCGATGGCCACATGCTGTTCATAGAAAACCAGGACCGCCCCGGCATGGTCGGCAAGGTCGGCACCATCGCCGGCGAGAGCGATGTCAACATCAGCTTCATGGAGGTGGGCCGGCTTACCCGGCGCGGCCAGGCGATGATGGTGCTGGGCATAGATGAAGCTATGCCGGAAGCCGCCGTGAAGCGCCTGCTGCAGATCCCCGGCATCCTGAGCGTCCGCCAGGCTGAGGTGTAGCGCCGCCGGCGCGCATCCTGCAACGGCCGCCGTTTTTCGCTGCATCCATCCCGCGCCACAACTTTGCAGCAGCAACAACGCCCCGCACTATCGTCATGCCCCGCGCAACGGTGCGCTGAGAAACATGCCAAGCAATCGTCAAGCTATCGTCGCCGCGCCCGCGCCGGAGCGCTATGTTATCGCCGCAGACGGCGGCGCCATCGAGTACGAGGTGGTGCGCAGCCAGAAGCGCCGCCGCACCGTGGAAATCCGCGTGGACCCGCCGAACCGCGTGATGGTGCACGCGCCGCTGCGCACCTCCAAGGGTATGCTCGCCGCCATTGTCACCCGCCGCGCCAAGTGGATCGCGCGGCAGATCGCCCGGCACGCAGCCGTCGCCACGCGCGCGCCGCGCCACTACGTCACCGGCGAACGCATCCGCTACCTGGGCAACGACCTTGTGCTGCGCTCCCACATCGGCGCGGGCCATTTCGGAGCAGGAGGATCAAAGAAACCGTCGGCGCAGCTGAGGCGTGACGCGCTGGAGATCACCCTGCCGCCCGGCCTGAGCGCCGAGGCGTGCAGCGAGGCTGCCTCACGCGCGGTGGAGTCGTGGTACCGCGAGCGCGCCCTTGCTGAGATCAGCAGGCGCGTGAAGTTGTGGGCCGAGCGCATGGACGTGCGTCCCGCCGGCGTCCGCGTCCGCGACCAGAAGACGCGGTGGGGTTCGTGCGGCCCCACCGGCCTGCTGCACTTCAACTGGCGCCTGATCATGGCCCCGCCCGTCGTTGTCGACTATGTGGTAGTGCATGAGCTGGCGCACATCCGCCACCCGCACCATCGCCCCGCGTTCTGGCGCTGCGTGGAGCGCTACGTCCCGGACTGGCAGGAGCAGCGGCGCGTGCTGCACCGCGAGGGGCCGGAGTACCGCGAAGTCTAGCGCTACCCCGCATCCACTAGGCGCACAAAGCGCCGCGCTCCCACCTGCACCATGCTCTCCGCCGCCGCGCGCACGATCAGGTCGTCGGGGCCCAGCTTGCGCCCATCCACCCGCACCGCGCCTTGCGCCAGCAGCCGCCGCGCCTCGCCGGTGGTGGACGCCAGCCCTGCGCGCACCAGCACCCGCGCAATATGAATCTTCACCCCATCGCCGTCCGCGCCCGCAATGAGATCGTTATCTGATGCGGTCGCGCGGGAGAACGGCACGGCCAGCGAAGGTACGTCCTCCGGGTGCTCCTTCTCCTGCACCACGCGCCGGAAGTGGTCCGCCGCCTTCCCCGCGGAATCGCTGCCGTGGAACTGGCGCACCAGGTCTTCCGCCAGCCGCTTCTTCATCTCCATGGGGTTGGCCGACCCCGCTGCCAGCGCTTTGGCATACTCATCCAACTCCGGCTGCGGCACATCGGTGAGCAGCGCAAAGTAATTCAGAATCAGCGCATCGGGGATAGACATCGCCTTGCCGTACATCTGCTCCGGCGGCTCGGCGATCCCGATGTAGTTGCCTAGGCTCTTGCTCATCTTTTGGGCGCCGTCCGTGCCTACGAGCAGCGGCACGAGGAACACCTGCTGTGGGCGCTGTCCCACTTGCACCTGAAGCTCGCGGCCCAGCAGGTTGTTGAACCGCTGGTCCGTGCCGCCGAACTCCACGTCCGCTTGCACCATCACCGAATCGTAGGCTTGAAGCAGGGGGTACAGCATCTCCGTCACCGCGATGGGCTGGTTCTCATCGAACCGCGTGGCGAAGTCGTCGCGCTTGAGGATCTGCGCCACGGTGAAGCGGCGCGTCAGGCGGATCACGTCGGATAGGTCGAACCCGTCGAACCACTCCGTCTGGCGGCGCACCTCCGTCTTCTTGGGGTCAACCACCTTGAAAAACTGCTGCAAATAGCTCTGTGCGTTGGACGCCACCTGCTCTGCGGAAAGCATGGGGCGCGTAGCGGAGCGCCCGCTGGGGTCGCCGATCTGCGCCGTCCAATCGCCCACGATCAGCACCACGGTATGTCCCAAATCCTGCAACTGGCGCAGCTTGCGCAGGCCCACCACGTGGCCCAGGTGGATGTCCGGCGCGCTGGGGTCGAAGCCCTGCTTCAGGCGCAACGGCCGCCCCGAGTTGAGCAGGTCAACGAACTCCCGCTCCACGATGATCTCCGCCACGCCCCGCTTCAGAATCTGCTGCAGGTGGGCATACTCCGGGCGTTTCGCCGTCATGGGCGTGCCTCCCCCGCCAGCACGTGCCGCGCCGCGTCCACGTCCCGGCCCATTTGCTCGATCAGCTCCCCCACCGCGGCGAAGCGCAGCTCCGGGCGCAAGCGCTGCACTAGGTCGATGCTTACCAGCTTGCCGTAGAGATCGCCGTTGAAGTCCAGCACATACGTCTCCACGGTGCGCGCCAGGTTGCCGCCGAACGTTGGCCGCACACCGATGCTGCTGACCGAGTCCATGCGCCGCGCGTTGACCCACGCCACGGTACAGTACACCCCATCGCCCGGGAGGTGCACGTTAGGCGCCACAGCGATATTGGCCGTGGGGAAGCCCAGGGCGCGGCCGCGATGCTCGCCCTGCACCACAGGGCCGGTGATGCGAAAGGGCCGGCCCAGCAGGTCCGCCGCCTTCACCACGTCTCCTGCTGCCAGCAGCGCCTTGATACCCGTGCTGCTCACCACCTGCCCCTGCCGCTCGTACGGCGTCGCAGTCACCACGTCGTAGCCCATGCGCTCACCCAGGCCGCGCAGCACGGGGAGCGTGCCGCCCCGGCCCTTCCCTAGGGCGAAGTCCGGGCCTGCCACCAGCGCCCGCATGCCCAGCTGTTGCACCAGCAGCTCCATGAACTGCTCCGCGGTGCGCTGCGAAAGCTCTTTGGTGAACGTGAGCGGCGCCACGTAGTCCACGCCGCAGGCCTGGAGCAAGCGCAGGCGCTCCTCCACCGCTGTAAGATACGTCGTCTGCCCGCCGACGCGCAGCACGGTGCGCGGGTGATTGCGAAAGGAAATCGCCGCCGAGCGCACGCCGAGCCGCTGCGCCGTCTCCCGCACCTGGTGGAGCAGATGCGCGTGGCCCCGGTGCACGCCGTCAAACACGCCGATAGCCAGGGCGCACCCGCCCTGCACCCGCGCCGCCGCTAGCTCTAGGGAAGCGTCCATGCCCGTTATTTGGAGGCGGCCTTGGCCCTGCTCTTAGGCGCGCTCACCACGGCGCGGATGGCGTTCACCTGCTCCATCACTGTGGCGAAGTTGGCGAATGTCAGCGACTGCGCCCCGTCTGACTTCGCCGTATCCGGCGTGGGGTGCACCTCGATCATGATGCCGTGCGCGCCCGCCGCCACCGCCGCCGATGCCATCGGTCCCACCAGGTACCACTTGCCCGTGCCATGGCTGGGGTCGGCCACGATGGGGAGGTGGCTGATCTTCTTGATCACGGGGATCGCGCTCAAGTCCAGCGTGTTGCGGGTGTACGTCTCATAGGTGCGGATGCCCCGCTCGCACAGGATCACGCGGGGGTTGCCGCCCGCCAGGATGTACTCCGCGGCCAGCAGCCACTCCTCGATAGTGGCGGAGAGGCCCCGCTTGAGCATCACCGGCTTGTCCAGCTTTCCCATCTCATCCAGCAGGGTGAAGTTCTGCATATTCCGCGCGCCCACCTGGAGCACGTCGGCGTACTTGTACACCGCCTCCACGTCCTTTTCGGCGAGCACCTCGGTAATGATGGGCAGGCCGGTGGCCTCGCGCGCCGCAGCCAGGTACTTCAGCCCCTCCACCCCCAGGCCGCGGAAGCTGTACGGGGACGAGCGAGGCTTGAACGCCCCGCCGCGAAAGATGTTCGCCCCGGCCGCCTTCACCGCCTTCGCCGTCGCCACCACCTGCTCTTCCGACTCCACCGAGCACGGCCCGGCCATCACCGCCAGGTCCTTGCCGCCTACGGCCACGTTGCCCACCTTCACCACCGTGTCCGCGGGGTGAAATTCCCGGCTGGACAGCTTGAACGGGCGGGAGACCTTGATCACCTCCACCACGCCGGAAAGGACCTCCAGCTCATCCTGAAGCTCGGGATAGATCTTGCCGAGAATCCCGATCACGATACGCTCCGATCCTGAAGAAATGCTCGGCTTCAGGCCCACGCGCGTGATGTGGTCGGCAACGGACTTCACTTCTGCTTCCGAAGCCTGCTGTTTCATTACGACGATCATGCCGGAACCCTCCATAGCCTCTAGGCTCTCCCTGATGCCGCTCCCCCGTCCCTGGAGAATTGCGGGCGCAACTGCCGCGCCTCTCGCAGGTACACATGCTGTATCTGGTCGGCGCGCTTCTCCGTGTTCACCACCAGCATGATGCGCACCACGCCGGTGAGCGCGCCGGGGACTTCCATCTCATGCCCGCACAAGAGCGCCACTTCGTTCCATCCCATCGCGCGCGCGCCTGCCGCGGGGAACTCCGCGTTCAGGTCACGCGTGGTGGTGAAAAATGCGCAGGCCACGTCTTCCTTGACGATCCCGTTCGCCCGCACGATCTCCTGGAGCAGCTCCTTGGTGCGCGCGAGGATCGCCTCCTTGGTGTTGGCCTCCACGCTTGTGGCCCCGCGTATGCCTCGCGCCTGCATTCTAACTGCTCCTCGTCGTCTGCGCGCCTGCCGCCATTGCCGCGATGCTGGCCTGCGCCGCCTGCTCCGCTTGCCCCTGCCCGGCTTGTTCTATGGCGTTCAGCAGCGCCGACCCTACAATCGCCGCTTCCGCATGCTTGCCGATCGTCCGCACATGCTCCGCGCTGGAGACGCCGAAGCCCACCGCCAGCGGCAGCGGGCTTCGGCGTCGCACGCGGGACAGGAAGGATGAGAGGTCGGCGGGCAGCGCCGTCCGCGCCCCCGTGACCCCTGTGAGACTCACGCAATAGATGAACCCGCTAGCCACGCGGCCCACCTGCTCCATCCGTTCGTCCGTGCTTGTCGGCGCCAGGAGAAAGATCACCCGCAGCCCGTGGGAGCGGCACGCCGCAAGCAGCGGGCCGGCCTCTTCAGGCGGCAGGTCGGGCACAATCACCCCATCGGCCCCTGCCTCGCGGGCCTTCTGGGCGAAGCGCTCCACCCCCAGCGCCAGGATAGGATTATAATAGCCCATCAGAAGTAGCGGGACAAGCGGAAGGCGCTGCCGCAACCTGGCGCAGACCTGGAGGCAGGTCTCCAGCGTCACCTTCTGCGCCAGCGCCGCCTGGCTCGCCCGCTGCACCGTGGCCCCGTCCGCCAGCGGGTCGCTGAACGGCACGCCCAGCTCGATCATGTCCGCCCCTGCCTCCACCACGGCCGGCACTAGCTGCAGCGTGGCTTCTACGCTGGGAAAGCCCACCGTGAGGTAGGCGATCAGCCCAGTGCGGCCCTCCGCCTTGAGTTCGGCGAACCGCCGCTCGATTCTTCCCTCTTGCCTCTCTGCTTTAACTGGCGTCATGGCTATCTCGTCGCCAGGCCAATGGCCACCACCGTGCCGTTGTACGCCGCATGCACCAGCATCGGCGCCGCCAGCGAATCGGTCTCGGAGTACACCCAGGCCAGCGCCACGCCGATGGCGAAAATCGGGAGGAATGTCACCGGCTCCAGGTGCGCTAGGGCGAAGATCAGTGCGGAAAGTCCAGCCGCGCCGCGGAACCCCAGGCGACGGCGCAGGCCGCTGAACACGAACCCCCGGAAGAACGTCTCCTCGACGACCGGCGCGGCCACAATCGCCAGCGCGGCGAAAAGGGCCACCGCCCAGTTCGCCATCCCATCTTCAAACAGCCCGTCCGACTTGAAGAACTGCGGCGGGTCGAGGGCATCTACGACCACGCCGTAGGAGATGGCGATGCCCAGGCAGCCCACTACCGCTGTGGGGATCAGCCACTTGGGCGCGGCGCGGGTCATGCGCCGGAAGCCCAGCGCCCCCAGCGTCGCTTTGCGCCGCGCCACGGCGAACCACCACACCGAACCCAGCAGCGATATGTCCACGCTCAACGCCAGGGCTATGCCCAGGATCGTCCTGTCAATCTCCGTCCCCGTTGCCAGAGCAGCAATGCCTAGGCCCAGCCCTGCCGCCAGCGTCATGACGATGATGCCGCACAGCGCCGCCAGCACTGCCAGGGCGATGTCTCCCCCTTGCCACGAAATGCCCCCTGGCAAAGCGGGCAGCGTTACGGCCCCCGACTGGGGGCCGTAACGCTGCATCTCCGGAATGTTGCGATACTCCACTTGCTGGCTCCATACGTCTTTCATGTCCCTGCGCGGGACACACTCATCGTTGCCGCTCTGAAAGCGCGAGGCCCCCGCGCACCGGGGGCCTGC
>SHYB01000017.1 GCA_009693015.1 Dehalococcoidia bacterium
GACTGCCCCTGCTCCAGCCGCGCCCGTATCTCCGAACGCATGCTGTCCGCCACCGCCGATGGCGAATCGGCCACGCTCGTGCCCTGGCACACCGGGCATTGCAGCTTGTCCGCGATGCGCCGCACTTCCGTGTTGGCGCTCTGGGCCTGCGCCACGCCGCTGAAGGCCAGCCATGCCGCCAGAAGGAATCCAGCAAAGAAGGCAACGCGCGCTGGCCGCACTATCGCTGCCATATGCGCTACAGCCCCGCCAGGAGGGCGTGGCGCACCGTCGCCGGCGATGCCGCGCGCTCCGGCCACACCGCCACCAGCGTGCCGAACAGAAACACCCCGCCCCCGATCCACAGCCAGATCACCATGGGATTCACGAAAATCGTAAACGTCGCCACGTTCTCATCGAACGTCGCCAGCAGCACGTACAGATCCTCTTGCAGGTTGCTGTGGATGGCGATCTGCGACGTCGGCTGGCTCTCGAAATTGTTCACAATCACCCGCTTGGGACGGGCCGTCGTCAGCGCCTTCCCATCGTGCTGCACCGCCAGCATCGCCTCCGTCACCATGGTGTCCCCTTCCGCGTACTGGCGCAGGCTCTCGTACGTCAGCGTGTACCCGCCGATGCTTGCCGACTCGCCCCGCGCCAGCGTGACCTCCATCTGCTGCTGGTGCAGGTGCGACCCGATCACCGCCAGCCCGATGAGCACAATCGCGATGTGTACGATGTACCCGCCGTAGCGCCTGCGGTTGCGTGCCACCAGCCCCCCCAGCGCCGCCGCGTAGTTCTCCCGCGCCGCCGTCTTTCGCGTCCGCACCCCGCGATAGTACTCCAGCGTGATCGTGCCGAACACAAACGTGGACGCCGCCACGCCCGCCACCGTCCACGGCCGCGTGATCCCCAGGCCGAACACCATCACCACCGTCCATAACGCCACCGCCGCCAGCGGCCAGCGGAAGTTGCGCTTGATGCTCGGCCACGTGGACTTTCGCCACGCCAGCAGCGGCCCGATGCCCATTAGCACCAGCACGCCCAGCAAGATCGGCCCGTTCACCTTGTGGTAGAACGGCGCTCCCACCGTGATGCGCGAGCCGTTGAACGCCTCCGTCAGCAACGGGAAAATCGTGCCCCAGAACGTGGCGAAGGCCACCCCCACCAGCAACAGGTTGTTCAGCAGAAATCCCGACTCCCGCGACACGATCGCGTCGAACCGGCTCTCCGATTGCAGCAGCGGCAGCCGCCGGATGAAGTAGAACAGCGATACCACTAGGGCAAATCCCAGAAACGCCAGGAACGCCGGCCCTAGCGCCGACGTGGCGAAATTATGTACCGACGACAGCAACCCGCCGCGCACCACGAACGTCCCGAAGATCGCCAGGCAGAACGTGATGAGGATCAGCAGCAGGTTCCATTTCTTCAGCATCCCCCGCCGCTCCTGCACAATGATCGAATGCAGGAACGCCGTGCCCGTGAGCCACGGCAACAGCGCCACGTTCTCCACCGGGTCCCACCCCCAGTACCCTCCCCATCCCAGCACGTGGTACGCCCACCACGCTCCCAGCAGCAGGCCCGTCCCCTGGATCGCCCACGCCGCCAGCAGCCACGGCCGCGCCGCGCGCAGCCACTGGCTGTCCAGCCGTCCCGCCATCAGCGCCCCCAGCGCAAACCCGAACGGCACCGTCCATGACATGTAGCCCGTGAGCAGGAACGGCGGGTGCAGCAGCATCCCCGTGTCCCGCAGCAGCGGGTTCAGTCCGCGTCCGTCCGCCAGCGCCGCCGGCAGCCGCTCGAACGGGTTGGTGAGGAACACCAGGATTATGAGGAAGAAGAGAAGCACCGTCATCAGCACGGCGATGGTGTAGGGCATCACCGCGGGCAGGCGGTGCCGGTTCAGGTAGACGCTTGCGGACGCAAACACACCCAGTCCCGTAGCCCACCACAAAAGCGACCCTGCCTGCCCGCCGTACATCGCCGCCCAGGTGTAGTACCACGGCTGCGACCGGCTGGAGTTCGCCGCCACGTACGCCACGCCGAAATCATGCGACACCAGGGAGTAGAACAGCACAAAGAACGCCGTCAGCATCATCGCGCCGGTCACATACACCGCGCGCCGCCCGCTCGCCACCAGCGCCGGCTGCCCCAGGCGCATCCCCAGCGGCGACGCCAGCGCCGCATATGCCGCCGACCCCATCGCCAGCACCAGCGCCGCAAGCCCAATGTCAGACGCCATCATGCCGGCGTTGCTCCTCTACCCTGCATCCGCGCCCTACCGTTTCACCGGCGCATGCGTTGCATCCGGCCCCGCCACCTTGAACTCCGGCGGGTGCTGCGCCAGCAGATTCGTGGCGTAGAACGTCCCGTCGGCCTCCCGCCGCCCCTCCACGATCACGTCGCGCTCATCGGCGAAGATGTCCGGCACGATCCCCTTGTACTGCACCGGCAGCGTCTTCGCCGGCGCATCGTGATAGATCGCAAACGAAAGGTTATTCGCCGCGTCTCGTTGGATCGAGCCCGCCACCACCCTGCCGCCCACGCGCATGCGTTCGCCGTAGCCCGCCGGCCCCAGCGCCGTCAGCTCGTCCACCGTGCGATAGTACGTCAGCGCCCCGCGCAGGCTCGTCGCCATCAGCACCGCAATGGCGATAATCACCACCGCGACGACAAACAGCAGCTTCTTGTTGGCGCGGCGCAGCATCCCCAGCGGCCCGCCGCCGCGCTCCGGCGGCGTCTGATCATTTCTCACGGTTGTCATAGATTCGAGATGTCCCCTTCATAGACGTGCACTAGCAGCATCGAAAGGAAGAACGCCAGCAGGCCCAGCATGAGGATCATGCGCGACGGCGAAACGTAGCGCCGCCACCCTGCGCTTGCACCCGCCGTCGCCGCCAGCGTCGGCTCCTGCGCCGCTCCCATCCCCTTCCGCCGCCCCACCCTGCCCAGCCGTGTGCCCAGGTCCCGCGCGTACAAAAACATCGCCAGCGCCGCGGCGATCTTCAGCCCCAGCACCACAAAGTACGTTGTGGTGATCGGCGCGGATTGCAGCCGGTCGAACGTGATCACGATCCCCGTCACGATCAGCGCCACGATGGAGATGTCCACCACGTCGCGGAACGCCCGGTTGATCGCCTGCTCCAGCGTAGCGCGGGCGCTGGCGGCCCCCGGTTGCGACAGCGCGGGCCGGAGCACGGTCAGGTAAAAGATGCTGCCTCCCACCCATACCACCGCGGCTATGGCATGTATCCACCGAATGACTGCCCGCAGAACGTCTGTCCCGTCCAATATCGTCCCTGCCCTCGCCCTTCCCGCGACCTCCCCACTTCTGTCCGGCGACGCACTATGTTACGAGTTTCACAGACGCCGCGTCAAGGAAATTTCTCCACGCCTGGCTTTCCCTGCCTTCAGAAGCCGGTGGTACAATTTCCCCAGCGCATCTGCCCTAGCGGCTCTGAAGGAATCCACGGTGCCCATCCAGCCCTTTCGCTTCAGCGACCTGCCCGCATACCTCGCCATCCGCAACAAGGATGCCGCCGAGGCGCACGTGCCGCTGTGGACCGAAGCCGAGGCCGCCGAGTACCTGCACCAGCCCAATCTCCACCCCGAACGCGATCTCTTTCTGGCGACGGAAGACGGCGAGCCTGCGGGTTTTCTTCTCGTGGTGCATGAGTCGTTGCTGCACCACGCCATCCATGAAGGCGCCGTCGCCCCCGCATGGCGCCGTCGCGGCATCGGCACCTCGCTCATGCTGCACGCCATTGCCCACAGCCGCGGGCTCCTCGCCCGCAAGGTCCTCGGCAGCGGCAGCGACAGCGACGTCGCCCGTCGCACGCTTTTCGCCTCCCTCGGCCTGCTCCCTGCGCACCGCCAGGTCCACATGCGCCTGGAGCCCGATCGCTTTCGTGAGGGGCGATTCGACCGCTCCTACACTGTCCGCCTCGCCGATGCCCCGGACGTGCGCTATATCACCCGCCTCCAGAACCGCGCCTTCGCCGGCGGCTGGAACTACTGCCCCAACACGCCCGGCGAGCTGCACTACCGCATGCGCATGCATGGCAGCGAGTACAGCGACACCGTCCTGCTCTCCATGGGCAAGGCCCTCGTCGCCTATTGCTGGACCCGCCCGCGGCGCACCGCGCACGGCCACGCCGGCGTCATCTGGATGATCGGCGTTGACCCTGACTGGCACGGCAAAGGTCTGGGCCAGGCCATCCTCGCCGAATCCGTCCACCGCCTCCGCGATGGCGGCGCCGCCGTCATTGACCTGACGGTGAATGAAGAGAACGACTCTGCGTTAAACCTCTACCGTCAGGCTGGCTTCGTCCCCACCGGCCACACCGTCTGGTACGAGCTTGCTCTCTAGCGCTGGATTGCGCGCAAAACAAGAAGGCCCCCCGGTGTCACCGGAGGGCCTTCTTCTGCGTCACTCTCCTACGGGCGTCTCACGCCGCTCCCCCTAACGCTTCGCGGGATCGATCATGTCCAGGAAGTTGTAGCTCAGCGGGCCAAAGCCCGGATACCAGTTCGGCACCACCTTGGGGTTCCCCGCAAAGTTGATGCTCGTCTCCGCCAGCGGGATGTAGACCGCCTTATCCAGGGTCGCCAGCCGCGCCAGCGACCGCACGGAGGTCGTGTACTGCTCCACGGTCGTGGACGCAAGCACCTTCTTCACCGGCTCCACAAAGTCAGGGTCTTGCGTCACCCGGGAAGCGGCGTTGCCCGCCAGGTTCGTGAAGGCGGTGGTATTGATTGGCCGCGTCGCCACGGACAGCACGCCGGAGATCGTCGGATTCTTGTACTGCTGGTTGAACCACCTGTCGCGGTGTGTGGGGTAGTTCACCGGCACGCGGGTCACCTTGATGCCGATCTGCTCCCACCAGACCGCGATCGCTTCCATCATCTCCGTGCCTTCATTCAGGCCTTGGGAGTAGACCACCACATCCAGCGAAATCTGGCCCAGGCCGGACTCCGCCAGCAGCTGTCTCGCCCGCACCAGGTCTTGCTTGGGTACCGGGAAACGCTCGAAGGCCACTTCCTTAATGTTCAGCGGGTAGTTCATGGAAGCCACGCCTACCCCTGCCAGGAACTTGTCCACCAGCAGCTGCCGGTCAATCGCCAGCGATAGCGCCTGCCGCACCTTCACGTTGCCCAGTGGGTTCCCCGCGTCCCATTGCTGATGCGGGAAGAGCGTCGCCGTGCCCGCCCCATCCTTGGGGAAAATCTTCATCCCTGCTGCCCTCGCCGCGGGGATCTCCTGCGTGGTCAAGTCGGCAATGTCCACGCCGTTCGTGCGCAGGACGGCCAGCCGTGTTGCCGCCTCGGGGATTGGCCGGAGGTCGAAGGTCAAGAACTTCGGCACCCCGTAATACCAATGCGAATAGTCCACCGCCTCGTATATCAGCTTGTCGCCGATGATGTTTTCCTTCAGCTTGTACGGGCCGCTGCCCACCGGCTTTCGCCCATACGTCTCGTCCCCTGCCTCCTTGAGGTACTTTGTCGGCACAAGGTAGCTCACCGTCTGCGAGTCCAGATTGCTCAAAAACTCGATGGGGAAGAACAGCCGTGACGTGGCCACCGTGATGATGACCGTATTCGCGTCCGGGACTTCCATACTCTTCAGCGCCGTCCTCACGTTTCCCGCCGCCGAATGCTGGGAGCCGGGACGCCCGGTGTACTCCAGGGTTCCCTTGATGTCCCCCGCTGTGGCCGTGTCGCCGTTGTGGAACGCCACGCCGCTGCGTGTCTTGATCGTCCACACGCTGGAATCTGCATTTGCCGTCCATGATGTAGCGAACCCTTTGGCCGGGCTCAACTGGCCGTCGTCTGTCGAGCTGACCATCCAATCGAACATCGGGTCCAGCCACCGCCGCCGTGTTGCCTGGTCTGGTTGCAACCCCTGGTCTCCCAGGTTGTCCAGCGCAATGCGCACCGTGCCCTGCGGCTTGGGCACCGGCGTCGCTGTCGGCACAGGCGCGCGTGTCGCTGTGGGAACGGCCGTCGGCTGCGCTGCTGCCGACGGTTGCGCCGCGGGCACCGTGGGCGCTGCTACCGTGGGCTGCGCCGCGGGCGCTGTTGTTGGCGCCGGCTCGCTCTCGCCTCCGCCGCAGGCCCCCAGCACCAGGCTGGCTATCGTGGCGATGGCCAGGATCGCCGAAAGGCGGAACCTGCGCACATTCATAGAACCTCCTCGGTTTCTTGAAGCGTCTCCCGCTGCATTGAATTGAAGGGATACGAGCGCATTATAGATGAGATGAAAGGTAACGAGAGCGGTTTTGCCGCATTGGAACATGGGCCGTTACTCCTGTTAAGGGCTGCGAGTGCTTGCCCCGTTTAGGGAACCGGGACAGTGATCGCCCGGCCCAGCGTGGTGTAGAACTGCGAATGCGGCCCCGCCGGCCCGCCCGCCACCGTGATCTGCAGGTCCTTCGGCGGCGCTTCCCTAGAGAAACAAGAAGGCCCCTGGCGCGTGCCAGGGGCCTTCTTGTCTGATCCCAGCCCGGTGCTAGCTAGCGTCGCGCCGTCTAGCGCCGCGAAGGATCAATCATGTCCAGCACGTTGTAACTCAGCGGGCCAAAACCAGGGAACCATCCTGGCACCACCTTGGGGTTGACGGCGAAGGTGATGCTTATCTCCGTCAGCGGGATGTAGATCGTCTTCTCATACTCCAGCTTGGATATCTCCCGCGCCGCCTTGATGTACTCTTCCACCGTCGTCGCATCCAGCACCTTCTGCACCGGCGTCACAAAGTCGGGGTCCTCCGTCACGCGGGCGCTGTTCTTTCCTCGAAGGTTGGTAAACCTCGTGACGCTGATCGGTCGCGTGGCCGCCGAAAATACCCCGGATATCGTGGGGTTCTTGTATGCCTGGCTGAACCACTTTTCCCGGTGCGTGGGGTAGGACAGCGGCACCCGGTTTACCTTGATGCCGATCTGCTCCCACCATACTATGATCGCCTCCATCATCTCCAAGCCTTCATTGAGGTCCTGGGAGTAGATCACCGCGTCCAGGGAAATCTGTCCGAGGCCGGACTCCGCCAGGAGTTGCTTCGCCCTCGCCATGTTCTGCTTGTGCGCCACCATCGGCTCAAAGGCCACGTCTTTGATGGTCAGCAAGTAGCTAGCCGCTGGCGCGCCGGTACCTGCGAGGAACAGATCCACCAGCGCCTGCCGGTCGATCGCCAGCGACAGCGCCTGCCGCACCTTCACGTTCCCCAGCGGATTTCCTGCCTCCCACTGCTGATGCGGGAAGAGAATCGCCGTGCCCGACCCTTCCTTGAGGATGATCTTCATCCCCGCCGCCTTCGCCCCCGCCACCTCCTGGTTGCTGATGTTCGCTACGTCCACGCCGCCAGTGCGCAGCACCGCCAAGCGCGTCGTCGCCTCCGGCACCACGCGCAGGTCGTACGTCGCGAACTTCGGCACGCCGTAGTACCAGTGCGCGTAGTCCACCGCCTGAAACACCACTTTGTCCCCGATCACATTCTCCTTGAACACATATGGCCCGCTGCCTACTGGTTTCTTGGCGTACACCTCATCGCCCACTGCCTTGAGGTACGCCGTCGGCACCAGGTAGCCCACCGTCTGGGAGTCCAGGTTGCTCAAGAACTCTATGGGGAAGAACAGCCGTGACGTGGCCAGTGAGAAAACCACCGTGTTCGCGTCGGGAACGTCCATCTTTACCAACGCACTGCGCACATTGTTCGCTGCGGAGTTCTGCGACCCGGGGCGGGTGGTGTACTCCAGGCTTCCCTTCACGTCCGCTGCCGTCGCCTTGTCCCCGTTGTGGAACACCACCCCGTCGCGGGTCTTTACCGTCCACACCTTGAAGTCCGCGTTGGCTGTCCACGAGACGACGAAGCCCCGCTTGGGATCCAGCTTTCCGTCATAGGCGGACCCTGCCATCCAATCGAACATCGGGTCGAGATACCGCCGCCGCGACGCCCCATCCGGATGCAACCCCTGGTCTTGCAGGGTGTCCAGCGCGATGCGCATCGTGCCCGTCGGCTTGGGCACTGGTGTAGCCGTGGGGACAGGCGCGCGTGTCGCCGTGGGGACGGCAGTGGGCGCGACCACCGCCGTCGGTTGCGCCGTGGGCGCCGTGGTTGCCGCTGCCGTCGCCTGCGCTGCGGGCGCGGTTGCCGGCGCCGGCTCGCTGTCGCCTCCGCCGCAGGCCCCCAGCACTAGGCTGGCCACCGTGGCGATGGCCAGCACCGCCGAAATGCGGAATCTGCGCACATCCATAGTTCCTCCTCGGTTCCTTGAAACGTCTCTCGCTCTAGTTACGGATACGAACGCATCACTGATGGACGACAACGAGAGAGGATTTGCCGCATTGGAGCATGCGCCCCTCCTGATGTCAAGGTGAAGTGGCCGCCTTGCTCCGGGCCTCTTGCGCCCATCATGGCGCCGCCCCTTTGCGCCGGCAGCGACGGCGGCGTGCTAGGAGCGGGCGCCGGTCATCGCCAGATCGCTCCAGCGTCCCGCCAGCGCATCCTCGTAAATACCCAGCAGCCGGTCCGCCACCAACTGCCACGTCTTGTCGCGCGCCGCCTCTTCCGCGCCTGCCGCCAGCCGCCGCCGCAGCACGACGTTGCCCAGCACCGTCTCCAGGCGCTCCGCGTACGGCTCAGGGCAATGCCACGGCACCAGGAACCCGCTCGCCCCGTCCTGCACCGTGGACTGTAGCCCCCCCACCCTCGCCGCGATCACCGGCGTGCCGCAGGCCATTGCCTCCAGCGCCACCATGCCGAACGTCTCATAGAACGATGGCGCCACGCACACGTCCGCGGCGTTGTAATACGCCGGCAGCTCCTCTTGCGGCACCCTGCCCACGAACCGCAACCGGCTTTCCAGGCCCAGCTCTCGCGCCAGCGCCGCCAGCTTGTGCCGCTCCGGGTCCTGCTCCCCGCCTCCCACCAGCAGCACCTCCACCTCCTCCCGCTCCTCCAGCATCGCCACCGCGCGCAGCAGAATATCTATCCCCTTGATCTTCTCCATCCGTCCCACAAACAGCACCACGTGCGGCGCCGTCAGTCCCAGCGCCCGCCGCGCCTGCTCCTGGTCCATAGGCCGGAACAGCGATGCATCGTACCCGCACGGCGCCACGCGGCACCGTTCCGGGCGCGCTCCGTACAGGCGCAGCAATTGCTCCCGCTCCTGCGCGCTGGAAGAGACCAGCACATCCGCCTCCCGCGCGATCCGCTCCTCCACCGCCCCTCGCTCCGGCGCATCGCCGCTGGAAGGGCGCACCAGGTCCTGCACCCGCGCCAGCGTGTGGAAGCTGGCGATGGCCGGCGCCCCCTGCTCCCGCGCCAGCGTCAGCGCCGGCGGCCCCGAAAGCCAGTAATGGCCGTGCACCACGTCGTACCGCAGCCCGCGCGACGACGTGTACTCGCGCAGCGCTTCGGTGAACGACGGCAGATGTTGCGCCAGCGAATGCTTCGGCTCCGCCAGCGGGCCCGCCGCCAGGTGGATCACACGAGCGTTCTCCCCCAGCGCCACCACCTGCGGGTCGTGCGGGTCATGGAAGCGCGTGAAAATGTCCACGGCAATGCCGCGGCGTCCCAGTTCCTTCGAGGTTTCCTTGAGGAAGACGTTCATGCCGCCGGTGTCCCGTTCCCCAATCCGGGCGAACGGGCATCCGTGCATGCTGATTGCCGCTATGCGCAAACCATTGCTCCCATCCTCTGACGCCCCTACCGCCTATCGCCGCACCGTGAGGCGGTACACAGTGTACTCCTTCGCCCCAAGATCGTACTTGTACTGCTCCGCGCCGCGCAAGAACGAAAAACGCCTGTGCCCCTGGCTGATCGCCTCCTGGATGCACAACACCTTCAGCATCAGCCCTGCGCTCAGCCCCGCGTAGCGCGTATCGAAGCCGCTGTTGTACAGATTGTACGCGCCGTCGTAATCGAAGCAGAGGCAGCCCGCCACCCGCGTCCCGTCCAGCTCCAGGAAAAACAGACGCAGCCAGCCTTCCTGCGCCATCGCCTGCGCCAGCGTGCGGAAAAAGCGCTCCCGCTCCGGCGAAAGAAATCGCGCTTTCTCCTCCCTGCTGCTCCGCATCAGCGCCAGGAACGTCTCCAGCGCCGCTCCTAACTCAGGCTGCGACGCCGCATCCACGCAGCGCACCACACCTGCCTTGCCCAGCCTGCGCAGCTTGCGGCGCAGCTCCTGCCGGTCCTTCCCCGGCAGCGACTCCAGGTACGTGTCGAACGTTGCCGGCGCTTCCGGCGTCCCCGGCAGGTCAATATACGGGCTGACGTCCTCCCGCTCCCGCTCCACCCGCCAGCCCTGCGCCTGCATCGCCGCCGGTACGCGCTCCAGCGCCGGCGAATCCTCCGCGACCCCGTCCAGCACCAGCGCGTCCCACGCCATAGGCGCCAGCGCCCGCGCCAGCGCGGGGAAGAACGCCCCCTCCGCCTCCGGCGCATAGACGAACGCGTGAAAATCGCACACATCGGGGAGGGCCATGAAGCGCACCGTGCCGCCATCGCGCATCAGCGGCGCCACCCCGCGCAGCGCGCCGTCCTCTCGGAATGCCAGCACTAGCGCTTCCTGTGTCGTGCGCGCCGCCTGCCACCACGCCCGCTGCCAGGCCGGCGTGGCGAACACCGGCGCCTTTGCCGCCAGCGCCAGCCGTTCCCACTCCGGCGCCACCGCTTCGAACGCCTCGGCGCGCGCGAGAAAACTCAACGGGTCTCCTGCACCAGCGACAGGAACTCCGCGCGCGTCACCGGGCTTTGCTCGAAGCGTCCCCGCACCGCCGATGTCACCATGTTCGCCCCGGGCTTCTTGACCCCCCGCATCGTCATGCACAGGTGCTCCGCCCGCAGCACCACCGCCACCCCATCCGGCTGCACGTGCTGCATGATCGCGTCCGCGATCTGCGATGTCAGCCGCTCTTGCAATTGCGGACGCTTGGCGAAGATTTCCACCGCCCGTGCGATCTTGCTGATGCCCACCACCCTGCCGTTCGGAATATATCCCACCGCCGCCGTGCCGTAAAACGGCAGCAAATGATGCTCGCACATGGAATAGAAGGGGATGTCCTTCAGCACCACCATCTCGCGGTGCCCCTCTTCAAAGCCGACCGATAGTTCCTCCACCGCGTCTTGCTTCAGCCCCGCGAAAATCTCCTCATACATCTCCGCGATGCGCCGCGGCGTCTCACGCAACCCCTCTCGGCGGGGGTCCTCCCCCACGCCGCGAAGGATCTGCTCCACCGCGTCCTTGATCCCTTCCGTGTCCATGCTGTTCCTTCGATGCCCTAGCGCCCGCGAAGCCGTCCTCGCTAGCGATATCCCAGCGCCGCTTCCACCGCATGCAGCTCCGCCCGCACCGAGCTTGGCTCGCCCGTCATATGCTTCGTCGCCGTTTCCGGGTCCTTCAGGCCGCTTCCCGTGATCACGCACACCGCCGTCAGCCCGCGCATGTCCGTCCCCTTGCGGCACAGGCGCATCAGCCCCGCCACCGACGCCGCCGACGCCGGCTCCCCGAAGACCCCCTCCCGCGATGCCAGCAGGCGGTACGCCTCCAGGATTTCTTCGTCTGTCACCATATCGATCAGCCCCGCCGATTCGTCCCGCGCCGCGATCGCTCCCTGCCATGATGCTGGGTTGCCGATCCGTATCGCCGACGCCACCGTCGTGGGCACTTCCACCACGCGGCCGCGCACAATCGGCGCCGCCCCCTCCGCCTGGAACCCTAGCATCCGCGGGCGTTTCCCCGCCTTCCCCAGGGCGTGATACTCCTTGAACCCCTTCCAGTACGCCGTGATATTCCCTGCGTTCCCCACCGGAATGCACAGCAGGTCCGGCGCCTCCCCCAGCGCGTCCACAATCTCGAACGCCGCCGTCTTCTGTCCCTCGATGCGGTGCGAGTTCACCGAGTTTACCAGCGTCACCGGCTGCCGCTCCGCCAGCTCCTGCACGATGCGCAGCGCCTGGTCGAAGTTCCCCTCCAGCGACACGATCCGCGTGCCGTAGGCCACCGCCTGCGCCATCTTCCCCGCGGCGATGTTCCCCTTCGGCACCACCACAATCGAGCGCAGGTTACACCGCGCCGCATACGCCGCCGCCGATGCGCTGGTGTTCCCCGTGGAGGCGCAGATCACCGCGCTGCTCCCCCCTTCTATCGCCTTGGCGATCGCCACCACCATCCCCCGGTCCTTGAACGATCCCGTGGGGTTGCAGCCTTCCAGCTTGAAATACAGCCGCCCGATCCCCAGCTCCTTCTCCAGGTTGCTGGAGCGCACCAACGGCGTGTTGCCCTCGCCGAGCGAGATCATCGGCGTGGCAGGCGTCACCGGTAGCAAGCCGCGGTACGCGGAGAGCACCCCGCCCGGGGCCTGCCCTCGCGTCTCTTGCATGTCAGGCTCGTCACGCACGCTGGGGTGGCGCCTTTCCGGGCCGTTCGCCGGCGATTATTGGAAGATGTTGGGGTTCTGTTGCTTTCGCGCTGCTTGCGCCGTCGCCGTGACGTCCCGCTGAAACTTGGTGGAGGCCACGTCCTCCACCTGGTCGAGCGCCCGCGTCACCTTCTCGCTGCCGAATCCATGATAGATCACGCTGTTCGTCGCCTGCTCCCGCTCCAGCCACGCATCCAGCGCCCGCGTCTTCAGCACCTCAAAGTCGTCGTCGGACACCTCCACCGCCTGGCCGCGCTCCGCCACCTTGAAGAAGTACGTGCCTTCCAGCGAGTTGAGCGGGTCGGTAGCCTTCCCCGTCTCCATGCCGCGGATCCAAAAATCGAACAGGCCGTTGAAGTCGCCCACGCCCACCAGTCCAAGGTCGCCGCGCTTCGACCGCAACTCCGCGTCCGTGGACAGCTGCGCCGACACGTCGGCGAAGTTCGCCCCGTTCTGCACCTGCGTAATCAGCGCCCGCGCCGTCTCCGTATCCTTCACCAGCGCCGCCTGAAGACGCGCCTTCCCGCCAATCCGCTCCTGCAGCCGCACAACATACACGCCCTGCGGCGCCTGGATCGGGTCGCTCATCTGACCGATGGCCAGCCCAAACAGCAGCGTATCGAAGTCCTTGAACACCAGCCGCGGTGTCCATCCCCGCTCGCCGCCGTGGTTGCGCGATACTTCGTCAACTGAAACCTCGCGCGCCACCTTGCTGAAGTCCTCGCCCTCCGCCAGCCGCTTCACGATCAGCCCGGTGGACGTCGTCTCCGGGACTCGAATCATCAGAAGGCGCGCCTGCGGCTGCACCCGGGGAATGTCCGTGCCCAGCTTCTCCTGCAACTGCTCGCGAATCAGCGACGTGCGCACCTTCTCCTCAAACTGCCCCCGCGTCAGCTGGGTGGTGGAAAGATAGTTGCTCAGGCGCACCTGAAAATCAGCGGCCACGTCGGCATACTTCACCTCGTCGGTGAATCCCAGGCGCGTCAGCATCTCCGTCCGCACGTCCTCATCCGTCACCCGCAGCCCTTCCCGGCTCGCCGCCTGGCGCACCAGTTCGTCCTGCGCCATGCTCTGGAACAGCAGGTACGGCAAGCGCCCTGCGTCAAACTGCCCGCCCGCCGCCTCCGACAGCAGCTTCTCCGCCTTCAGTAGGGAGACGTACTCACGGAACGCGAAGTCGCGGCTGTTCACCGTCAAAATCGGCTCGTCCGCCACTGATTTCACCGTCACGATGTAGTTAACGATGATCGCCACGCCGATGGCTGTGAGCAGCGCCCCAAAGGGGATCAGGCGCTTCCACGGCACGCGCTGTGTCGTCATCGGCGTGCGGCGCCCCGCTTCCATGTCGTAAAACCCCTCGCGGGGCGTCGGCGTGCCGCCTGAGGAGGCGCGTCGTTGCGAGCGGCGTCGGTTGGCCATGGCTATCCTCGGTTACCGTAAGCTGTGAGAGTGTACGGAACCGCCCCTGGCCGCGGATGCACGCACCGGTGGGATCCGCCGCATCTCGTCACGGGGCCAGCCCGGCTAGGACTGCCCGTACCGGCTCTCCATCGCCTGCTCCTGCGTAAAGGGCAGGAAGGCCAGATGCCGCGCCCGCTTCAGCGCCTCCGTCAGCATCCGCTGATGCTTGGCGCACGTCCCCGTCTTGCGCCGCGGATCAATCTTCGCCCGCTCGGAAACAAAGCGGCGCAGCATATCAATGTTCTTGTAATCAATCGCCGTCGCATGCTCCACGCAGAAAGAACACACCTTGCGACGATGGAAAAAGCGTGGTCGCCCGCCGCTTCGCCCTCCCGGCCCGCCCGCGCCGCCCGGTCCCCGTCGCCCGCCGGAGCGTCCGCCGCCTGATCCTGATGGCCCGCGATCTTGCATAGCTTCCCTTTCGTCCTTGCTCTCTATCGTGCTATCGCCTGCCCGCGGCGACACATACTCTTAGACTCTTAGAACGGCAGGTCTTCCGGCTCCACGGCGCCGCCGCTCTCCGCGCCCTCGCTCTCGGCGCTGCCGCCTGTGCTGCCGCCGCCATCCTGCGGCTGCCGGTCAAGGAACAGCACCTTGTTCGCGATAATCTCGTTGCGCGACCGCGTCACCCCGTCCTGGCCCTCCCAGGTGTTGGTGTGCAGCCGCCCTTCCACATACGCCCGCCGCCCCTTGCTCAGATACTGGTTCACCTGCTCCGCCAGCTGGTTCCACGTCACCACGGAGAACCACTCGGTCTCCTGCTTCCGCTCTCCCGCCGCCGTATTGTAGCTCCGGCTCGTGGCAATGCGGAACGACGTCACCGGGCTGCCGCTCGCCGTGTAGCGCATCTCCGGGTCCGTCCCCACGTTGCCGATGATCATGATCTTATTCAGCCCAACCATGATCCCACCGTCCCTTCTCCCGCAGCATCTCTACGCTTCCAGCTTCACCAACAGATGCCGGATAATATCCTCGGAAATCGTGAGGCTATTCACCAGCGCCTTAGCGCCCGTGGGCTCCATGCTGAAGTTCGTCTGGACGTAATTCGCCTCTTGAAAGTCGCCGATGTGGTATGCCAGGCGACGCCGTCCCCAGGGCTTCACCGCGGCCACCTTGCCGCCCTGTGAAGTAATCATCCCCGTCACGCGCTGCACCACGCCATCCACCTGATCGTCGGCCACTTGCGGGCTCACCAGCATCACCAATTCATATTCACGCAAAGCAAACAACTCCTTCGGTTCCTTGACGGCAACAGCGGCCATTATAGCACGCCCCATCCTGGGGGCCAATTGGCGGCATGCCAGTAGGTTGGCATTGCAGGGAGGATGCTCCAATCAATGCTCATGAAACAGTCGCGCCCAAGCTGCGCCAGCTGCCATACATCGAAGCCATCGCATTTTCGACGTCAGTCCATCTGGCATTTCCAACTATGCCTCTAAATCCCCAATCCTCAGCGTTGGTATCGGTACAGCTCACATAAAAGTGCCATTTCCCGATCCCCGCTTCGATCCAATACGCCAACGAAGGGGCCTCATGAGGTTCGCACACCACTCCGCGCCCTAGGCCACTTCCTTCGCGTTGACACTCGCCTTTGCGACCAGGCCTTCGGTACTCCTCAGATTCAAACCATTCAAAGCCCCTCGCCCAATCGGGTGTGATCGTTGCTGTTCGTTTAGTTTCGGGCGGTGCTTGACGCAAGTCAATTCATATCGATGCCTTGAAAGATTTTCCACTACATCTTCTATTAACCTCGCCTGAAGAAAAGTAAGCCTCAGTTTGCCTTGTGCCAGGAAAGGCTGCTTGGCAGAGGGGCACTGCCGAGCTAAATGGCGAGTCTGCCGCCGCTGTTGATAGGTGTGAGTTCCAATCAGGAACCTGCCATAGAATGACGCTAACAAAAGCCACAATCAGTATGATGTTCCCTATCCCCGGGCGCGCAACCAGCAAAGCACCGTGGATAACTTGTTCATGGCCCTTTTGGTTCCATTCGGGCCCTGCCCCCTACTGAGCTGGACCAGATTACCCATCCAGCCCCGGCACGGGGAAGCGCATCGCCATCGCCTGCGCCTCCGCGCTCACCTTTGCCAGCGTCTTCGCGTCCTCCGGCTGCCGCAGCGTCGTCACGATCATCACCGCGATCTGCTCCATCTCCTTCATGCCGAAGCCACGGCTCGTCGTCGCCGGCGTCCCCAGGCGCAGCCCGCTCGTCACCCGCGGCGGCTTCTGATCGAACGGTATCGCATTCTTGTTCACCGTGATATGCACGCTCTCCAGCGCCGACTCCGCCTGCGCCCCCGTCACCCCCAGCGGCGTCACATCAATCAGCACCAGGTGATTGTCCGTCCCGCCGGAAATCACCCGCACCCCCTGCTGCGACAGCGCCTTCGCCAGCGCCCGCGCGTTCTCCACCACCGCCTGCTGGTAGCGCTTGAACGACGGCTGCAGCGCCTCGCCGAACGCCACCGCCTTCGCCGCCACAATGTGCATCAGCGGCCCGCCCTGCGTCTTGGGGAACACCCCCCGGTCAATCGCGCTCGCCAATTCCTTGGTGCACAGCACCATGCCCCCGCGCGGCCCGCGCAGCGTCTTATGCGTGGACGACGTGATCACGTCCGCATGCCCTGCCGGCGATGGGTGCAGCCCCGCCGCGATAATTCCCGCCGGGTGCGCCATATCCACCATCAGCTTCGCCCCCACACTTTTGGCAATGGAGCCAAACTTGGCGAAATCAATGGTCCGCGGGTACGCCGTCGCCCCCGCCACGATCAGCTTGGGCTTGTGCTCCTGCGCCAGCCGCGCAATCTCATCGTAGTCCAGCGTCTCGCTCTCGCGGTCCACGCCGTAGGAGATGAAGTTGTACAGCTTGCCGGAAAAGTTCACCGGACTGCCGTGCGTGAGGTGCCCCCCCTGATCCAGGCGCATTCCCAGCACCGTGTCGCCGTGTTCCAGCAGCGCGAAGTACGCCGCCATGTTCGCCTGCGCCCCGCTGTGCGGCTGCACGTTGGCGTGCTCCACGCCGTACAACTCCTTCGCGCGGTCTATCGCGATCTGCTCGGCGATGTCCACAAACTGGCAGCCGCCGTAATACCGCTTGCCGGGGTACCCCTCGGCGTACTTGTTCGTTAGTGGCGACCCCATCATCTCCAGCACCGCCTTGGAGACGTAGTTCTCCGAGGCGATCAGCACGATGTTGCGCCGCTGCCGGTCCAGCTCCTGCTCCAGCGCCTGGGCGATCTGCGGGTCCTGCTTGCGCAGCGTGTCCGATATCATCGGTGTCCTTCCCTAGCGCGGGCGCATCCGGCATGCAAAGAGGGCCGTTCCTGGTTTCGGCGCGCGGGCCGGTTCAATCGTAGCCTCGCCTGCTCTGGAGTGTCAACCTGCGCATCCCTGTGCTACCCTGCCGCCAACCCGCCGCCAAGGAGCGCGCCATGCCCAGAGGCATCTACCTCGCCTTCACCGATTGCACCGACCCCGCGAGGGAGCACGAGTTCAACCGCTGGTACTCCCACACCCACCTGCCCGACCTCAGCGCGTCGCAGGGCTTCGTCGCCGTGCGGCGCTACGTCAGCCTCGATCCCGCCGCCGCGCCGTCCAAGTACCTCGCCGCCTACGAGTTCGACAGCCCCGACCTGCGCGCCAGCGTCCTCGACCTGCGCCGCATCGCCTACGCCGCCATGGACGTCGGCCGTCACATCGAATGCATCTCCGGCGCAGGCGGCTACATCTACCAGGAGATAGACCCACGCTTCCTCGCTCCTCTCGAGCGCCTGGACTACCCCCGCGCTGTCCCTCCTGCCCTGCGCGCCTTGCCACCCCCGTGACCGTCATTCTCCCGTCCCCGAGAGGCCGATCCCATCGGCCCGGCGAAAAGCCTGCCCCCGCGAAGGCCGTGGGCCGGAATCCATTCCCTCCTAGGGTGTGTCCAGAGAGGGGGCGAAGCCCATCTCTGGCAAGGGTACAGGGGAGGTGCCCCTGTCCTTCTGTTGCAACATTTGAGGGTGGGTGGGAATATCTGGTAATATCAACGATTGTCACTGGTACGCGGCAGCGCCCTCCATTTCCCCTCCCGCCCCGCCTTTGCTACACTGGCGTCGCACACCCCCTGGGAGCCGCCATGCGACGCATCGCTGTCACCGGCGTGTCCGGCTACATCGGCACGCTGCTCGCCCGCCGCCTTTCCGCCCACCCGGACGTGGAGGCTGTCGTCGGCATTGACTCCCGCTCCCCCCGCGACCCGCCCCCCAAGCTGCGTTTCTACATGCGTGACGTCACCGGCCCCTTGCACGACCTTTTCGTCGCCGAGCGAATTGACGCCGCCGTCCACCTCGCCTTCGTCGTCCGCCCGCGACGCCAGGAACGCGAGGCGCAGCGCATCAACGTCGAGGGCACGCGCAACTTCCTCCACGCCTGCCTGGAGGCCGGGACACCGCGCATCGTCTACTTCGGCAGCGCCGCCGCCTACGGCGCCCACGCCGATAACCCCGTGCCGCTGACGGAGGAGCATCCGCTGCGGCCCAACCCTGGCTTCCGCTATGCCGTGGACAAGGCCGCCACGGACGAGATGATGCAGGAGTACGCCCGCGCGCACACGAATGCCTGCGTGACCATCCTCCGCGGCTGCCCTGTCCTCGGCCCCGGCGGCGCGCGAGCCGTCGGCGCCAAGATATTCCAGCCCGTGATGCTCAAGCTCGCCGCCCGCAACCCCGCCGTGCAGTTCGTCCACGAAGACGACGTCGCCGCCATCCTCACCGCCGTGCTGGAGCGGCCCGCGCCCGGCGTGTACAACGTCGCCGGCGACGGCTACCTCCGCTACACCGATCTTGCCCGCCTCGCGCGCCGCCGCATGCTCTCCGTGCCCCGGTGGGCGTTAGGCGCGGCCATGAGCGCCGGCTGGCGACTGCGCTTGCAAAGCCAATCGCCTCCCACCGGCCTCGATTTCATCGCCTACCCCTGGGTCGTCGCCAACGCCAAGCTCAAAGACGCCACCGGCTACCGCTACCGCTACACCACCCAAGAAGCCGTGCAGGCCTATCTCCAATCGCTCCGTCCCCAGCCCAACCGCTGACCTCTTCCCGGTGACAATCGCATGACATCCCCCGCTGCTCCCGGATTCGACCGGCGCTGGCTCATCCTCGGCGTCACCTCCCTGGGCACGTTCATGTCCATCCTGGACACCACCATCCTCAACGTCGCCCTGCCTAACATCCTGCGCGACTTCAACGCCGACCTCAAAGAGGGGCATCTCATCCTGTCCGTGTACCTTTTGGCCCTGGCGCTGGTCATCCCCCTCTCCGGCTACTGCACTGACCGCTTCGGAATGAAGCGCACCTACATGGTCACGCTGTTTGCCTTCACCGCAGGCTCGGCCCTCTGCGGCTTCTCCTGGAATGAAGGCAGCCTCATTAGCTTCCGCGCCTTGCAAGGCCTGGGCGGCGGCATGCTTCAGCCCATCAGCATGGCCCTCGTTTACACCATCATCACCCCCCTCGAGCGCGGGCGGTTCATGCCCGTCCTTGGCCTGCCCTTGCTCCTCGCCCCCATCCTCGGCCCCACCATCGGCGGCTACATGGTGGACTACGCCTCCTGGCGCTGGATATTCTTCCTCAACCTTCCCGTCGGCATCATCAACCTTGGTCTCGCCTGGTTCTTCCTCAAAGAGAGCCCCCGCAAGACCGGCATTGGCCTGGACGTCAAAGGACTGGCCCTGGCGACCCTGGCATTCCCCGCGTTGCTCATCGGCCTCAGCCTGGGCCAGCGCTCCTCGTGGCTCGCCCCGCTGGTGCTCGGCCTCTTCGCCTTCGCCGTGCCCGCCATCGTCCTCCTCTTCATTGTGGAGTCCCGGCAGGCGGCGCCGCTGCTCCGCGTTCAGCTCTTCAAGGCACGCATGTTCACCTTGGGCATGGCCATGCAGTTCACCGGCCAGTTTTCCCTCTTTGGGCTGCAATTCCTCATGCCCCTCTACTTCCAGACCGGCTACGGCCTCTCCGCCTCCCACACTGGCCTGCTGCTCCTCCCCGCAGGAATCGCCGCCTTCATCGCCGTCAACTTCACCGGCCGATACTACAATCGTTTCGGCCCCAAGGTTTTCACCTTCGCCGGCTCCGTCATGCTCATGGGCGTGACCCTGGCGTTCGGCATGCTCAGGCCCTCCACCCCCACATTCGTCCTCGGCATCCTCGCCACCGCCCGCGGCCTGGCCATGGGCCTCACCATGCTCTCCATCCAGACCGCCATGTTCAACGCCATCCCCCGCGACTCTGTCACACGAGCCACCGTCCTCACGCAAATGGGCTTCCGCATCTTCGGTTCCATGAGCGTGGCCCTGCTCACCACCAGCCTCGCCGTCAGCCTCACCGCCCACGGCGCGCCCGCGGGCTCATCCATCGTCGAAGGCACCGCGCCCACCGCCTTTGTCTTCGATGCCTTCCGCGATACCTTCCTCGCCCTCTCCGCCCTTGCCGTCGCCGGCGCCTGCCTCTCCCTCTTCATCCGCGACAAAGCCCTCGACGATCAGCGCGCCGCCAGGGCTAAGCCTGCCGTGGACAGCGGCTGAACCACGTCCGCCCGCGCTTGACTGTGTTCCCGTTCGCCCTGAGGGCGAGCGAAGCGCGTTCCATAGCGGCAGCGCTTCCCTTACCCCGCTCCCTCATACGCCTCCCGCGTCCATCCGCACTGGCCCTATCTCTCCCAGCCTGGTCATCAGGTAATCGAGCGTCTTCCGCAGGTGCGCCGGCTTCCTCGCGAACTTGTCATCAACACTTTCCACATGGCACGAATGCCATTGGTTCGTGTTGGCGAATTGACGGCCGCAATTGGGGGGCATCCATCCCGCCGATCGCGCCATCCTTGCTCCGCTTTCCCAGTCCTACTCCTGCTCCTCGAAAAAGCGCAGCACCGCCTCGTTGAACACCTCCGGCTGCTCAAAATACACCGAATGCCCCGCCTGCGGCACCCGCACCAGCCGCGCGTTGGGGAACAGCCGGTACGCCTCCTCCACCGCATGCGGCGGCGCGATCCTGTCCTCCTCCCCCACAATGAACAGCGCCGGCGTCGTGATCCCCGCGATCTCCTCCGGACGCGCCCCCGTGGCATTGTCCCGCCACAGAAACCTCTTCGGGCGCGCCGGGTTCCGCGACCGTATCAGCTTGAACAGATACCCCATCTGCGGCCGCTCCTCCCACACCCGCGCCGCCAGCGCCGCCTCCAGCCGGTCCTCCGGCAGGCTCGCCCGCACCTCCTGCCGCATCCTGTCCAGCGTCTCCGTGCGAATGTTCGCCAGCGTCGCCGAAAACACCATCGCCCGCAGCCGGTCGCCGTGCCGCCGCGCGAAGTTCAACACCGTGCGCCCGCCCATGGACTGCCCTACGAGGAACGCCTCGCTCTCCCCCAGATATTCCAGCAGCGCCGCTACGTCATCGGCGAACGCCTCCGCCCCCGCCGCCTCCGGCGGCAAGTGCGATTCGCCGAAGCCCCGCTGGTCCAGCGTGATGCACCGGTATCGACGCGAAAACACCGGCGCCTGCTGCCACCAGCTCATGTGGTTCCCCCCCACACCGTGGCACAGCACCACCGCCGGCCCCCTGCCCGCGCTCTCGTAGTGCAGCTCCACCCCGTTCACCCGCGCCTTCGGCATCCCCGCCACTCCTCCCTCGCCGCGCTTGTCTCCCGTGGCTGCGCCCGTCCCCCCTATGGCCGCGATAATGTCACGCCGCCTGGGGCCTGTCAAAGCCTTTCCCCACTAGAAGTCCGCTCAAGACACGCAAGGTCAAAGACGGCATGCAGGGCGCCTATTCCGCAACCGCCGGCAGCACCTTCGATGCGAACCACTCCATGCCGCGCATCATGTCGGCCGCCTCGCTCCAATCGAACCTGAGATGAAAATGGTTGAACCCTGCCTTGCGGTATCCCAGAACGAGTGCCCTGGCTTCCTCCACCGTCTGCACCGGCGCTCTCTGGATTGGATGGATTGGATGCTCTGCCGGATTGCTCCTCGTCCGGGGCGGCCGTGAGCGGTCCAGAGGACCGATATCGATCCAGAACGCGAAATCCAAGAGAGCAGGATCGCGTCCTGCCGCTTCTGCATGTTCTTTGATCCACAAGATATCGCGCGCAAGACTATCGAGCGAGTCTGCATTCTTGCTGGTGTCTGAGGGACACCAGCCGTCCCCCATCTCAACGGTGCGCCGCAGGGGGGCCCGTCCCCCACCGCCGATCCATAGGGGAACATGAGGTTTTTGCACGCACTTGGGTGCGAAGACAATGTCCGAAAAGGCCGCATATTTGCCTGCGAAGACTGGCTTCTCCTCCGTCCAGAGAACTTTCATTGCACGCAGGTACTCATCGGTGATTGCCCCGCGCTCTTCGAACGGCACCCCAAGAGCCGCAAATTCTCCCCGCGCCCAGCCTACGCCCGTGCCCGCGACAAGGCGTCCCTTTGAAATCACGTCCAGGGTGGAAATGAGCTTGGCCGCCAACACCGGCGGTCGGTAGGGGACGACAAGAACGTTGAATATCAGGCGGGCGCGACTCGTGAGCGTCGCGAGATGTGAGGCCAGCACGAAATTATCGTAATAGACCACGGGCCCGTTGGGGACGCCGGATACCATCGGTCTTACAATGTGCTCACCGAATGAAATGTCGAACCCCAAAGAGTCTGCCAGCCGTGCCGCCACGCCGATCTCATCAACGCTCTTCCAGCGGTCATACGGCGGCAGGAAAACACTGAACGTCATCGGCTTGCTGGCTTGCATGACCCTTCTCCCGTGAAAATCCACCACATTGTAAGGGGTGACAGAGGCATGCCCGCGACATCCTCCCCCGCCGCGCCTGTCCCCCTAGCCGCGATAATGGCACGCCGCCTGTGGGCTGTCAAAGGCTTCTGCCACGTTGACGCCGCCCCGTAGCCACGCTAGCGTAGCCCTGCCATGCGCGTGCACGCCGTCACCCACTTCGCCCAGCTCCGCGGGCTCGACCTCTCCCCCTATCGCCTCGTCATCATGGACGTCGTGCGCGCCTCCACCACCATCGCCCACGCCCTAGCCCACGGCGCCGCCGCCATCGTCCCCCTCGGCGATCCCGCCGCCGCCATCGCCATGCGTGACGCCTCGCCGGGCCGCGTCCTTGCCGGCGGCGAGCGCGGCGGCCTCCCCGTGCCTGGCTTCGACCTCGGCAACTCCCCCCGCGAGTATACCGAGGCCAGAGTCGCGGGCAAACGCATCACCTTCAGCACCACCAACGGCACCTTCGCCATCCTCGCCTGCCACGGCGCGCGCGAAACCATCATCGCCGCGCTCGTCAATCTCGATGCCGTCGCCCGCCGCCTGCTTGCCGGCGACCCCCTGCCTGCCGGCGGCCCCGTCCTTGCTGGCGGCGATAACGTCCTGCTCGTCCCCGTGGGCCGCCTCGGCGCGCCCGTCCTCGACGATTCCCTCGCAGCCGGCGTCCTCGCCTCCCGCCTTGCCGCCGCGGGCGCGCACCTCACCGATGCCGCGCAATCCTTGCTCGCGGACGCCGCCCCCTGGCATGGCCGCGAGCTCGATGCGCTGCGTACCTCACCCTCCGGCCTGGCGCTCATCGCCGCCGGCCTCGGCGACGATCTCCCCGTCTGCGCCCGCGTCAGCACCCTCCAGGTCGTGCCCCTCCTCCGCAACGGTGAAATCCGCCCCGCCTCCTAGCCTCGTGCAGAGCCACGAGCACGACAGCCTCCAGTTCTGGGATGTGTCCAGAGAGGGGCAACGCCCCTCTTTGGCAGAGGGCGCGGGGCTTGAGCCTGTCCTGAGCTTGTCGAAGGATGCCCCCGAATCCTCCCATAACATTATGTGGGCGGGCGGGTGGGAGCAACGAGGCTTGCTGCAATGTGAGCGGCAGCATTCCCCACGCGGGACGGCGTCTGCCCCGCCATCCCACATGCAGCGGACGAGTACGCCTCCTAGCCAGCGCTCCCCCGGCGCTTTACTATGGAGCGTGGCATGACCCCTTGGAGCCTTGCATGACCTGGTTCAACGTCCTGCTCGTCGCAGTGGGCGGCTCCACCGGGGCCGTCTGCCGCTACGCCGTGGGCCTCTGGATGCCGCGCATCGCCGGCACGGCTGCATTCCCCTGGGCCACCGTCGCTGTAAATATGTCGGGCTGCCTTGCCATCGGTCTGATCCTCGGCCTTTCCGAGCACCGCCACATCGCCGGTTCCGGCGTCCGCCTCATCGCCGTCATCGGCTTCCTCGGCGGCTTCACCACCTTCAGCGCCTTCGGCTATGAGACCCTGATCCTCCTGCGGGAAGGCCGCAACGGCGCGGCCCTGGCCAACATCACCCTCCAGCCCGCCTTCGGCCTTGCTGCCGCCGCCCTCGGCTGGTGGCTCTCCCGTCTGGGCCAGTGACCCCACGGCACTGCGGGGCATCTGAGCACCTCTTCCTGCAAGACCTGCAAGAAGAGTACCCCGTGTCTTTCCAGACAACCCTCATATATGAAACTGGCGGGGTGGTTTTTACCACCCCGCCAGTTTCATAGTGAAAGTTCTTTGGGAGGGCCTGGGAACCCTTTCTTCCAAGAAACGGTTCCCAGATATCCTGCCGTAGCGTGCCGGCTACTTGCCCAGCAAGATATGCAGCACCTGATCCAGCGCTGCCACGGCGCGTTCCTTCACCTGCTCCGGCGTCAGGCTCCCCATCGGGTGCGGCACCGCCACGAACCGGTACTCCGGGATGCCCTGGATGCGCGCCATGCTCTTCGCCGTCGGCCTGAAGGGCTCGGTGCAGATCACCGCCGCGGGAATCCCCTGCTTCTCGAACGTGATTCCGTCGAACAAACTGCTCGACGAGCAAGAGCCTCAGTCGCCTATCGCAATGATGACAGCGTCCGCCTGCGCCGCCAGGTCCGCCACGGTCTCTTCGGGACATGGGCGCGAGACGTCCGTCTTGTAGCGCCGCACCACCGAGGCCAGCTCATAGCGCTGCGAGATCAGCTTCTCGATCTCATCCAGCACCCCTGCGGCGTTCCGCTTATGGTTGTCCAGCAGCCCCAGGCGCAGGCCGTTCAGGCTCTCCGGCCGGGGCGCCAGCCGTGCGTATACCGCCGCCGGCGGTGCTGTGGGGTCTAGCACCGTTGTCATCATGCGCGTCGCCTCAATGGTCATGCAGCCTCCTCTGGCGTCATGCTCTCCGCCTCCGCGTGCCGTGCTTGCGTCATTCTACTCCTGGTGGCTAGGCTGCCTCTGCCCTGTTGCGCTAGAGGCAATATGTCGCCGCCGGCTAGTCCGCCCCCGTCTTGTGTCTCCAGTACTGATACTTCGCCGCCAGCGCCGCCACCGCCTTCTCCGCGGCGTAGGCGTAGGCCGGGATGCCTGCCGCCTCCAGGTAGCGCGCCGCCTCCTCCACCTCCGTATCGCCTGCCAGCGCCACCGTCACCGGCTTCCGGATGCCTTGGGCCCGCGCCGCCTGCACCGTCTCCGCCGCCAGCTTGGCGAACGTCATCGGCGGCGTCAGGATCGTGTGCCAGTAGCCCAGCACCAGCGCATGCACCCGCGGGTCCTGCAGGCCGATCATGATCGCCTTGCGGTACGTCTCCGGCGGCTCCCCGCCGGTGATATCTATGGGGTTGCCTGACGCCCCGAACGGCGGGATGCACTCCTTGAACTGCTTATCCAGGTCGGGCGGAATGCTCATCAGCCGCAAGCCGCGGTCGCTGCAAGCGTCGGAAAGCAGCACGCCCAGCCCGCCCGCGCCGGTGATAATCACCACGTTCTCCCCCGCCGGATCGGGGAGCAGTTGCAATGCGCGTGCCCAGTCCATGAGTTCTTCCAGCGTCCCCGCGCGGATCACCCCTGCCTGGGTGAACGCCGCCTGGTACACCTGGTCCTGGCCCGCCAGCGCCGCCGTATGCGATGCCGCCGCCCGCGCTCCCAGCGCTGTGCGTCCCGCCTTCAACACCACGATCGGCTTCTTCTTCGCTACCCGCTGCGCCGCCTCGAAAAACGCCCGTCCGTCCTTCAAGTCCTCCATGTGCATGGCGATCACGTCGGTGTTGTCGTCCTGGCCGAAGTACTCCAGCAGATCGTCCTCGTCCACGTCGCTCTTGTTGCCCAGGCCCACGATGGCCGATACGCCCATCGCCCGCGAGCGGCTATAGCCCAGGATCGCCATGCCTACGCCGCCGCTCTGCGAGGTCAGCGCCACCCCGCCGCGCTCCGTGAACGGGGTGCAAAACGTGGCGCACAGCTTCTGCGGCGTGTAGTAATACCCGTAGATGTTCGGCCCTACGATGCGCACGTTATGCTGCCGCGCCAGCGCCACCAGCTCCCGCTGCATCTCCACCTCTCCCGTCTCCGCGAACCCCGAGCTGATCACCACCAGCGCTGCGATCCCCTTGGCCCCCGCGCTGGGCACCAGCGACGCGACCCCCTTGGCCGGGATGCTCACCACCGCCACGTCCGTATCGTCCGGCACCTCATCCAGCGACTTGTAACAGCGATAGCCCAGGATCTCCGCGGAGCCGGGGTTCACCGGGTACACGTGTCCGGCGAACCCGCCGTTCTTCAGGTTGGCCACCACGGCGTACCCCAGCTTGCCCGGCGTCGCCGATGCCCCCACCACGGCCACCGCGCGTGGATTGAACATGCGTTGCATCTGCTCAACTATCGTCGCGCGGCTCATCGGGATGCTCATGCGTTGCCTCACTTCTTGCTTCCTGACAGAATGGCGGACGCCCTGATGATACCTGTCCCCCTAGGCATGTCAAGAAGCCGGACCTGGCGAATGGGTGAAAGCACCCCTCGACATTACCGGTGCAGCCTTCCTATAATCCGTTAATCCGTGTAGGTGTGCTGGCGCTCCATGGTTGAAGCGCCCAGGAGGCCCGACACGCTCGTCAAACACAGCCCAGCGCCATCCTCCCGGGCCCGGCCAAAGCCGGACGGCCTGCCCAAGATCGTCGTCATTGGCGGCGGCACGGGCAGCTTCAATGTGCTCTCCGGACTCAAGGGCTACCCCTGCTCCCTCACCGCCGTCGTCGCCATGACCGACAGCGGCGGCAGCTCAGGCCGCCTGCGCGATGAGTTCGGCCACCTTCCTCCCGGCGATGTGCGCCAGTGCCTGCTCGCCCTCAGCCCCGACGATCACGCCGGCATGGTGCTCCGCCAGCTCTTCAACTACCGCTTCAACCGTGGCAACGGGCTGGATGGACACAGCTTCGGCAACCTGTTCCTCACCGCGCTCACGGAGGTAACCGGCAGCACAGAGGCGGCGATCCAGGAGATGGGCCGGCTGCTCGGCATCAAGGGCCAGGTGCTCCCAGTCACCCTGACCAACACCAACCTTTTTGCCCGCCTGCGCAACGGCGTCATTATTGAGGGCGAGACGAACATCGACCGCCGTACGGTGCATCAAGATGTGCCCATTGACTACGTCTACCTCCAGCCCAAGGCCTTCGTCTCGCCCGTCACCGCGAAGGCAATCGAGGAGGCCGATGCCATCGTCATCGGCCCTGGCGATCTGTACACCAGCATCCTCGCCAACCTTGCCGTGGAGGGCGTGTCCGAAGCGATTGTCCAGTCGCGGGGCAAGCGCATCTACGTGTGCAACATCATGACCAAGCCCGGCGAATCGGACGGGTTCAAGGCATCGGACTTCATCCGGGAAATCAACACCTATCTGGGCGCGGAAGGCAAGTTGGACTGCGCCCTGGTGAACACCCAATCGCTTGATGCGCGCGTGGTTGAGCGCTACGCCGCCGAACATGCCGCGCCCGTTATCTTTGATCGTGACGCCTGCCACGGGCTGGCGTCAACCGTGTTAGGCGCTCCTCTTGCTTCTGTAGGCAACTTCGTGCGGCACGACCCCCCGCGCCTGGCGAACGCCATCCTCAAGCTGCTCTAGGCGGACGTTGCACAAAAACAAGCGGGGGCAGGCGCGCCCCGCGCCTGCCCCCGTATCGCATCGCTATTCGCTGCCCTACGCCGCGCGACGTTCTTCTCCTGCCGCCCTGTGTCCGTGAGTTCCGCCAGCAACTCGGCGTAGCGCCACGCCAGCGTTGGCCGCTGATAGCGCGCCAGGATGAACCTGCGCCCGTTCTGCCCCATGAACTGGCGTTCCATCGGGCGCTACGCCATCGCTTCCAGCGTCTCCGCCAGCGCCGCGGCATCCTCCGGCGGCGTGAACACCCCGGCCTCCTCCTCCAGCACCTGCCGCGCCTGCCCGTCCACCGCCAGCGCCACCGGCCGGGCGCAGGCGGTGAACTCCAGCATCTTCGTGGGGATCACCGGCAGCCATTGTAGCATCCGTCCCCGCCTCTGACGGCTCGCCTGCGTGGTGCCCTCAGGGGAATTCGAATCCCCGTTACCGCCTTGAAAGGGCAGTGTCCTAGTCCCCTAGACGATGAGGGCGCGAAGCCATGCGACCCTTCAATTCTAGCCTAGCGGGTGGAGCGCCACAACCGCCGCTCGCCTCCGCGATCTCGCCGCCTGGGCAGGCCGCGCCTACTCCGCGCTCGCCTCCGCCAGCCCCACCCGGATCGTCACCGTGCCCAGGTCGCTGGTGAACACTACCTGCAACTGCGCCGTGCTCGTCAGCGTCAGCGCCGCGCCCTTAGGCGCGATGATCAGCGGCGGGCTGATATCGCAGGGGTACCCCGCCTGCTCCAGCAACGTCGCCGCGTTTCCCGTGATCATGTTCGCCAGCTCTCCCAGCGCGGACATTGACAGCGCGTCCAGCTCCGGCACCGGCTCGCCGATCATCGCCGCGGCGATCGCCTTCGCCGTCTCATGCGAAAATTCGTACAGCACCGTGCCGCGCACCCTCCCCGTCACGCCGATCACCGCCGTCACGTCCTGCGTGGTGTGCTGCTTCGAGGATGCCTGCACTCCGGCAAACGTCAGCGGGCGGCGCAACTCCTTTCCCCAAACGGTAACCGCGGGCGCTAGGAACGGGTTGACGAACGCTTCCTTCATAAAACTCCCTTTTGCAGAGCGAATACGAGTGGGGGCCGCCGCAACCGACCGCGCATCTCCAGCCTACCTTCCATGCGCCCGCCGCCACAGAGGGCGCACCCCCAGTCGTGAGCGGGCGCACGCGCACTCTTCGCCTCACCCAAGCACGTTGACACCACAACATCCCCAACCTAGAATCGTAGTCATCTCCTCCTCCGCGCACATCTATCCGCATGGCATCTCCCACCCCAGTCCACGTCCGCGATTTGGACAAGACCTACCCCCGCGGCGCCCATGCCGTCGCCGGCGTCTCGTTCGATGTCGCCCCCGGCGAGTTCTTCGGCCTCCTCGGCCCCAACGGCGCGGGCAAGAGCACCACCCTCAAGATACTCGCCACCCTCCTGAAAAAGACCTCCGGCGCCGTCGTCGTCGCCGGCCATGACGTGGACCGCGATCCCGCCGCCATCCGCCGCAGCATCGGCTTCGCCATGCAAGACGTCGGCCTCGACGATCTCGCCTCCGGCAGCGATTTCCTCACGTTGCAAGGCATCCTCTACGGCCTGCACCGCAACGAGGCCAAGCGCCGCGCCGGCGAACTGCTCGACCTCGTCGGCCTCACGGACGTCGCCTCCCGCAAGGTCGGCGCCTACTCCGGCGGCATGCGCCGGCGCATTGACCTCGCCAGCGCCCTCATCCATCGCCCCGCCCTGCTCTTCCTCGACGAGCCCACCACCGGCCTCGATCCCCAAAGCCGCCTCGCTATTTGGCAGTACCTCGAAAAGCTCAACGCCGGCGGCACAACCATCGTGCTCACCACCCAGATCATGGAGGAGGCCGACCGCCTCTGCCGCCGCCTCGCCATCATTGACCACGGCAAGATCGCCGCCGAGGGATCGCCCCGCACCCTCAAGAGCCAGATCGGCGGTGATACCGTCGCCGTGACCCTCGACGTCCCGCCCGGCGATACCGCTCGTGATGGACAAGAACGTGGCGGACAAGGGATCGCCGCCCGCGCCGTCGCTCTCGTCACCCAGCGCCCCTACGTCACCGCCGCCTCCTCGCACGCGGGTCGTCTTACAATTGTCGTACGCGACATTCGCGGCGCCGTGCCTGACCTCCTCCGCCTCCTCCAGGACAACGGCATCGCCGTCCGCGAACTCGCCGTCTCCACCCCCACGCTGGACGATGTCTTCCTCAAGGTCACGGGACACCAGATACGCGCCGGCGACACCTCCGGCAGCGATGCCGACGCCGCCATGCGTCAGTCTATGGGTCTGGGGAAGCGCTAGCCGTGGCTCTCCTCATGGAAAGCTGGTACATCTTCCGGCGCAACTTCCGCATCTGGCTGGGGCAGCCCATGCTGCTCATCCCCAACATCCTGCTCTCCATTTTCATCTTTATCGTCTTCGGCTCGTCCTTCAGCGCCTCCGTGGACATCCCCGGCTTCCCCACCGCCGACTACAACGACTACTTCACGCCCATGATCCTCATCCAGACCCTCATCTTCGCCAGCGGCGATGCGGGCTACGCCCTGCTCACAGACATACTCTCCGGCTACTTCGATAAGCTGCTGCTCGCTCCCATCCATCGCTTCTCCATCCTCATGGGCGTCCTCCTCATGACCGCCGTCCGCATGCTGGTGATGACCGGCATCATGCTCATCATCGCCGTCATCATCGGCGTCCAGTTCCAGGGTGGCTTCCTCGGCATCCTGCTTATCGTTCTTATCTGCGCCACTTTCGGTGTCGCCTGGTCCTGCATCAGCATCATCATCGCCCTCAAGACCAAGAGCGCCCAGGCAACACAGTCGGCGTTCGTCCTTTTCTTCCCGCCCATCTTCCTCACCACCGGATTCATGCCCAAGGAACTCTTGCCCCACTGGTTTCAGATCGCCGTGACCGTCAACCCCGTCAACTACGTCCTGGAAGCCGTGCGCGCCATCACCATCGTCGGCTGGGACTGGACCCCCATTCTCCAGGGTGTCTTCATCCTCCTCGGCCTCACCACCGTCCTCATGGGCCTCGCCACCTGGATGTTCCGCCGCGCCACCGCCTAGGCCTCAAAACTCCCTCCCCCGATGAGCGTTGCTGCCAAAGGTAGCGCATCACCCCATGCACTCCTGGAGGAGTGCAGAGGAGGCCCTGCCTCCTTTGCACGGGGGTTACAGGGGGACACCCCCTGTCTTCTCTTTTTCCTGCCCCCTTCCTTTTCGCTTCTGGAATGGGGCCAGGGGGATGGTTCGCCGGCCAACAGACGCGGGCGCGCGCCGCAAACCCCATCGCCTTTCACGCCGCTTCTTGTACAATAATGGCCGACTCCCCCGTATCAGGAACACGCATGCCCAGCCCATCCACCACCAGCGATATTCGCCAGGCCTACTTCGATTTCTTCGCCGCGCGCCACCACCGCGTCGAACCCTCCGCCTCCCTCATCCCCGCCGGCGACCCCACGCTGCTTCTCACTAGCGCCGGCATGGTCCCCTTCAAGCCCTACTTCACCGGCGAACAGGCGCCCCCCAACCCGCGGCTCGCCTCGTCGCAAAAGTGCTTTCGCACCTCCGATATTGATTCCGTCGGCGACACCAAGCACCTCACATTCTTCGAGATGCTCGGCAACTTCAGCATCGGCGATTACTTCAAGCGCGAGGCCATCGCCTGGGCCTGGGAGTTCGTCACTGATGTGCTGAAACTCCCCCCGGAGCGCCTGTGGGTCACCTACTACAAAGAAGGCGATGTCGAAGACTTGGAGGCGCGCGATTTCTGGCTTCAGGCTGCCAAGGGCAAGCTTTCTTCGGAGCGCATCGTCCCCCTCGGCAAGAAGTACAACTGGTGGGGCCCCGCCGGCGAAGAAGGCCCCTGCGGCCCCTGTAGCGAAATCCACTTCGCCTTCGACCCTGCCCGCGTCACCGTCGCCGACCTCACCGGCGATAGCCCCCACGCCATCGAAATCTGGAACCTCGTCTTCACCCAGTTCTACCACCATCGTGATGGCCGCCGCACGTCCCTGCCCAAGCCCAACATTGACACCGGCATGGGCCTGGAGCGCGCTACCGCCGTGGCCCGCTACATGCAAGACCCCCGCATCGTCTCCGTCTACCAGACCGACGCCTTCGACTACCTCGTGCAACAGGCCGCGGCCCTCGCCGGCGCAAGTGCCGGCAGAGATCCCGACGCTGACTACGCCCTGCGCGTCCTCGCCGAGCATGCCCGCGGCGTCACCTTCCTCATCGCCGACGGCGTCGTCCCCTCCAACGAAGGCCGCGGCTACGTCCTCCGCCGCATCCTCCGCCGCGCCGTGCGCTACGCCCGCAAGGCCGGCATCCAGGGCATGTTCCTCACAGTGCTCGCCGAGTCCGTCGTCGACCGCATGGCCCACGTCTACCCTGAGCTTGCCCGCGAGCGCGCTTTTATCCTTTCCGTTATTCGCGGTGAAGAGGAACGCTTTTCCCAGACGCTGGACGCGGGGGTTGAGATTCTCGAAGAGATGCTGCGATCTCAGGCAAAGGGAACATCGCTGTCCGGCACCAGCGCCTTCAAGCTCCATGACACCTACGGCTTCCCCGTGGACATCACCCAGGACATCGCCCGTGAGCACGGCATGACCGTGGACATCCCCGGCTTCGATCGAGAGATGGCCCGCCAGCGCGAGCAGAGCCGCGCCAAAGCCAAGTTCGGTCTCGGTGATAAGACCTCGCCGGAGACCTACCGCGCCCTCGCATTGGGCGAGGTGCGCTTCACCGGCTACGAACGCTTGCGCGAGCAAACAGTCGTCATCGGCCTCCTCGCCGGCGGCCAGCCTGCCGAGCGCGCCGCCAAGGGCGCCCCCGTAGAGGTAGTCCTCCGCCAGACGCCCTTCTACGCCGAAGGAGGCGGCCAGGTCGGCGATACCGGCGAGTTGCGCGGCCCCCACGGCACCGTGCGCGTCACCGATACCATCGCCCCCATCCACGGCCTCATCGTCCATCGTGGCGAGGTCGCCGAAGGCGAAATAGCCGTGGGCGAGCCGCTTGACGCCGTCGTTGACGCCGCCCGCCGCGCCGATGTCGTGCGCAACCACACCGGCACGCACCTGCTCCACGCCGCCCTGCGCAAAGTCCTCGGCGCGCACGTGCGCCAGGCCGGCTCCCACGTCGGCCCCGACCGCCTGCGCTTCGACTTCGCCCAGCCCACCGCGATAGACGCCGCCGGCCTCCGCCAAATCCAAACGCTGGTGAACGATGCGATCTTGGAAAACCTTACCGTCGCTCACAAGGTCATGTCCTACAAAGACGCCATCGCCCAGGGTGCCCTCGCCTTCTTCGGCGACAAGTACGGTGACGTGGTGCGCACCTGCGGTATCGGTGACGGCGATGGGCAAGCGTTCAGCTTCGAGCTATGCGGCGGCACCCACGCCCGCGCCACCGGCGAAATCGGCCTGCTGCACGTGGAGAGCGAAGGCAGCATCGCCGCGGGCACGCGCCGCATTGAGGCCGTTACCGGCCACGGCGCTGGCGGCGCGCTCGCCCAGCGGCACGCCCTGCTCATCGCCCTCGCAAACAAGCTCCAGTCCTCTCCCGCCGATCTCTCCGCGCGCCTCGCCTCCCTCCTCGAAGACCTCGACCGCGAGCGCAAACGCGCCTCATCCCTGGAGCGCGAGCTTGCCCTCCGCCAGGCCGACTCCATCGCCGCCCAGGCCCAGGTGATCGACGGCGTCACCGTCCTCACCGCCACGGTCGCCGCCGGCAGCGCCGACGCCCTGCGCGCCGTCGCCGAATCCCTGCGCGATAAGCTCGGCAGCGCCGTCATCGTCCTCGCCGCCGTCATCGGCGACCGCCCCGCCTTCGCCGCCGTCGTCACCAAGGACCTCGTCGCTCGCGGCTACAACGCCGGCGCCATCCTCCGCGAAGTCGCCAAGATCGCCGGCGGCGGCGGCGGCGGCCGTCCCGATCTCGCCCAGGCCGGCGGCAAAGACCCCTCCAAAATCGCCGAAGCCCTCGCCCTCGTCCCCACGCTCCTTAAGAAGTCGTAGCGACGACCACGTCATTCCCGCGAAGGCGGGGATCCAGTCCTTGAGTGTCACTGCGAGCCCCGATCCCATCGGAGCGTGGCAACCTGGTAGGGTGGGGGTGAAGCCCCCCGTCATTCCGGCGTACGCCGGCGCTATGCAACCCATGAGCGGCAGCGCAACCCCCTCTCCATAGCTATGGAGAGGGCCGGGGTGAGGCTGACCCCCCTACGCCCCTTCATTCACTGGGTTCTTCCCCTGCTTCAGCAGCGTCACAATCGGCCCATCCTCCCGCCACATATGGCACGAGTTCATCGAAGGGTGCGAATACGTCTCCGTCACCGGGTCCTTCTTCAACCCGCCCGAAGCCGGGTCTGACGACGGCCCAAAATACGCGCTCGCCGTCGCCCGCGTATTCGCCATCACCTGCAACAGCGTATTCATATGCGCGCACCCCTTCGGCCCGCCCAGCAGTTCGCGCGCCTTCGTGGTGTACCCCGACGCAATCTTCACGCCCTCCAACTTCGGTAGCCAGCCCAGCACCGCGCCGCACCCTGCCAGCGGCTGTCCGGGAAAGTCCCCCGCGCTTTTGACAATTTCCGCCGTCGCACGGTCCACCTTGAGGCGGTTCATCATGTGGTGCACCACCCCTGGCGGGCGCGGGTCTCCGGCGCGGCGCACCTGCTTGAAAATCTTCGAGCCTTCCGGCTGCACGTCCTGCAGGGACCCTTCGATGGAAATGGTCCCGTCGCCCTCGTCGAAGACCTGCACCGTAATCGTGCGGGTATGGATCGGCGTACGCGCCATGTCTTTCCTCCCGTCGCGGTTCGCGCGACATTCCAGTATAGGCGGCGCGTGCAGCTTGTCACAACGCAGCAGTCGTTCGGACGGGGTTTGGGCCGTCCCCAGGATTGCTTCCTAACAGGAGAAGAAGCGCCTGGCGCTGAAAGTAGCGCAGGCTCCTCGCTCGCTCCCTCCTCGGGTGTGTCCAGAGAGGGGCGTAAGTCCCGTCTGCGCGACTCGCGATTCCATCGGAGCTCCTCTCTGGCAGAGGGCGCGGGGGATGTGCCCCCGTTCTTTCTTGCAACATATGCGGGTGGGCGGGTGGGAGCAAAGACATCCGCCACGGGCTACGCCAGTGCGCTTGCCCTGTCCGCCCGCCCCCTGTACCCTTCCCCCATGCGCATCCTTGCTCTCGATGTCGGCGACCGCTACATCGGGGTCGCCCTTAGCGACCCCACCGGCCTCATCGCCTCCCCCCTCCCCGTCCTCGAGCGCACCGGCGGCAAACGCGACTACGAGCGCGTGCTCGCCGTCGTTAAGGCGCAGGAAGCGGCGCGCATCATCATCGGCATGCCCATCACCATGTCCGGCGAAGAAGGCGAGCAAGCCCAGGCCACCAACGCCTTCGTCGCCGCCCTCAAAGAGCGCACAGCCCTCCCCGTGGAAACCCTGGACGAGCGGCTCACCACCGTCGAAGCGGAACGCCGCATGCGCGAAGCCGGTGCCTCATCCCGCCGCATGCGCCAGCGCACTGACTCCCAGGCCGCCGCCGTCCTCCTCCAGGGCTACCTTGATGCCCAGCGCCTCCGCCGCGCCCGCGAAGACGCCGGCGATCCTTCGTAGTCTCGCCGCTTCTTCCCTCTTGGGTGTGTCCAGAGAGGGGGCGAAGCCCATCTTTGGCAAGGGTTTCAGGGGATGTGCCCCTGTCTTTCCTTACAACGTTTGCGGGTGGGTGGGTGGGAATAACGACGCCTGAAGCAAATAGGCGGCAGCGCAACCCCCTCTCCATCTCGAATGGAGAGGGCAGGGTGAGGCGCTCCCCCCTACGCCGGGCACACCGCGTCTATCTTCTTCAGATCGTCCGCCGTCAGCTTCCACTCCACACCCTTCACATTCTCCGCCACCTGCTCCGGCCGCGTCGCCCCCGTAATCACGCTGCACACCGCTGGTTGCGCCAGCAGCCACGCATGCGCCAACTCCCCCACGCTCCGTCCCCGCTCCTGCGCGAATTTTTGCAACCCCTCCAGCTTCGCCCAGCCCTCATCGGTGGTGAACGCTTGCATCAGCCGCGGCATCTTCTCCCCGCGCGTATCCGGCGGCGGCGCCTCCCCCTTCCGATACTTCCCCGTCAGAAAGCCTGACGCCAGCGGGAAATACGGCACCAGTCCCACCCCATAGGCCCGGCAGAACGGCGCCAGGTCGCGCTCCGCATCCCGCTTCAGCAGGTTATAGTGGTTCTGCACCGCGCTGAACCGGTTCAAGTTATGCACCCGCGCCGTCCACTCCGCCTCGCACGCCCGCCACGTATCGAAGTTCGAGCAGCCGGTATAGCGAATCTTCCCCGCCCGCACCATGTCGTCCAGCGCGCGCAGCGTCTCTTCCACCGGGGTGGCGTAATCGGGATCGGGGTAATGCAGCCAGTACAGGTCAACGTAGTCCGTCTGCAACCGCCGCAGGCTCGTTTCCAGCTGCTCGATCATCAGCCGCCGCGATGGGCTGTGGTTGTTCGGCCCCGGCGCCGTCGCATTGGCGAACTTCGTTGCCACCACCGCCTGCTGCCGCTTCCCTTTCAGCGCCTTGCCGATCGACTCCTCCGACTTGCCCCCGCCATAGGAAAACGCCGTATCAATGTGATTGATCCCCAGGTCCAGCGCCTGGTGCACCACCCGCGTCGCCTGCGCCTCGTCAATGCGCATGCCGAAGTTATTCGTCCCCAGGCCTACAGCGGAAAGCTGCAAGCCCGCGTTCCCCAGCCTTCGATACTCCATCGCTCCGTGCTCCTCCCCAAGCGCAGTGCGCCGCCGCCGCTATGCCGGCGCCAGCCCGTCAATCTCCTTCATCTCCTCCGTCGTCAGCTTCCAATCGATCCCTTTGGCGTTCTCCTTCACCTGCTCCGGCTTCGTCGCCCCGGAAATCACCGACGGCACCGCCGGGTTCGCCAGCAGCCACGCGTGCGCCAGGTCGCCCAGGCTGCGCCCGCGCTTTGTGGCGAAGCCTTCCAGCGCCTGTAGCTTGGCGAAGTTCTTGTCGTTGAGAATCCCCCGCAGGTTTGGCGACTTATCCATGCGCGTCCCCTTGGGGATTTCCTGGCCCGCCTTGTACTTCCCTGTCAGCAGCCCGGACTCCAGCGGAAAGTACGGGATAAAGCCGATCCCGTAGGTGCGGCACACCGCCACATGCTCCCGCTCCACGTCCCGCTTCAGCAGGTTGTAATGGTTCTGCGCGCACACAAACCGGTTCAGGTTCAGGTCTCGCGCCGTCCACTCCGCCTCCGCGATCCGCCACGCATCGAAGTTCGAGTTGCCTAGGTACCGCACCTTCCCTGACTGCACCAGGTCGTCCATCGCCCGCAGCGTCTCTTCGATGGGCGTGCCCGGGTCCATCCAGTGGATGTAGTACAGATCAATATAGTCCGTCTGCAGCCGCTTCAGGCTGGCCTCCACCTGCTCCATGATGTGCCGCCGCGAAGCGCCTCCCATGTTCGGACCCTGGCCCATTTGCGTGCCGAACTTCGTCCCCAGCACCACCCCGTGCCTCCGCCCCTTCAGCGCCTTCCCAATGATCTGCTCGGACATCGTCGCCGCGTAGATATTCGCCGTATCGAAAAAGTTGATGCCTGACTCCAGCGCTTGGTCAATCACCTTCAGCGAACTGGCTTCATCGGCCCTCCCGCCAAAGTTATTTGTGCCCAGGCCCAGCACAGACACCTGTAGTCCCGAGTTCCCCAGCTTGCGATATTCCATGGTGCATCCCTTCCCAGAAGCGTTGGCGTTGCCCTTGGCGAACGCCGCCCATCATACGCTGGCGCTGCTAGGGACAACAAGGCGCTTCCCTGTCTCACCCTTGCGTCCCGCGCCCCGCCGCCGCAAAATGCCTCCTATGACCACGCCAGCCCTCCCTGGAAAACTCGCCGGCATCATCGGCTGGCCCCTGGGCCACTCCATCTCCCCCGCCTTCCACCAGGCCGCCTTCGATTACCTCAAGCTCGGCTGGCGCTATGAACGCTGGACCACCCCCCCGCACCAGCTCCCCCAGCGTATCGCCGGCCTGCGACAGCCCCACATGGCCGGGGCCAACGTCACCGTCCCCCACAAGGAGACCGTCGTCGCCATGCTCGACTCCGTAGACCCCCAGGCCAAACGCATCGGCGCAGTCAACACCATCGTCAACCGCCAGGGCCGTCTGGAAGGCCACAACACCGACGCTCCCGGCTTCATCCTCTCCCTGCGCCGGCAGGCCGCGTTCGACCCCAAGGGCGCGCGTGTCCTCGTCCTCGGCGCGGGCGGCGCCGCCAAAGCCGTCGTCATCTCCCTCCTTGATGCCGGCGCCGCCTGGGTCGTCATCTGCAACCGCACCCCGGAACGCGCCCGCCGGCTCGTCCTCGCCGCCGCCGCCGGCGCCCGCTTGGGCTGGGGTGAGCTGCGCGTCGCCCCCTGGGGCGCCCCTCCGCCCGACGCCGATCTCCTCGTCAACACCACCACCCTCGGCATGCGCGGCGGTCCCGCACCCCAAGAAAGCCCCCTCCCCGCCGCCCGCATCCCGCGCCGCGCCCTCGTCTGCGACCTGGTGTACAACCCGCAAGATACCCCGCTGCTCGCCCAGGCGCGGCTGGCCGGCGCCCGCACCTTGGGCGGCTTGCCCATGCTCATCCACCAGGGCGCCCTCGCCGGCGAGCTCTGGACAGGCAAGCAGGCCCCCTATCAGGTTATGCTGGATGCCGCCCTCCGCGCCCTCTCCGATTCCTGACTCCCCGCCCTCTTGCGCCGCGGGTTTATACTACTGGGCATTACCATGAAACGCGATTCATGGTGAGCCGATCTATGCGCATGAACATCCCTGCCGGCATACGCCTTTCCCGCCCGCCGTATCCCGTCGCGGCCTGGCTTCGGCGCGGCACACCCTTCCTCTGGCAAGTAGTCCTCGTTCTCCTGGCCTACGCCGCCTACAGCCTCTCCAAGCGGCTCATCTACGACGATCCCAAGGCAACTGCCTTCGATAATGCCTGGCGCATCGTCCTCCTGGAAAACGACCTTGGCCTCTTCCGCGAGGCTGCCATGCAGCGATACTTCCTCTACGAGCACAGGATCGCCGCCACCGCCTTCAACTGGTTCTACACCATCGGCTACTGGCCCGTCATCCTGCCCACGGCCATCTTCCTCTACTGGCGCCGCCCCGCCTGGTACCGCGAGTTCCGCACCGTCGCCATCGTAGTGTTCCTCGGCGCAATCGTCGTCTATTCCCTCTTCCCTCTCGCCCCGCCACGCTTCCTGCCAGGCTTCCAAGACCTCCACACCTATCCATACCTCAACACCTTCGGCGAGTCCGCCAGCCACCCTCTGTCCGCCAACCCTTACGCCGCCATGCCCAGCGTCCATTTCGCCCTCACGCTTGCCGTCTCCATCTTCTTCTGGCGCATGCCCGGCCTGCTGTGGAAGGCCCTCGCCGTGGCCTACGTCGCCATGATGTTCATGACCATCGTCGTCACCGGCAACCACTACATCGTGGACGCGCTGGCCTCCGTCGTCATGGTCGCCCTCGCCTTCGCCCTCGCCCGCGTCACCATGCTCGTGCGCCGCCGCTCCGCTCCCGCCGTCAGCCCCATCATCTCCTAGCCATCCCCGCGTTGGCCGTGATGCTCCCCCCCAATGCCTGCGATACTCTCTTGACCCTGCCTGCCGCATCCCCCTAGACTGCTTCCTGCAACTCTTCCCTGGAGTCATGGCGCATGAGCTCTCTCATCCTGGCGATCATCGCCGGCCTTTCCGCCCTCCTCTTCGGCGCCATCCTCACCGCCGGCGTCCTGCGCCAGCCCCAGGGCACGCCGCGCATGCAAGAAATCGCCCGGGCCATCCAGGTCGGCGCCGCCGCCTTCCTCCGCCGCGAGTACACCTACATCGCCGTCTTTGTCGCCGTCATCTTCGTCGTCCTCTGGCTCTTCGTGGACGCCGACATCCTCGGCAAAATGCCCCCGCGCGTCATTGACCGCGCCATCCCCGCCACCGCGCTCGCCTTTCTCGCAGGCTCGTTCAGCTCCGCCCTCACCGGCTTCCTCGGCATGCAGATCGCCGTCCGCGCCAACGTCCGCACCACCGCCGCCGCGCAGCGCGGCCTCAACGCCGCCCTCCGCGTCGCCTTTTCCAGCGGCGCCGTCATGGGCCTCAGCGTCGTCGGCATCGGACTGCTCGGCGTCTCCCTCATGTGGTGGGTCTTCAAAGACGCCGGCATTCTCGCCGGCTTCGGCATGGGCGCATCCTCCATCGCCCTCTTCGCCCGTGTCGGCGGCGGCATCTTCACCAAGGCCGCGGACATCGGCGCTGACCTCGTAGGCAAGGTGGAAAAGGGCATCCCTGAGGACGACCCGCGCAACCCCGCCGTCATCGCCGATAACGTTGGCGACAACGTCGGCGACGTCGCCGGCATGGGCGCCGACCTCTTCGAAAGCTATGTCGGCTCCATCATCGCCACCGTCGCCCTTGCCGCCGGCGCCACCGCCTTCGGCCTCACCACCGGCCAGGGAGACCCCCTCCACGGCACCATGGGCGCCGCCTTCGATTCCAAGCGCGTCGTCCTCCCCATGCTCATCGCCGGCATCGGCATCTTCGCCTCCATCATCGGCACATTCTTCGTCCGCACCGGAGAGAAAGCTAGCATGGGCACCCTGCTCTGGGCCTTGCGTGCCGGCGTCTTCGGCGCAACCGGCCTTGTCGTTCTTGGTACGGCTCTTGCCGTTGCCGTCCTGGAGGTTGACTGGAACTTCTTCTGGGTGGTCGTCGTCGGCCTCGTCGTCGGCCAGACCATCGGCACCGCCACCGAATGGTTCACCTCCTACGAATATCGCTGGGTCAGGGGCCTTGCCGAGCAGACCAAGACCGGCCCCGCCACCACCATCATCGGCGGCTTCAGCCTCGGCATGTTAAGCAGCGTCATCCCCATCGTCGCCATCGTCGTCGGCATCTGGTTCGCCTGGTGGCTTGCTGATCTCTACGGCGTCGCCCTCGCCGCCGTCGGCATGCTCTCCACCCTCGGCATCACCCTTGCCACAGACGCCTACGGTCCTGTTGCCGATAACGCCGGCGGCATCGCCGAGCAGTCCCACCTTGACCCCTCCGTCCGCCAGCGCACGGACGCCCTCGATTCGCTGGGCAACACCACCGCCGCCACCGGCAAGGGCTTCGCCATCGGCTCCGCCGTCCTCACCGCGCTCGCCCTCATGGCCGCCTACTCCGCCGTCGTCGGCCAAGACGTCGCCTTCGACCTGCGGGACACCAGCACCCTCATGGGCGCCCTCATCGGCGCGCTCATGCCCTTCCTCTTCTCCGCCCTCGCCATGGGCGCCGTGGGCCGTGCCGCCTTCGCCCTGGTCAATGAAGTGCGCCGCCAGTTCCGCGAAATCCCCGGCCTCATGGAAGGCACCGGCACGCCTGACTACGCCCGCGTCGTGGACCTCAGCACCCGCGGCGCCCTCCGCGAAATGATCCTTCCCGGCGTCCTCGCCATCATCGCCCCCATCACCGTCGGCGCCATCCTTGGCCCCGCCGCCCTCGGCGGCCTCCTCGTCGGCTCCATCGCCGCGGGTTCCCTCCTCGCCATCACCATGTCCACCTCCGGCGGCGCGTGGGACAACGCCAAGAAATACATCGAGTCCGGCCAGCTTGGCGGCAAAGGCTCGGACGCCCACAAGGCCGCCGTCGTTGGCGATACCGTCGGCGACCCCTTCAAGGATACCGCCGGCCCCTCGCTCAACATCCTCCTCAAGCTCATGGCCATCGTCGCCCTCGTCTTCGGCCCCCTCTTCCTCTAGCCCATCCCCCTGCCGCACCACTGACGGCCAGGCCCGCGTACTTCCACGCCGCCGCGCAGCCTCCCCCTACCGCACCGCCGACCGGCCAGGCCCGTGTACTTCCACGCCACCGCGCAGCCGCCCCTACCGCACCGCCGACCGGCCAATCTGTACCCACGCCATCGTCTTCGATGGCCGCAGCGTCAGCAGCACCCGCGGCTCATTCTTCCTGTCCTTGTACAACTGCCGCGCCATCTCCGGCGTATGCCCTTCCCCCACGATCCGCCCCAGCACATCCAGCGCCGCCTTCCGCGACAAATCCACCTCCACCGCGCCGGACACCACCACCACCCCCTCCCCGTCGCGTTCGTTCACCTGCCCCCGGATAATCAGCGAAACCCTGGCGTCCCGCGCGATATTCCGGTACTTCACCCGGTCCGTCGTCGTCGTCATCTTGAACGCGCCGTCCTCGTACAGAAACCCCACCGGCGTCATGTGCGGCGTGCCGTTGGCGTTGATCGTCGCCAGCACCGTTTTCGGCCGGCTGTGAAGAAACCGCTCCCACTCCTCCGCCGCGAACTTCCGTCGTCTCGACGTATCCATTGCTCACCTCGCTTCCCCAAGTGCCGCCAGCCTACCGCATAACCTGTTGATTGAACAGCGGTTCCTACCCTCCCAGGGTCTTGTAGTGTTCGTTGAAGACACCCTCGTTGCAGGCACATCGTGAGCTATCTGGCGGCTGAGTCGGCGCTTCACGTCCGCGGCGGGATTTGGGGGGGAAGTCAAGGTTTGTTGTCTATGCAGAGCCCCGGTACGCCTTCGTAACCGAGGCGAAGAATCCATCCCTCTGCGCCCGCTAGTTGAACCACCCTTCGGCGAGGTCCCTCCACTCGGGG
>SHYB01000055.1 GCA_009693015.1 Dehalococcoidia bacterium
GGGGCATTCGGGGAAGTTGAGTCCGCTGAGGAGGACTGTGGGCGCGGGAAGGATGGTGGCGGGCATGTATGCTCCTAGGTGAGGCAGCGTGCGGGTGGATTATGGAAGGAAGGACGCGAGGATGCAAGGGAGGGGGTGGCCGGGAGGATGACGGCCCCAGCAGCTTGCCACGCCCCGATAGAATCGGGGCTCGCAATGACAGGGCGGGGGCGAATAACCGGCAGGCCCACGAATCAGGCGGAGGCGGGAGGGAGTGGGGAAAGGAGGCCGGGGAGGCCGTCTATGCTGCGGGCGCCGTATTCCCGCTGGTAGGCGGCGATGCCGTCCGGCCCTTTGCGGGCGACCCACGCGGGGAGCTGAGGGCGCTCGCTGTTGAAGTGGTAGAGGGGGACGCCGTAGCCGCAGGAGTCGGAAATGCGCTCCAGGGTGACGCGGATGATGGAGCGGACGCCATCGTGGGGAGGGAAGCGGGAGAGGAGGGAGGGGAACTGGGGGTGGGAGGGTTCGAGCACTTCGCCGCGGCCGTGGAGACGGACGATAAGAGGCGGGCCGTCAAAGGCGCAGAGCATGATGACGATGCGGGCGTTTTCGCGGAGGTGGGCAATGGTCTCTATGCCGCTGCCGGTGAGATCGAGGTAGGCGACGGTGCGGTCGTCGAGGATGGCGAACGAGTCGAGGCCCTTGGGGGAGAGGTTGATGCGGCCCGCGCCGCTGAGGGGAGCGGTGGCGACGAAGAAGAGGTGCTGGCTGGCGATGAAATCGCGGAGGCGAGTATCGAGGACGGGGTAGGTTTTACCCATGACGGTTGCTCCTATGCGGGTGCGCCGCCGCCGATGATGCCGAGGGTGCGGCCGCCGTCTATGGGGATGGCGGCGCCGGTGATGAAGGATGCGTCGTCGGAGGCGAGGAAGAGGGCGAGCGCGGCGACTTCTTCCGGCTTGCCGAGGCGGCCGAGAGGGACCTGGGAGGCGATGCGCTTGACGCGCTCATCGCCCTGGGGGCCGCCGGGACGGCCGATGCGCGTGCGGACGGTTTCAATGGGGCCGGGGCAGATGGCGTTGACGCGGACGCCCTGGCGGGCGTAGTCGATAGCCAGGGAGCGGGTGAGGGCGATGACGGCGGTTTTGGTGGTGGAGTAGGCGGCGATGGATTGTCCGGTCATGAGGCCGGCGGTGGAGGAGACGTTGAGGATGACGCCGCCGCCCGCCTTGATGATTTCCGGCAGGGCGTACTTGGCGCAGAGGAAGTAGCCGGTGAGGTTGATGTCCAGGGTGGCGCGCCAGAAGTCCTCGGGGAGATCGGCGACGGACTCCGGGACGGGAGGGTTGGGTTTGCTGATGGCGGCGTTGTTGTAGAGGTGGGTGACTTTGCCGAAGGCGGCAACGGCCTGCCTGACCATCGCTTGCACTTGCAATGATTGCGAGGTGTCACAGTGGGCGGCGAGGGCGCGGCCGCCGGCGCGCTCGATCATGGCGGCGGTTTCGGCGTTGGCGGGATCGTTGATGTCGGCGCAGAGGATGGCGGCGCCCTCGGCGGCGAAGCGGAGGGAGACGGCGCGGCCCATGCCGGATGCGGCGCCGGTGACGATGGCGACTTTGCCAGGGAGTTTCATGGGAGGGGGCCTCCGGGCGATGGTTAGAGGACGGCGACGGGGTTGAGGGGGGAGCCGGTGCCGTTGTGAATGCGCAGGGGGTTCATGGTGAAGAGGAACTCCCACCTTTGGCGCTCGGCGCAGGCCTGGGCGAGCTCTTCGAGGTTGACGTAGTCGATAAGCCAGAGGCCGAGGGCGACGATGCCGATCTGGTGGATGGGGCTGAAGACGAGCTTGTAGCCACGGGCATCGCCGCTGTCACGGCCGAGGAGGGCGACGCCGCGTTCGTGGATGAAGGGGATGGCGTTGGCGTGGAGGCCGCCGATGCGGGACTCCTTGAAGACGTTCCACGGGCCTTCTTCGTTACGGCGGCGGAGGTAGCCGGTGCGGATGAGAAGGGCGTCGCCGGGCTGGACTTTTACCCCTTGGGCGCGCTCTGCCTCCAGAAGGTCTTCGGCGTAGACGGCGTCGGGCGGCTCGATCCATTTGACGCCGCGGAGGCGGGGGATATCGAGGAGGACGCCACGGGTGATGCCGACGTCCTTGGCGAGGTCTACGGATTGCACGGTGGCGCCTTCATAGGCGGTGACGGCGCCGGCGGGGAAGCCGTTGTACATCTTGCCGCTCCAGAAGACGTGGCCGACAGCATCGAGGTGGGTGAAGAGCGGGCTGTGGAAGACCATGCCGAAGTAGTCAAGGCAGGTCTGAAGGACGCCGGGCTTGTCAGCCTTGCCATCGAACTGCTCGCCGCTTTGCACCATGAAGTGGGTGGCGGGGGGATGCACGGGGGGGTGGGCGTCAGGGGTGAGGTCGGTGGTGATGACGCGGGCGCAGGAGACGGCGTGGCCGTCGCGGACGAGGGCGGCGGCGCGCTTGCGGACATCAGGGGTGATGAAGTTCAGCGTGCCTTTCTGGTCGTCCTTGCCCCAGCGTCCCCAGTTGCTGTACTTCTGAAAGTAGGTGAGCAGCTCTTCTTCTGTGGGAATATGCGGTGCAACCTTTGGCGGCATGGGGCCTCCTTGTCAAAAGCAGCGTGAGCGCGGCGCGGCTGGCCGCATTCTAGGTGTGGGGCAGAGGGGACGCAAGGCGGCGGGAGCAGGTGTGGGAGTAGAATAGCGGGCATCTCTTCTCCTACTCGCCGCCATTAAGACGAGAGGGTAGGAGCAGGACCATAGCGCAGCGCAACAGCGGCGGGTGTCGTTGCTGCTGTGTAATTAGGTTGTCCTGGATTGTTCCGGTGACGGAACAATCCGGAGGGCCCACCAGGTTGCCACGCGGCGAGGCGCCGCTCGCAATGACAGGCAGGGGCGGGAGCGCCGTGGCAGGAGAATCGCTGGCATCAGAGCCGGAGGACAGGCAGGCGGCACGGCCTGGGGGAATGCCGCGCGCGCTGCGGGCGCTGTCGCACCGGCGGTACCGGCTGTTGCTTGCGTCGAACTTTTTCACGGGCATGGCGCAGTGGGTGCAGGCGGTGGGCCAGGGCTGGCTGGTGTTCGACCTGACGCATTCGCCGCTGAAGCTTGGGCTGGTGTCGCTGTTCCAGGGCGTGGGCATGCTAATCTTCACGCCGATCGGCGGAGCGCTGGCGGACCGCATGGACCGGCAGCGGCTGATCATGTACACGCAAGTGGTGATGCTTGGCCAGGCGCTGGCGCTGGCGGTGCTGGTGAGCACGGGCGCGGTGCAGGTGTGGCACGTCATGGTGATCTCATTCATCAGCGGGTCGATGTTCGGGTTCTCTTCTCCCACGCGGCAGGCGGTGGTGCCGGACCTGGTGGGGAGGGAGGACATGACGAACGCCATCGCGATGAACATGACGGTGATGCATTCGATGCGCATCTTCGGGCCGACGCTGGCGGGGCTGCTGATCGCCACGGTGGACGTGCAGGGGACGTTCTTTTTGCAGGCGGGCGCGTACCTGGTGGCGATGCTGGTGATCATGGCGCTGGGGCGGATACCGGCGCCGCGACAAGCGGGAGACAGGCCGCCATTCTTGCGGAGCATGCGGGAGGGTTTCCGGTACGCGCGGGAGAACCGCGAGCTGTTCGATGTGCTCATCATTCTGTATATATCGTCGTCGCTGGGGATGGCGTACTTGAACATGATGCCGGCGTTTGCGGGGGACGTGCTGGGGCTGGAAGGCGGGAGCTATGGCTTCTTGATGGTGGCGCTGGGAGTGGGGGGCGTGAGCGGCGCGGCGATGAACACGGTGAAGGCGGAGTGGCGCAGGCCGGGGTTGGTGCTGATCGGCGTGATGTGCGTGACGGGGGGGGCGCTGATGCTGATGGGCGGCGTGGGGACCGTGGCGGCGACGGTGCCGGCGCTGATGATGCTGGGGGTGGCGAATGCGACGGTGGTGATTGTGGCGACGGGACAGCTGCAGACGCGGGCGGAGGACAAGTACCGAGGGCGGGTGATGGCGCTGTATTCGCTTTCGTACAGCATGATGCCGATGGCGTCGCTGGTGATGGGGGCGGTGGCGGAGCAGGTGGGGCTGCGGGAGGTCTTCGCGGGGACGGGTGCGCTGGTGCTGGTGGCGATCGCGTGGGTGGCGGCGACGTCGCCACGGGTGCGGCGGTTGTAGGGCGCGCGGTCAGGGGACGGGGATGGAGATGCCGGGGCGGCGGCGCAGGAGGCCGCGGGAGGGGGAGAGGAGGAGGGCGGCGAGGAAGATGGCGGTGGAGACGAGGACGATGGCGGGGCCTGAGGGAAGGTCGAGGTGGTAGGAGAGGTAGAGGCCGGCGATGACGGCGGCCCAGGCGGCAAGGACGGAGACGAGCACCATTGCCGGGAGACGGCGGGCGAGGAGGCGGGCGGTGGCGGCAGGGGTGACGAGGAGGGCGAGGACGAGAACGATGCCCACGGTCTTGAGGGAGGCGACGGCGGTGAAGCCGATGAGCAGGGGGAGCAGGTACTCCATGGCGCGGACGGGGATGCCGGAGGCGGCAGCCATGGCGCCATCGTAGGTGGCGAAGAGTAATTCCTTATAGAGGGCGGCGATGATGGCGAGGATGGCCGCGGCGACGGCGGCGACGATGGCGACGTCAGTCCAGGAGACGCCGAGGACGTTGCCGAACAGGAAGCTGAAGAGGTCAGTGGCGTAGGAGTCCTGGCGGCTGATGATGACGAGGCCGAGAGCGAAGCCGGCGGCGTAGATGATGCCGATGGTGGTATCAAGGAGGAGGCGGGCGCGGCGGCTGAGGTAGGTGATGGCGAGGGAGGCGGGGGCGACCCAGGCGATGGCGCCCCAGAGGACGCTGCCGCCGAGGGCGAAGGACGCGGCCATGCCGGCGAGCGAGGAGTGGGCGATGGCATCACCCATAAAGGCGAGGCCTTTGAGGACGACGTAGACGCCGACGACGGCGCAGACGACAGCGGCAAGGGTGGCGACGATGAAGGCGCGCTGCATGAACTCGAAATGCCAGGGGTCGGTGATGAGGTGCATGGGTGCTCTAGGAGGGCGCTGCCGCTTGGCGGTGGCAAAGGTCGTTGCTCCCACCCGCCCGCCCACATATGTTGTAGGAAAGAACGGGGGCACATCCCCCGTGCCCTCCGCCAGAAAGGGGCTTAGCCCCTTTCTGGACATACCCCAGGAAGGAATGTTGGCGCGTGGAGTTAGTCATGGTGGAGTCCGGAAGGCTCGGGGGCGTCGCCGATGTGGTGGTGCTGGTAGGCGTAGGTGCTGCCGTCAGGGTGGTGGACGGTGAGGAGGTGGATGCCGAAGGTCTGGCTGAGGATTTTTTCGGTGAGCACCTCGTGGGGTGCGCCGAGGGCGACGACGGCGCGTTGGAGGCAGCAAGCGCGGTCGCAGGAGGAGGAGACGCAGGAGAGATCGTGGGTGTTCATGACGATGGTTGCGCCCTGGGCGCGGAGTCCGGCGAGGATATCGAGGAGCTGGTGCTGGGCGGCGGCGTCGAGGCCGGCCATCGGCTCATCGAGCAGGAGCAGGCGGGGGTTGTTGACGAGGGCGCGGGCGAGGAGGACGCGGCGGCGCTGGCCGCCGGAGAGTTCGCCGACGAGACGATCCCGCAGGGGGAGCATGCCGGCGCGCTCTAGGGCCTGATCGGCAGCGTCGCGGTCGGCGGCGGCGGGACGGCGGAGGAGGCCGAGGGGTCCGTAGCGGCCCATGAGGGCGACGTCGGCGACGGTGACAGGGAAGTCCCAGTCCACGAGTTCAATCTGGGGCATGTAGCCGATGGCGGCGCGCATTTCGCGGCTGGGACGGCCGAAGACGAGCGTATCGCCGCGCCAAGGTTTGACCAAGCCGAGGATGGCCTTAAAGAGCGTGGACTTGCCTGCGCCGTTGGGGCCGATGATGCCCATGAACTGGCCCTGGGCCACGGCGAGGGAAACGTCTTGCAGCGCGGGTGTGGCGCCGTAGCCGGCCCAGAGGCCGCGGAGCTCAAGGGCGGGAGCGGTGACCTGCGTATCGCGGGAGAGGGTCATGGCGCTCGCTCCGACAAAAGGGCGGCGATGCTTGCGGCGTTGGCGCGCATCATGGCGAGGTAGGTGGGCGTCTGGGCGTCCAGTGTATCAGAGCGGATGACGCCGACGGCGACGCCGGCTTCCGCAGCAGCCTGGCGCAGGATTTTCTCATCGAACTGGGGCTCGGCGAAGACGGCGGGGATGCCTCGCCGGCGCACGCTGGCGAGGAGACGGACGACGTCCTGGGGAGTGATGTCGCCGCCCTGGACGCCGGCGAGGGCTTGCCGCTCGAAGGCGTAGCGATCGGTGAAGGCGGCGAAGGCGTCATGGAAGGTGATGAGGACGCGGCGTTGCGCGGGGACGGCGCTGAGGGCGCGGGCGATGTCTTCATCGAGATCGCGGAGGTGGCGCAGGTAGGAGGCGGCGTTGCGTTCATAGACAGCGGCGCGAGGAGGGTCTACGGCGGCGAGGGCGTCGCGGATGCGCTCGACGTAGAGCATGGCGTAGGCGGGGTCGAGCCAGAGGTGCGGGCCATCGCCGTGATCTTCGTCCGCGTGCTGGCTGGAGGCGACCGGCTGGCGATCCACCGGGAGAGCGAGGCCGTTGGCGACGGCGAGGCTCACGCTGCCGTGGTTGCGGGCGGAGGCGATGGCGGCGTCGAGAAAATCATCGAGGCCCGCGCCGTTGGTGAGGATGAGACGGGCGCGGCTGATGCGGGCGCTATCGCCGGGGGTGAGGCGAAAGGTGTGGATGTCGGCGCCGGGAGGGATGATGGAGGAGACGGTGACGGCGTCGCCGCCGACGTTGCGGGCGAAGTCGGCGAGGATGGCGGTGGAGGAGACGACGGGCAGCGGGGAGCCGGGGGGAGGCGATGCGCCGGTTGCGGGGGAGCAGGCGGCAAGGGTGAGGAGGAGGACGGCGAGCGCAAGGACAGCAGCGGCCGCGGTGCGAGGTCGCAGGAGGGGAATGCCGGGCATGTTGATACGGTGTCTCATAGGCAGGCAAAAAAGAGGGAGGTTAGGGGGCCTTCGACTGGCAGTCGCGGCAGAGGCCGTAGACCTCCAGCCAGTGACCAGAGACGGCGAAGCCGGAGTCGCCGGCGCGGGTGCGGAGGAGGTCTTGGATATCGCAACCGAGGAGGTCCTGGGCGAGGCCGCAGGCAGTGCAGACAAGGTGATGGTGGTGGCCGCGATGGCTGACCTGGTAGTGGAGGCTGCCGTCTTCCAGGAGGACGCGGCACAGAAAGCCCATTTCCGCTAGCAGCTTGATGTTGCGGTAGACGGTGGCGCGGCCCACCGAGGGCAAGGCGGCGCAGATCTCTTCCGCGGTGAAGTGGCCGCCGCGCCGGGCGATGGCCTTGGCGACTTGCAGGCGGGTTGCGGTGACGCGCTGATCGCTCTCCGCGAGATGGGCGATGAAGGAATCGAGCAAGGGGGGATGGGTTGCGGCAGGCATAATGATACGAGGTCTCGATAGTAGCAGGCGACAGGCGGGATGTCAATACCGAATAGGTTGGCTGACACTAACGTAAGGATATGCTAACGCACTACGCCATGGAGCAGACGCTACACGCAATCGCCGAGCCGAGCCGCAGGGAGATCCTGCGGCTGGTACATGACAAGGAGCTGACCGCGGGAGAGATTGCCGCACATTTCGAGGTCACGCGCCCGGCGATATCGCAGCACCTGCGGGTGCTGCGCGAGGCGGAGCTGGTGACGGCGCGAAAGGAGGGAACACGGCGCATGTACCGTGCAAGGCCGGAGGGGCTGGAGGGGTTGCGGGAGTATCTGCAGGCGTTCTGGACGGATAGCTTGTCGGCGTTGAAAGAAGTTGTGGAAGCAAACGCATTGGAAGTAGAAAGGGGACGAACGAATGCCAGTGACAGGTGAGGCCAACAGCGGTTGAGGTGAGCATGCACGTGAAGGCGAAGCCGGAGGTGGTGTACCAGTACCTCACCGACCCGGCGAAGTATGTGCTGTGGAAGGGCCGGAAGGCGACGCTGGAACCGCGGGCGGGCGGCGTGTACCGCGTGGAGTTCAACGAGCGGGACACGGTGTCGGGCAAGTTCGTGGAGGTGATGCCGAACAAGAAGGTGGTGTTCACCTGGGGATGGGAAACGCCCGGCAACCCGATCAAGCCTGGGTCGTCCACGGTGTCCATCACGCTGGCGGCGGATGGCGCGGGGACGAAGCTGACGCTGGTGCATACGGGGTTGCCCGAGCCGGCGATGGCGCAGGTGTCGGCGAACCTGAAGGCGCACAAGACCGACGCCTTTGGAGTCACGGCGGTAAACTTGTTCATGGGAAGCAATGGCGAGGCGTATTGCATGACGGAAGCGCCGAACGCGGATGCGGTGAAGAAGTCGCACGACATCCACCAGGTGAAGGCGCTGGTCTAGCGCGGGCGTGCCGCGCGGCACGCCCGCCGCCGCAGGACGCGGACGATGGAGCGAAGAGAAGAACGGGGCTCCGGCCTGACCGGAGCCCCGTTCTGTTGCGTGCGGCACGGCGCGGGTGCTATTCTCCCGCCGGTTGCGCCGCGGGTGAAGCAACGCCCTGGCGCGGGAGGCAACGGTGAGCAGGATGCCTATTGGCGTGGCGCTGTCGTTGCCGCCGCCGCCGC
>SHYB01000018.1 GCA_009693015.1 Dehalococcoidia bacterium
GTTGCCGACATTTATTGTTCCAATCGTACTATTTGGACATTTAACATCAATTAGACAATTATTAAAACAAAAAATTGACGAAAAAGCGAAAGAAAATAAAACAACTTACGGCTAACACACGCTACATGCAAGCTGGGCATTTGGCTTAACTTGAAATTAGTTTTGTACTTGGAAATCAGTTTTTAGCGGTAGACGCTTGGGGATCGTACAGTTCAAATCGTTGCGTCGCTACGTTGTAGCCCCACACCCGGACCAGATTCGCTCCCAACGGCGCGAACTGCTCCGCCGCCGCCAGTACGCGTTCTGTGATCGTGAGCCAGGCAAACACGATTCCCCCACCGGCCACGTTCAGCGTCGTTGTCATCAGGTATACCCCCGGCGCAAGCGAAGGCATGAGAACCGTGACGTTCCAGTTTCCCCCCGCATCAGCCTGCGCTACACCCCCGGAGTACCTTTGCACCCCTCCAATCGAGATCGCGTTGACCGCCCCCAGCGGCTGAAACCCGCTCCCGCGCACAGTAATGGTCCCTCCCTACGGGCCCTCGGCGACGGAAGGCACGATCACGGCAGCAGTTGTTGCAAACGTTGCCGTCGCGCTGAGCGTAGCCGGCGCCGGCAAGGTGGCTGGATGTGCCGCCGTCGCTATGATCTCCGCCTGTCCCCTCACCACGGAGGCGCTCTGCAAGCTCGCCGTGGACACCTAAACATCCCCGGCTCCAGTTGCAGTTGCCGTAGACCAGCTCGCCCCGTTCCAGCGCAAGGTCACCGTCGTGTTGGGCGGAAAGCCGGTGCCGGTTGCCGTGACCCCCGTCCCTGGCCCGCCTCCTGGCGGACTGACACTCAGCGAACGGGGCGTGATGACGAAGACGCCCGCGGCGGTGCGCCCTACGCTATCAGTTGCATCAACCCTCTTTGATCCCGGCTCGCTGATCTGCGTGGACGTCGCCCCCACCACCAGCTCAACACTGAAACCTCCCCCGGCGTCAATAGTGATGACCTGCGCCGGCGTCAGCACGCTAACCCCCGCGATCCTCAGCAGGCCTGAATTCGCCGGTGCGCTAATCGTGGTGCCTGGTGTCAGGCCTTGCCCCACAACAATAACCCGCGTGCCAATCGGGCCCGCTCGGAGGCACAACCGTAATCGTCCCTGCCCGTGCTTGCACGTCCGCGCCTGTCATAGGTGCAGCGTGTGCCGGAGGGCTTCCCAAGAGCAGCCCTCCTTGGTTCACCCCAGCAGCAATACACCATGCCGCGCTGAGTACCATGCCTAGCGCCAGCGCACTGATTCGCCGCACCATAGGCTCCACCGCCATCCCTTCGCAGCCATCAGATACGCGCTCCCATCGTTACTCATCGTACCGCGCCGCGCCGCGGACGTCACCATGCCCAGGGCGCCTGCCGTCCTCATCTCCATGCGCCCGCGGCAGAAACGAAGAGGGCCCTGCTTTCGCAGGGCCCTCTGTGTGCGAGGAAACCTCTTGTGGAGGCTGAAACTCTAGCTCTTCTTGCGCCCCTTCATGAAGCCGGCGCCTGTGCCAACCAGGGCCACGATCGCGATGATCAGGGCCACGACCACCAGGCCAGCGGATGCATCTTCACCCGCCGCGCCTGCCGCGCCTGCCGCCCCTTGTTTGCCAGCCACGCCAGCCGCGCCTGCCGCCCCTTGCGAGCCAGTCGCGCCTCCTGCGCCAGTTGCGCCAGATGCGCCAGCCGCGCCAGCCGGGCCGGGATCGCCTTGCGACCCGCGCACGCCGGTCACGCCCTGCGGGCCTTGCACGCCAGCCGCGCCAGCCGCGCCAGCCTTGCCAGCGGCACCGTCGACACCAGCGGGAACGGTCAGCGTTGCCGTGGATGAGACAGCCCCGGCAGCGGCCCTGATCGTATGCGCGCCGGCAACGGACGAGCCTGCCGCAACCACTGTGTCGATCACGCCGGCGGCATTAGCCGTCACCGTGCCCAAGGCAATCGCAGCGCCCGTACCGACGGTGTCAGTCAGCGTCACCACTGCGTTGGCGGGGAAGCCCACGCCTCTCAGATGGGTGACCGCGCTGTTGTTAGGAGTCAGGGTGATCGCGTTCGCCAAAGCGCCCACGACCAGGGTCAGGTCGGTCAAGCCGCCGAATGCGTAGGTGCCCGTCGCCGCCGCCGCGCGGCCGTTCACGGTGAAGTTCACCGTGGCGCCTACGGCAATGGGCGTTGCACCCACGACGTCAATTACGTAGTTGCCCGCTACGGTGGTGGTGGCGGTTCCGACCGCCGTCCCACCTACCGTCGCCGCAACCGTCGCCCCCACCGGCGCCGCTGCACTGTCAATGGTCACAGCTCCAAAGAACCGGTGCGGCGGTGTTTGTTGCGCCAGGGCACTCAAGGGTAGCGCGAGCGCTAGAGCCACGAGAGCCGCCAAGGCGAGGATTCTGAGCTTTGTCATCTTCTCTCCTACTTTTGGCTGCCTGACGGAGGGCCGCCCCGAATCGTTCGGGACGGCCCCCTATCAGTTCGTTTGCTCTAGCCCAAGTACCCGATCAGGTTCCAACCCGCCAACAGGACGTACGAGTTAGACCCGATGACAACCGTCTGTGCCGCGGTCAGGTTGATCCAGTAACCGCCGCCGCGCACGAGCGCGGGAAGGTCACTGGCCGCCGCCGCCGCCGGATCGTACAACTGGTAGCGCTGCGTGCTGGCACTAAAGCCCCAGACGCGCAGCAGGTTGGTGCCAAACCCGTTAAGCTGGACCCTGGCGCTATCCGCCGCCGCCGTCACTTCGAACAGGCGGGTCAGCGAAGGCGCGCCGGTGATGTTCACCGTGGTGTTCACGTTAGTGATGCCGGCGACGACGCCCGGCACCATCACCACCATGGTCCAGGCGCCGCTGGCATCCGTCACGACCGTCGTGCCAGGATGGACCTGGACGCCGCCGAGCGTAATGGCGTTCAGCGGGGATTGGGGCTGGAAGCCCGTGCCCGCAATCGTCACGTTACTACCGGTTGCACCGATGGCAGGAGTAACCGTGATAGCTGCCGCAGGCACCGTGAAGGTGCTGATGACAGCCGTCAAGGCCACGGCGGCCGCCGTCGTCGCGCGAGCCGTCACGGTGGTGGCCTGGGATGCCGCCGCCGCACCGGCCAGGTTCGCCGCAATGAAGGCGATGTTGCCGGCGGAGTCTGCCGTCGCCGTGCCCCAGGACTGTTCCGCGGTGCCGGGGTTGGTGTAGAACAGGCCCACCGTGCGGCCCACTGGCCACCCGGCGCCCGTCACCTGCACGTTGCTGCGCGCCACGCCGGTGGTCGGCGTGAGCGTTAAGCTCCGGGACGTAATAGTGAAGTTCGCGGAGGCGATGCGGCCGCCGCTATCCACCACCTCGATTTTCTGTACGCCCGCCGTGCTCGTCGTCGCCGTGGCGTTGGCGTTGGCGTTGCCGATGCTCAGGGTCGTGTTTAAGTTGCCCGAGCTGTCAATGGTGATGCCGGCAATAACAACCAGCGCCTCACCAATGTCCCAGTCGTTTTCCGTGCCGCCCGCAAGGGTGCACGCGAGCGTCGTGGTCGTCACCGCGGTTATGCGGCAGGAGGAGGAGTCCGTGGTGTTAATGGCCCAGTCACCCACCTTCACACCGTCCGAGACCAAGGTCGCGCCGGCTGACGTGTACAGCGCGGCGCCGCCAGCGCCTGCGTCAATCGCAGTCGTCAGCACCCGGAGGGTGGTGGCCCAGGGCATCCCGTTAATGGTCGGCAGCGCATTACCGCTGGTCGACAGGCCGGTGGCGCTGATGCTCACTGCCGTTCCCACAGGACCGCTAGTGGGGCTGATGGTCAGCGCGCGCGCGGTCACTTCAAAGGTCGACGTCACGACCTCCGCGCCCACGGTGACTGCAAAGGTCTTCGTGCCGGGCGTGGCCCCCTGCGGGATCAGGAACAGCGTACCAGTTGCTTGCCCGCCGGCCACACTCTGCATGGTGCCGTTGGCGTTGGTTGTCGCGTTTCCGGATCCGACGGTGGCCAGGCCGGCTTGCGTGCCCGCCGCGCCCGCAAAGGCCACCATCACTGCCGTACTCGCAGGCCAGTTGCTGCCCGAGAGGACGACGGTCGAGCCCGCCAGTCCCGAGGTCGGGGTGAGGGTTAGGCTGGAAGTAACCGTAAACGTCGCCACGGCGCTGGCCGTGCCCGAGCCGTCCGTGGCCACTACCGAGCCGGCGCCACGCACCGCCGTAGAGGACACGGTTGCCGCGATGCTGATGTTGCCCGAGGCATCAGATGTGCCCGAGGCAAGCGTCACTGAGCCGTAGGTGATGTCAACACCGGTGCTGGCTCGGTAGCCTGCGCCGGTTACCGTCACCACCGTGCTCCGCCCACCCGAGGTCGGGCTGAGCGTGATGGTCGGCGTAATGGCGAAATACCCCGAAGAGTACGTCGCTTCCGGCGTCACGTTGCTTATCGTCGCAACCGTCAGGCTGTACGTCGCCGCCGCCCACGCGGGATTCAGTACCCCCGCGGCAGCGGTGAAGATGACCGTGAGGGCCGCGCCCGAAGCAACCGCGACGGGCGTCGTGATGGTGACCACGCGACCGACTACCACCGGGGGAGCGGGCGGCACGGCGTTCGTGCCGTTCGCGCTGGTGGGGATGGCGTTGACGTAGATCGCATTTGCATTAATGGAAGCAGGAACCGTCGTACCCGAGGCGAAGGTCACGACGATCTGCCCGGCGTCCTCAAGCAGCTGATGGCCCGCCAGGGCGCCGATCTCCGTCACGATCGTGTACACAGCTAAGGAGTTGACCGTGATTGGGCTTACAGTCGCAACGAAGCTCGTGAGCGTGAACACCGCCGAAGTGGAGGCCGCGTCCGCCGCGCCCACGGTCTTCGTCAGGATTATCGTATGCGCCGCGCTCGCCGTAGCTGTGTTAACAACCCTAACGCTAGCGGCAATGATGAAAGCGTAGGAGCCAGCTCCGTCAGCGTTGGCCGCTGACGCCGTGATCGTGATCTTGGGGGCCGAACCGCCGCTGTCCGAGCCGACGGCCGACGTGACTGCGGCCGCGGCAACGCCCGGGCCGTCCATGGTAGTGCCGGCGGGGAGGGCAACGTTGCCCGCTTGGAACGTTGTACCAGCAGGGAAGGTCACCGTAAAGACATCGTTCTGTGAAACCGCTGCCGCCAGCACGCCGGTAAACGTGTAGGAGGCGGTCTTTCCCGTTACCGCTGGGGCCACGGTAACAGCGAAGCCAGCCGTGATGGCCTTAGCCGTACTGGTGGGCACCAGGCTGCCCACCACGCCCACCATGAGCGCCAGCACTAGGAATATGCGCGTAATTTTGGGGAATCTACTCTTCATCTAACTACTTGCTCCTTCCGAAACTCGACTCAGGATTCATCAGAAGATCATGTTTGTTGTTTGTTGTCATGGGGTCATCCTGAGTTGTACCCGTCTTTCCACAGAGTTGGCTTTCCGCGGCATCGTGCAGCCATGAGCACCTCCTTCTTCTTGGTCCCTCGCACAGGGTTTCTATTGTGATGCACTCCACGAATGGTAGTCATCATAAGCAACGTAAAGCTGGCCGTAGAGATAGGCCTGGGATATCGTAGCATAAACGCCAACGCCGTACAACAACTGCTTCCTCGCCTGGCTCTGTCCGCCGACACTGTAACACGCTCGTAACGTCTCCCGTCAGCTTTTCCATTTATTTAAGCTTTGTTCAAAACCTATTCAGAACTATAGTAAGGCGTGACGCTGTCCCTTGTCAAGTGTCCATCTAGTGGGCGACTGCCCCAGCCCCGCATCGGGGGCATGATAGCAAGACGCTTCCCGTTAGGCAAGAGTTCCTTTACAACGAGCCCGCGTTCTGTTGCAGCGCGCCGCCCGTGCAGCGCTGCGTCGCCTACCGGGGGCCGCGTGGACTGATGCGCGCCGCACCGGGGCTACACCTCGCCCTTGCCCAGCGTCGCCATGAAATCGGCGTTAGTGGCGGTCTTCGCCATGCGCTCCAGCACGCGCTCCGTCGCCTCGTTCTGGTTGTTGGCGTCGGAAGAGATCATTGCCACGATGCGCCGCAGCAGGTAGGCGTGCCGCAGCGCCGTCTCGTCGAGCAGCAGCTCCTCACGGCGCGTGCCGCTGCGCTGGATGTCAATCGCCGGGAAGATGCGCTTATCCGCCAGCTTGCGGTCCAGGTGCAGCTCCATGTTGCCCGTGCCTTTGAACTCCTCATAGATCACGTCGTCCATCCTGGAGCCGGTGTCCACCAGGCATGTGGCCACAATCGTCAGACTGCCGCCCTCCTCACAGTTGCGCGCCGCGCCGAAGAAGCGCTTGGGCGGGTACAGCGCCACGGGGTCAATGCCGCCGGAAAGCGTGCGCCCGCTGGTGGGCACCGCCAGGTTATACGCTCGCGTCAGGCGCGTGATGCTGTCCAGCAGAATCACCACGTCGTTGCCCATCTCCACCATGCGCTTCGCGCGGTCCAGCACCAGCTCCGCCACCCGCGTGTGGTCCTCCACCGGCTCATCGAACGTGGAACTGTACACCTCGCCCCGCACCGAGCGCTCCATATCCGTCACTTCTTCCGGACGTTCGCCCACCAGGGCCACCAGCAGCACAACCTCCGGATAGTTGGCGGCGATGCCGTTGGCGACGCTCTTCAGCAGCATCGTCTTGCCCGCCTTGGGTGGAGAGAGGATCAGCCCGCGCTGGCCCCGACCTATGGGCGCCAGGATATCGATCAAGCGATTGGAGAGGTTCTTCGGCGTGGTCTCCAGCTTCAGCATGTGATCGGGGAAGATAGGCGTCAGCCGCTCGAAGTTGGGGCGCTTGGCCGCCGTCTCCGGGTCCACGCCGTTGATGGTGTCCACCCGCAGCAAGCCCTGGTACTTCTCCCCTTCCTTGGGGAGCCGCACCTGGCCCATCACCATATCGCCGGTGCGCAGCGCGAACCGGCGGATTTGCGCCGGCGACACATACACGTCGCCGGGCATGGAGCGCACCCCGCTCTGGCGCATGAACCCGTAGCCGTCGCCGATGATTTCCAGCAGCCCGCTGGCGAAATGCTGGCCGATCTGCTGCGCCCGCACCTGGAAGATGCGGTGCACCAGCTCCATCTTCTTCATATTGTTGCCGACCTGCAGGCCAATCTCCTTGGCCAGGCCCAGAAGCTCCTCCCGGGAGCGGGCGTCCAGCGCCGCCAGCAGCGCCGCCATCTCCTGGCCCACGCGCTTCTCATCCTCGCGGCGCGGCATCTCCGCCGCCGGCTCGGCGGGCTCGCCGCCCGCGCGATGGCGTCCGTAGCGATTGTCCCCGTTGCGGTTGCGGCGGCGGCCCTGCATATCGTGGTCGCGCCGGTCCATGCGCTGGTCGCCGTACTGCCGCTGCGGCGGATTCTGGATTTGCACCGGGTCCTGGAACGAAGGCTGCTGCGCAGGCCGTTGCCTCTCCTCCGATGGAGCCTGTTCCGCCTGCCCGTGCTGCGGCGGCGCCTGTTGCGGCGTCGATGATGTCACTGGTTCCTGCTGTTCGTAGTTGTCCATGTCACTCCTCTGCTGCGCGGCCCCGTGCCCAGGATGCTCCTGGGTTGGCGGCCCGCCGCGCTGTCCGTCTGCGGGCTAGGCCCGCGGTTATCGTCCTTCGCCGCGCCCTTAGCTCAGCGGCAGCGGCGGCTGCCCGCCCTCGCGAATCACACCCTTCGCCACGCCGACAAAGGAGTGGAACAGCGGGTGCGGTCTATTGGGGCGCGAGTTGAATTCCGGGTGAAACTGGGTCCCCAGCATGAACGGGTGGCCCTTGATCTCCGCTATCTCCACCAGCTTGTTGTCCGGCGATGTCCCCGATGCGCGCAGACCCGCGCCAGCCATCGCCGCGCGATAGGCGTTGTTGAACTCATAGCGGTGCCGATGCCGCTCCACCACCTGCGGCTGCCCGTACGCCTCCCCGGCAATGCTCCCCGCCTCCAGCTCGCACGGGTAGTTACCCAGCCGCATCGTTCCGCCCTTGCCCTGCACCGCGCGCTGCCCAGGCATAAGGTCGATCACCGGGTGCGGCGACTCCGGGTCGAACTCCGTGGAGTTGGCGTCGCGCAGCCCCAGGACATTCCTTGCATACTCAATGACCATGATCTGCATGCCCAGGCACAGGCCCAGGTACGGCACCTCGCGCTCCCTGGCGTACTGCGCCGCGCGGATCATCCCTTCGATGCCCCGGTTGCCGAACCCGCCCGGCACCACAATGCCGCTTACGGACGAGAGCGCGTGCTCCCACCCGTCACGCTCCAGATCCTCCGCGGAGACCCAGGAAAGCTTCACGTCGCGTTGCAGAAAAATCCCCGCGTGGCGCAACGCCTCCCGTACCGAGATATAAGCATCTTGCAATTGCACATATTTTCCGACAATCGCCAGGGCGAGCTGCTCCTTCGGCGCGTTCATCTTGCGGATCAACGCCCGCCATTCCGCTAGGTCCTTTGACGCCGGGTGCAGCCGCAGTTCCTCAATAATGATCTCCGGCAGCGCCGACTCATCGAGAATAATCGGCACTTCGTAGATATTGTTCGTCGTCACCAGCGGAATCACCGCGGCCGGCTTCACGTCGCAGAAGAGTGCGATCTTGGCCTTGATATCGTCCGCCACGGGAAAGTCGCTGCGGCACAAGATGACGTCCGGCTGAATGCCGACCCCCCGCAGTTCCCGGACGCTGTGCTGCGTGGGCTTGGTCTTCAACTCCTGCGTCGCATATATATATGGTAGGTACGTCACGTGGATGTAGAGGACGTTGTTCCTTCCCACGTCGTTGCGCATCTGCCGGATCGCCTCAAGGAACGGCTGCCCTTCGATGTCTCCCACCGTGCCGCCCACCTCCACCAGGATCACCTCCGCCTTGCTCTCCTCCGCCACGCGGTGCATCCGCATTTTGATCTCATTCGTCACGTGGGGGACCACCTGCGTCGTCCCGCCGAGGAAGTCGCCGCGCCGCTCCTTGGCGATCACCGAACTGTAGATTTCGCCCGACGTGACGTTGGACACCCGCGTCAGCTCCACGTCTATGAACCGCTCGTAGTGGCCCAGGTCCAGGTCCGTCTCGCAGCCGTCAATGGTCACGAACACCTCGCCGTGCTGATACGGCGACATGGTGCCGGGGTCAACGTTGAGATACGGGTCCAGCTTTTGGATGGTGACGGTGATGCCGCGGCTCTTGAGGATTCGCCCGATGGATGCGGCGGCGATCCCTTTGCCTACAGAGCTAACCACGCCGCCGGTGACGAAGATATATTTCGCCATGCAACTATTGCCGATGCGGTGGCCTGCCGCGCCTTCCGGCCTTATGGAGCTTCGCTGCACAATGGGACTGCATTACAAAAGTAATCTCGCCTGTCCGCATGGACTGATTTTTGCCCTTTGCCCAGCGCCGAACTTCAGGCGTGGCTTGACGCGGAACGTCAAGAGGGCAGAGAGTCCGCCAGGGAGGGGGGTGGCCGAGGTGAGGGAGTGCTGGCCTGCTGCCGTCCGCCAGCTTCGCCGCGTACGCGGCCACCGGCCTCGATGCTTGGCGCATTATAGGTGCGCCCAAGAAAGAGTGTCAAGGCTCAGTATAGCATCTTTCGCCGCCATATCGCAACCGCCGTGCGTCACCCCCGGCGCCGTTGCCCGCGCCTCCGCTCTACAGGTATACTATTCCCTAGTCCTCATCGTACGCCCATCGAAAGGCCGCAGGCCGTCGTGGCCCCGATATATAAGGTAGGCCAATGCCGCTTAGCCGTGAGGACGTCCTCCACATCGCCAGCCTGTGCCGCATCGGCATGGACGCTGACGACGTGGAGCGCATGCGCCAGCAGCTCTCGCACATCCTCGACCAGTTCGAGGTACTCAAGCAGGCGGACACTGCGGGTGTTTCCCTATCAGCCAACCCCTCCGAACGCTCCAGCGTCTTCCGCGACGACGTATCGCGCCCATCGCTCTCGCAGGAAGACGTGCTGCGCAATGCCCCGCAGCAGCAAGAGGGCCATCTGCGCGTGAAGGCGATCCTGGAAGACTAGAGGCCAATCCCGCGCTATGCCCGAACTCTACTCCCTGACCATCGGCGAGGCCGGCGCGCTGCTGAAAAAGCGCGAGCTTTCCTCCGTAGAACTCACCACCGCTCTCCTCCAGCGCATCCGCGCCGTGGAAGACAAAGTAAAGGCCTACGTCACGGTGACCGATGAACTGGCTCTGCGCCAGGCCGCCGCTGCTGACAAGCGCATCGCCGCGGGCGACGCCGGCCCGCTGACCGGCATCCCCATGCAGCTGAAGGACAACCTCAACACACGCGGCGTGCGCACCACCTGCTCCTCACGCATGCTGGAGCAGTTCGTCTCGCCGTATGACGCCTGCGTCACGGAGCGTCTCGCCGCCGCGGGCGCCGTGCTCCTGGGCAAGGGCAACATGGACGAGTTCGCCATGGGCTCGTCCACGGAAAACTCCGCGTTCTTCCCCACAAGAAACCCCTGGGACTTGCAGCGTGTCCCCGGCGGCTCCAGCGGCGGCCCCGCCGCCGCCGTGGCTGCGGGCGAATGCCTCTTCTCTCTGGGCTCGGACACTGGCGGCAGCATCCGCCAGCCCGCGTCTTTCTGCGGCGTGGTGGGCCTCAAGCCCACCTACGGCCTGGTCAGCCGCTACGGCTTAGTTGCATTCGCAAGTTCGCTCGACCAGGTCGGCCCCCTCACGAAAACCGTCGCCGATTGCGCCGTCGTGCTCCAGGCCATCGCCGGGCACGATGCGCGCGATTCCACGTCCGTTGCCCGCCCCGTGCCCGGCTACGCCGCGAGCCTGGGCAAGCCCATCGCCGGCATGCGCATCGGCATCCCCCGCGAGTACTTCCAGGGCATTGACCCCCACGTGGGCCAGGTGCTGGAGCGCGCGATCCAGAAGCTCGCCCAGCTCGGCGCCGTCATTGACCGCGGCGTCTCGCTCCCCAGCACGCACTACGCACTCGCGGTGTACTACATCCTCGCGCCGTCGGAAGCATCGGCGAACCTCGCCCGCTACGATGGCGCCAAGTACGGCTTCGCCGCGCCGGACGCCAAGGACATGTGGGACGCCATGGAGCAGACGCGCCGGCATGGCTTCGGCCCCGAGGTGAAGCGCCGCATCCTCCTGGGCACCTACGCCCTCTCCGCGGGCTACTATGACGCCTACTATTTGAAGGCCCTCAAGGTCCGCGCCCTCATTCGCCAGGAGTTCGAACTGGTCTTCCAGCGATATGACGCGCTGCTCACCCCCACCTCCCCCACTCCCCCCTTCCGCCTCGGTGAGAAGCTGGCCGACCCCGTCCAGATGTACCTGTCCGACGTCGACACCATTCCCGTCAACATTGCCGGTATCGCCGGTATCTCCGTGCCCGCGGGCTTTCTGGAAGGTCTGCCCGTGGGCATGCAGCTCATCGGCCCGGCGTTCAGCGAACCTGCGCTGCTCCAGATCGCCCACGCCTACGAGCAGGCCACGGGATGGCACAAGCTCCGCGCTCCGGTACAATAGCAAGCAACTTACTTCTGGCGAACGCCGGAAGGGACACCCAAAAGGCAAGCAGCCCGGCACGCCAGCCAAGGGGGACACGCCATGATGGACATCCTGCGCATCCTGGAAAAGGACGCCCGCACCTCCCACAAGACCCTCGCCACCATGACAGGCAAGCCTGTGGCTGAGGTGGACCGCATCGTCGCCGAGGCGGAGCAGTCCCACACCATCCTCAAATACAAGACGGTGATTGACTGGCACAAGGCCGGCGTGCAGGAAATCCTGGCGCTGATCGAGGTGCGCACCACGCCGCAGCGCGATACCGGGTTCGACGCCATTGCCGAGCGCATCGCCGGGTTTGCCGAAGCGCGCTCCGTCTACCTTGTCTCCGGCACCTACGACTTGCTAGTGCTGGTGGCCGCCAAGGATATCTATGAGGTGTCCCGCTTCGTCTCCAACAAGGTCGCCCCCATCGAAGCCGTCACCGGCACCGTGACCCACTTCGTCCTGCGCCGCTTCAAAGAGGACGGCGACCTGCTCGTGGGCCGGGAGCAAAGCCTGCGACAGTCCTTCGCGCCCTAGCTAGCACCTGCCCCCTCCGGCCATTCCCACGGGCCGATCAGCAGCTCCTTGGCTCGCGCCGCCTGCTCCTCCGGCACGCGGATCTGCACGATCCTCGCCTGCCCCGCGATCAGCGCGGTGATCGTATCCGGCGCAACGTAGGCGCACACGCCGTGCTGGCGTAAGAGATGCGCCCAGCTTTCCCCCAGCGGCTCGTTCGGCGCGGTGGTCAGCGTGACCCACCTCACCGCGTATCCGCTGGAGGCCTATCTTGCGGCGGCGAATATCGCTCTGGATTACCGAAACGGATCGTCGGTGTTTGCAGGCGGCGCATCCCCTCCTGCCAGTCCACCTTCCCCTCGCTGCTCATCCACTCCGCAAACGCAGCGCCGGGTGCAGTCCACACTTAGTGCCGGTGGGCGGCGCCGCCGTCAGCGCTGGGGGGAGTGGAGGAGGACTTTGGGGGCTGCGGCTTATCCTTGGATTCTTCGTCTGCCCCACTGATACCGCTCTTGAACTCGCGAATGGATTTGCCTATGGATTTGCCCATTTGGGGTAGCTTGGAGCCTCCGAAGAGGAGCATCAGGACGCCAAGAATGACGAGAATCTCAACCCAGCCGAAGCTTTTGAACATGGCGACCTTCTTTCTCCGCCACCCCGTAGAACCGATGCCATCTCATGATACGCCGCGCTGGAAACCCGGTCAAGAAAGATACGGGCCTGGTCAAGACTGGTCAAGAACTGTAGCGCCGTCAATCAGATGGGTGGGGAAACATGCTATCATGCATATGGAGCGTTACTCTGTACTGGGGGCATGTGATTGGATACGAAGAACCGCGTGGCGATCTTTATTGACGGGAGCAATCTCTACCACAGCCTGGAAGAGAATTGCGGCAGGGCTGACCTAGACTTTCACGCGTTCGTCCAGAAGCTGGTGGGCCCTAGGCAACTGTTCCGCACGTACTACTACAACATTTTGCAGGATGCGGAACGGAAGCCGCAGGCGGCGCAGGAGCAGCAGAAGTTTCTCGCCAGCATGTACAACATCCCCCGATTGGAAGTGCGGCTGGGCACGTTCAAGTACCGCGGAGATCAGATGGTGGAGAAGGGCGTGGATATCATGCTGGCCACGGACCTGCTCCAGTTCGCGTGGCGGGACCTGTATGACGCGGCGGTGCTGGTGAGCGGCGACGGCGATTTTTCTTATGCGGTGCAGGCGGTGAAGAACATGGGGAAGTATGTTGAGGTGGCTGCCTTCGCGCCAAATCTTTCTTGGGACCTGGCGCAGATCGCCGACGACCGGCACTATCTCGACCAGGAGTACTTTAAGCTGTTGTGGGTGTCGGGAAGAAAGAGCATCCAGACGACGGCAGCGCAGATCATTCAACCTAGCTCGGCTGCCGGCGCGGCGGCGCGGCGCCGGCGACGGCCCCGGCGGCGCGGCGGAAGCGGGCCGGGCGGCGCAGCGCCCAGCGAAGGATCGGGTAGCGGCGAACCGTCGTAACCTAGGACGCTTGCCGGGCCGCGCGTGGCTTGGAGCTGCTCCGGGCCGAGCCCGCAGCTACGTTCCCACGGCGTCGGGTGATGCGGCGCTCTCTAACCACAGGCGATAGGCTTCCTTGCGTCCGATGCCGGCGCTGTGCATAAGAGCGGCGACGGCGTCGCGGGCGGTGAGGCTCTGTTGTCGCAACGCGCGCGCTCGTGCGAGCAGGTCGCTTGCGGGCGTGGGAGCGGGCGCCGCGCCAGTGCCGCCGGCTATGACGAGGGTGATTTCTCCGCGCGGTCGCGTGAAATGGGCGAGGGCTTGTTGCGCCGAGCCGCGAAAGATTTCTTCATGGAGCTTGGTGAGTTCGCGGGCGACGGCGATGGGGCGGTCGCCGAGGACGGCGGCGATGTCGGCAAGCGCGGCGCGGAGGCGGTGCGGCGCTTCAAAGGCGACGAGAGTGCGGTGCTGATCGCGCAGGGATTCGAGGAGACGCCGCCGCGCTCCGGCAGTGCGGGGAAGAAAGCCGGCGAAGACGAACTGGTCGCTGGGGAGGCCGGAGGAGACGAGGGCTGCTGTGACTGCGGATGCGCCAGGGACGACTTCGATGCGATGGCCTGCGGCGATCGCGGCAGCGATGAGGGCGTAGCCGGGGTCGCTGACGGCAGGCATGCCGGCATCGGTGATGAGCGCGGCGTCGGCATGCTCGAGGTGGGCGAGGACGGGCGCGGCGCGGGAGCGCTGGCCCTGCTCATGGTAGGCGATGAGTCGCGTGTGGAGATCGTAGCGGGCGAAGAGGCGCTGGGCGTGCCGCGTGTCTTCGGCGGCAACGAGGCCGACTTCCTTGAGGATGCGTAGCGCGCGGAGGGTGATGTCCTCCAGGTTGCCGATGGGCGTGGCGACGATGTAGAGGGTGGACATGGAAGGATTTCACGCAGCCTGCGCGCATTGTAAGCGCGCCACGTTCTTGTTGCCGATGGGCGTGGCGACGATGCAGAGGGTGGACATGGGTGTTTCTACGGGAGCTCTTGCTGCAGGATAGTGTACAGGCGATCGCAGGCGTGGCGTTCGAGCCAGGGGTAGTGGCCGCAACGGGGCAGGACGATGATGCGGAAGTGGCGCAGCACGGTGGCGAGGGGCGCGCGGATGCCGCAATATGTGGAGAGGGCGCGTGCGAGGGGGGCGGCGGAGCCAGGTGTGCCGGGGCCGCCGTGGAGGACGGCGACACGATAGGGGGGTGTGCCGTATGTGCGTGGGTTGTCCATGGGGCAGCGCCATTGTGCGCGGAGGCGGGGGCGGAGGCAAGGAGGGGATGGGAGACCGCGCAGGACGCCCTGCGAGACGCTCTCTGCGCTGGCCGTCTATGGGATACGGTCCGAGGATGCGGACTCCGGTCAGACCGGAAGGTACGGACTGCCGGATATCCACCACGAACGGAATGGGGCATGGGAGGCAGCGCCCCCATCTCAATCTTCCCCCGCGGACGGGGGAAGAAGCGGGAGCGGGATGCCCGCAATACGCCGTTCTGTGCCTCACATGCCGCAGCGAAGGGGTGCTCGGGCCGATGGAATCGGCCTCCCCCTGGGGCGGGACAATGACGATGGGGCAGTGGAACGGCGTTAGGCGGAGGAGGAGGGGATGCCGCCGATAATGACGCCGCGCTCCAGGCCGGCGAGGTCGCGGTAGGGGGTGACGGCGGCCTGAGGGAAGAGCTTGCTTATGCAATCAGTAGCCTGTGGCACTTGGCCGTGGCCCAGTTCTAGGATGGCGGAGGAGGGGCTGTGGCGGCGGTGGAGGAGCTGGCGCAGCAGGCGCTCCACTAGCTCCAATCCGGTTGTGCCGCCGAGGAGCGCGTGCTGCGGCTCATGGAGGCGGATCTCCGGCTGGAGGGCGGGCCACTGGGCATCGGGGATATACGGCAGGTTGGCGAGGAGCAGATCGAGGGAGCCGGAGACGGGCGCCAGCAGATCGCCGTGGAGGAAGGCGATGCGATCGGCGAGGCCGTGGCGTTGGGCGTTGGCCGAGGCGACGGCCAAGGCATCCGCGGATGCGTCGGTGGCGGAGACGATAGCGTTGGGGAGATGTGCGGCGATGGCGATGGCGATGGCGCCGCTGCCGGTGCCGATGTCGGCGATGCGGACGGGGCGGTCCGGCCACTCACGACGGGCGATATCGAGGGCCAGCTCGACGAGGGTTTCCGTCTCCTGCCGGGGGATGAGGACACGCGAGTCTACGGCAATATCGAGACCGAAGAATTCTTTTGTGCCGGTGATGTAGGCGAGAGGCTCGCGCTGCAGGCGGCGGCGGAGCGTGGCGTGGAGTCGCGGTGCGGCGGCGGCGGGCCAAGGGTCGCGCAGTGCAACGAGGAGGCGTTCGCGGGAGAGGGCGGCGGCGTGCATGAGGAGCACTTCGGCTTCCAGCGATGCGTCAGGGATGCCCGCGGCGGCGAGGGTGGCGCGTGTGGAACGCAGCGCATCGAGCACGGAAGGGTGGGCGAGGAGCGCAGCGCCGGTGAAGGATGCGGCGCCGGTCACGCGGATACTGCTTCCGAGCGCTCCGCCTGTTCCTGGGCCGACAGGGCGTCGATGAGCTCGTCGATGCGCCCTTCCAGCACCTTGGGCAGGTTGTGGAGGGTAAGCTCCACGCGATGGTCGGTGACGCGGTCTTGGGGGAAGTTGTAGGTGCGGATCTTTTCCGAGCGATCACCGGCGCCGACCTGGGCGCGGCGCGTGGCGGTGATCTCCGCCTGCTGTTTGCGCTGCTCCATGTCATAGAGCCGGGCGCGGAGCACGGCCATGGCCTTCATCTTGTTCTTGAGCTGGGAGCGCTCGTCCTGGCAGGTGGCGACGATGCCGGTGGGGTTGTGGACGATGCGGACGGCGGTGGCGACCTTTTGGACGTTCTGGCCGCCGTGCCCGCCGGCGTGGTAGATGTCTATGCGAAGGTCGGCAGGGTTGATGGTGACGTCCACCTCGTCCACCTCCGGCAGGACGGCGACGGTGGCAGTGGAGGTATGGATGCGGCCGCTGGACTCCGTGGCGGGTACGCGCTGGACACGGTGCACGCCGCTTTCATGCTTGAGGCGGCTGTAGGCGCCCTTGCCGCGCACCTCGAAGATGATTTCTTTTAGCCCACCGGCATCGGCATCGCTTTTATCCACGACGTCCACGTTCCAGTTGTGCAGTTCGGCGTAGCGGGAGTACATGCGGAAAAGGTCGAAGGCGAAGAGCGCGGCTTCTTGCCCGCCGGCGCCGCCGCGGATTTCCATGATGACCGATTTTTCGTCATTAGGATCGGGAGGGATCAGAGCCACCAGGATTTCTTGGGCTAGCTTTTCGGCGCGTTTTTCCAGGGAGGCAAGCTCTTCCCGCGCCATGGCGGCAAGGTCGGGATCGTCGCCGGATTCGATCATGGCGCGGGTGTCAGAGACGCCGGCTTGGGTCTTGCGGTGGTCGCGCCACAGGGCGACGACCTTCTCTATGGCGCGGCGTTCGTTGAGAAGCGCCTGGAATTTCGGGTAGTCGCCGGCGATCTCCGGCAGGGCCATCTGGTTGGAGAGGTCGTCGAAGCGTTGTTCCAGGCGTGTGAGTTTGTCGGTGAGTCGGTCAATCATTCAGGGCGACCAGAGGCATGAGGTGCTTCCATAAAGAAAGGCCCCCGACTGGGGGCAAGCTACGACTACAGAGTCATTATATCAGCCAGGATGTGGGGGCCAGGATGTTAGAGAGCAATGGCGGCGGGGGCGTCGGCGAGGGGCACGAGGCGCTGGTCGCCGGTGGCGAGGGTTTTGATGGCGACGACGCCCTGGCGCAGCTCGTCGTCGCCGAGGATGAGGGCGTGGGTGGCGCCGGACGCGCCGATGTAGCGCATCTGGGCCTTGAGGCTTTTGCCGCTGGGGGCGAGGACGGCGCGGAGACCGGCGCGGCGCAGGTCAGCGGCGAGCTTGAGAGCGACGGGGCGGGCGGCGTCTCCCATGCAGGCGACGACGGCGAAGGCTTCGCTCTCTGGGGGGAGGGCGATGCCCTGGCGCTTGAGGTTGAGGATGAGCCGCTCTATGCCGCAGGCGAATCCCACGGCAGGCGTGGGGTTGCCGCCGAGTTGCTGGATGAGGCCATCATACCGGCCGCCGCCGCCGAGGGTGCTCTGGCCGCCTTCTTCCGGGGGCTGCACCTCGAAAACGGTGCGGGTGTAGTAGTCCAGCCCGCGCACGAGGCGGTGTTCCACGGCGAAGGGGATGCTGAGGATGCGTAGGCCGTCCTGCAGTTGGCGCCAGTGGTCGCGACAGGGTTCGCACAGCATGTCCGCGCTGCGGGGCGCATCCTGGGCGAATGGCTGGCAGGTGGGCTTTTTACAATCGAGCAAGCGCAGGGGGTTGGTGTGGTAGCGCTTGTTGCAATCGCCGCAGAGGGATGCAAGATGACCCTGGTAGTAGGCGCGGAGGGCGTCGAGGTAGGCGGGACGACAGGCGGGGTCGCCGATGCTGTTGATGAGCAGGGAGAGGTTGCGCAAGCCGAGGGTTTCGAAGAGGCGCCAGGCAAGCTCGATGACCTCCACGTCCACGGCGGCGCCGGCATCGCCGATGGCCTCGGCGTTGACCTGGTGGAACTGGCGGTAGCGGCCGGCCTGGGGACGGTCGTAGCGGAACATGGGAGCGCGGAGGGAGTAGAGGCGCACGGGCAGCGGGAGGACGTGCATGCCGTGCTCCAGGTAGGCGCGGCAGACGGCGGCGGTGCCTTCGGGGCGCAAGGTCATGGAGTCGCCGCTGCGGTCGTCGAAGGTGTAGGTTTCCTTTTCTACGATGTCGGTGGCTTCGCCGACGGAGCGATGGAAGAGGGCGGAGCTTTCGAAGATAGGGGTGTCTATGCGGCGATAGGCGAAGCGCTGGCAGAGATCGGCGGCGGTACGTTCGATGTGGCGCCACCAGGGTTGCTCGCCGGGGAGGATGTCTGCGGCGCCGCGCGGGGCCTTGTACACGGGTGCTCCAGGAAAGGGTGTGGCTGATAGGATAGCGTGTCGCGGGCGAAGGTGTCACGCGGCACGGGGAGGACAGCGGACGCTAGGAACCGGCGCGGGGCAGGATGGTGACCTCTTCATCGAACTCCGCGGAGCGCCCGTCAAAGAGCTGGCCGACGGGGCAGTGCTTGGAGGCGTTCTGGAGGACGAGGCGATCGCGTTCGGTGAGGTCGCCGGTGACGGTGACGGTCTTGAGGAAGCGGCGCTTGATGGTGCGGCCTTCGATGGCGGCTTCTATGGATGCGGACTTATCCGCCATGCCGGACTGGGGCATTTCCATCTTGATGACGACTTGAATATCGTCGAGTTTCAGGTTGCGGCGGCGGGCAACGCCCTCCAGGGTGACGACGGTTCAGGCGGCGAGGGCGGCCATGGCGGTGTTGACGGGGGAGGGGCCGACGCCGTCGCCGCCGCTCATGGGGTTTTCATCAATGATCATGCTCCAGGGGCCACGTCCCTTTTTGTCCGACATGGTGTCAAGGACGACGTGGACCTGGTAGCCGCGGAGGCGGCGCGCGGTGACGATGTTGTTCCATTGCACGGGCGGGGGATTTTCCGGCATGGGGCGCTCCTGGGTTTGGGCGATTGGCGGGAGTATAGCATTGGTGGGAAGGCTGCCTACCGCGAGGGAGAGGCGTCCATGAGGTCACGCAGATAGGGTGCGGGAGGAGGCACATACCGGGCATCCTCAATGGGAGACTCCGCAGGGCCAATGTGCACCTGTTCTTCCCGCAGCTCACCTGGTCTCATCTCTTCACCGCGGACGCCTTGCAGGAGAACGCCATGCACTTGATTGAAAAAGCGGAGGGAGAGGGGAAGTTCCGCTAGCAGTTGCTGGCAGTGGTTGAATGCTGCGATGTAGTTTGCTACTTCTGCAACGTCTCCCCGAGGCCGCCGCGGCTTCGATGCCTCGTAGCGGAAGAGGTCGGCAAGGGACGCCTGTGTGCCTTCAACCCTTGAGGAGAGGACGGCTTCCTTGCGGAGGAACGGCTGGATCAGGAGCGCCGGATTGGGTATCGTTTCGCCAGCGCCGGCAAGGGTGGCGAAGGCGCGGGAGGCGTCGTCAAGGAGGAACACCAGCCTTGGGGAGAGGGTAACAGCACGAGGCATGGGGGCCGGCACGAAGGTGGATTGACCACCCGCGATCTTCACGAGACGGCCCAAGGACCGGTCAGTGAACTGGGCGACGTTCAATAGCAACTCCGGTTGGCAGTCTCGAGGCAATTGAAACTTTTCGGCCACGTAGTATCAAATATCTATGCGGTTGGCAACGCCAGTTGCAAACTACAACAACTACAACAAGTGGGTGGCGAACGGGATGCCGACACAAGCCACAGCAGTCGCGCTGGTGGAAGGCAGTTCATGGAGCGGTAATTCTCCAGTTGCTATAATGAAACGCTGCCCTGTTTGAAGGCGCTCCTCTTATGAACTACCCCCAGGCCGTCGCATATGTGTTGGGTTTCGCCAACTACGAGGTGAGCGATCCCACGCGGGCGCGGTACCGGGAGTTCAACCTGGAGCGGGTGCGGGCGCTGCTGACGCTGCTGGGGGACCCCGACCGCGGACTGACGATCGTGCATGTGGGGGGGACGAAGGGGAAGGGCAGCACGACGGCGATGATCGCGGCGGCAATGGCGAAGGCAGGGTTTCGCACGGGACGTTATACGTCGCCGCATCTGCATACGATCCGCGAGAGGATCGCCGTGGATGGGGAGGCGGTGAGCGAGGAGGAGTTCGCTCGCGGCGCTACGGCGATGGCAGAGGCGGTGGCGGAGGTGAACGGGGAGGGGCGCTACGGGCAACTGACGACGTTCGAGGTGTTGACGGCGCTGGCGCTGTGGCATTTCCGCGCGGCGGGGGCGACGCACGCGGTGCTGGAGGTGGGGATGGGGGGGCGGCTGGACGCGACGAACGTGGTGACGCCTGCGGTGAGCGTGATCACCAACATCAGCCTAGACCACACGGAGGTGCTGGGGGAGACGATCGCGGAGATTGCGGGGGAGAAGGCGGCGATCATTAAGCGCGGCGTGCCGGTGGTGATGGGGCAGCAGCAGCCGGAGGCGGCGCGGGTGATCGCGCGGCGGGCGTATGAGGAGCAGTCGCCGCTGGTGGCGGTGGGCGCAGGCGTGCGGTGGAAGCCGGGGGATTTCGACGACGCGGGGCAGTGGCTGCATGTGGATACGGCGCGGGCGTCCTATGACGTGCGCATCCCGCTGCTGGGAGCGCATCAGATGGAGAATGCCGCGGCGGCGATCGCGGCGTGCGAGGCGCTGGCAGTCGCAGGGACGGTGCTGCCGCGACAGGCGATCGTGGACGGCCTGGCGGAGGTGCGGTGGCCAGGACGGCTGGAGACGCTGAGCCGCAGCCCGCAGATTGTTGTGGATGGGGCGCATAATCCGCACTCCATGGCGAGGCTGGCGGAGGCGGTGCAGCGGCATTTTGATTGCGAACGCAAGATTCTCGTGTTCGGCGCCACGCGCACGAAGAAGCTGGCGGAGATGGCGCGGGAGATGGCGGGGATGAAGCCGGCATTGGTGATCGCGACGGCGTCGCGGCACCCCAAGTCGCTGGCGGCGGCGGCGGTGGCGGCGGCGCTACGGGCGGAGGGGCTTACGGCACAGGAGGCGCCGGGCGTGGCGGCGGCGCTGGAGATCGCCCTGGCGCTGGCGCAACCGGAAGACCTGGTGCTGGCGACAGGATCGCTGTTTGTGGTGGCGGAGGCGCGAGAGCAGACGCTGGGGATCGCACCGGAGATGTATGAGACGCCAGGCGTGATCACGGTATGAGGCAGCGCAGGCCGGAGCACAGGGTGGTGGTGACGGGCATGGGGGCGCTGACGCCGCTGGGGCAGAGTGTGGGGGAGTTCTGGGACGGGCTGGTGGCGGGGCGATCCGGCATTGACCACATGACGCTGTGCGATACGACAGGCTTTCCCACAACCATCGCGGGAGAAGTGAAGGGTTTTGACCCCACGAAGCACATCAACGTTAAGGCGGCACGTCGCATGGCGCGCTTCTCGCAGTTTGCCGTGGTGGCGGCGGGACAGGCGATCGCGCAGGCGAAGCTGGATTTGACCAAGGAGGATCGCACGCGCTGTGGCGTATTGCTGGGCAACGGCAACGGGGGCTACCCCACGCTGGAGGAAGGGGCGCGCGTGCTGGTGGAGAAGGGCGGGATGCGCATGAGTCCGTTCTTCTTCCCCATGACCCTGCCCAACATCGCGGCGTCACAGGTGAGTCTGACGTATGACTTGCAAGGGTACAGCGCGACGGTGGTGACGGCGTGCGCTGCGGGGACGCAGGGGGTGGGGGAGGCGGCGGAGGTGATCCGCCGGGGCGCGGCGGATGTGATGATCGCGGGCGGGGTGGAGGCGGGTATCAGCCAGCTGGGGCTGGCGGGGTTCAGCGTGATGCGGGCGCTGTCCACGGCCAGGGATGGCACGCCGGCGCTGGCGAGCAGGCCATTCGACGCCCAACGCGACGGCTTTGTGCCTGCGGAGGGCGCAGGCATTCTGGTCCTGGAGCGGCTGACGCATGCGTTGGCCCGCGGGGCGGCGATTTTGGCGGAGGTGTCAGGGTATGCGGCATCGTCGGATGCGTTTCACGTGGTGCAGCCGGACGAGGACGGCGCGGGGGCGAGCCGGGCGATGGCGTGGGCGCTGGCTGATGCCGGGGTGACGCCGCCAGAGGTGGATTACGTCAACGCGCACGCGACGTCCACGCAGATGAACGATCGGGTGGAGACGCTGGCGATCAAGCGGGTGTTTGGGGAGGGGGCGCACCGCGTGCCCATCAGCGCGACGAAGTCGATGATCGGCCATGCGCTGGGGGGCGCCGGCGGCATGGAGGCGGTGGTGTGCGTGCAGACGATTCTCACGGGGGTGATGCACCCCACGATCAACTACGAGCACCCCGATCCAGACTGCGACCTAGATTATGTGCCGAATACGGCGCGGTTGAAGGACGTTCGGGTGGCGCTGACGAATAGCTTCGGCTTCGGCGGGCAGAATGCCTGCGTGGTGTTCGCGAGATACACCGGCGCGTAGCGCCGGCGCCGCGCGGACGCTATTGGCCGATGCGGTAGAGGCGTTTGCCGTTGTCGCAGATGAGATTGCGGCGAACGGCAGCGGTGAGCGGCGCGAGCGTTTCCGTGATGACTTTCTGCGACTCCGGCCATACGCTGTCAGGGTGGGGGAAGTCTGACCCCCACATGATGTTGTCCTGGCCAATGAGGTGGGCCATCTTGCCGACGACGGCCTCATTCTGGAAGGTGGTGGCCCCTTGGCGGAACCAGTATTCGCTGGGCTTGCTGGAAAAGCTGGGCTTTAGACCCGAGGCCAAGTTGTGGCTGGTGTAGATGCACTCCAGGCGGTCGAGGGCGGAGGGGATGAGGGGAAGGGCGTGAGGTCACCGGAGGGGCGACACGAAGGGTTCCCCTGGGAAAAACTTTGACAAAATAATCACAATTCACTATAGTAATGCTTCCATTTTCGCTTCCGTATGTTTCCGTTGCGGGTGCCGGCCGATGGCTGCTTGCGGCAGCATTCCCAGGCCTGCTCCCGCAGGCGCACAGGCCGCAACTGCCGGTGAGGACGCAGGGGCGACACGCAGGCTAGCCGCGCCACGGCGCGGGAAAACGCGAGGCATGCAGTGACCTCAGAACAGAGCAAGGCGACAGTGGCGGAGACCCGCGAGGCGCGGGAGTTTGTGCTCCATACGGTCAAGGATCACGACGTCAAGTTTATTCGCCTGTGGTTCACGGACATTCTCGGCAGATTGAAGGGCTTTGCCATAACGGTGGAGGAGCTGAAAGAGGCGCTGGACCGTGGCAAGCCGTTTGACGGCGGCACGATCGAGGGCTTTGCGCGGTCGGACGAATCGGACATGATCGCCATGCCCGACCCCACCACGTTCACGCTGCTGCCATGGCGGCCGCGCCAGAACGCCGTGGCGAAGATGTTCTGCGACGTGCAGACGCCCGACGGCGAGGCCTTCGCCGGCGATCCGCGCCATGTGCTGAAGCGGAACCTGAAGCGGGCGGCTGATATGGGGTTCACCTCCTATGTGAGCGTGGAGCTGGAGTTCTTCTATTTCAAGGACAACCAGTCCACGCAGATCCTAGATCAGGCAGGGTATTTTGACCAGACCTCGGCCGACCTGGGCTCTGACTTGCGCCGTGAGACGGTTCTGACGCTGGAGCAGATGGGCGTGCCGGTGGAGTATAGCCATCACGAGGTTTCGCCGAGCCAGCAGGAGATTGACCTGCGCTACGCCGATGGGCTGACCATGGCGGACAGCGTGATGACGTATCGCACGGTGGTGAAGGAGATCGCGACGAAGCAGGGGGTGTACGCCACGTTCATGCCCAAGCCGCTGAACGGGGTGAACGGCAGCGGCATGCATATCCATCAATCGCTCTTTCGCGGGGAGAATAACGCGTTCTACGACCGGCAGACGCCGCATCACCTCTCCGTGACGGCGCAGCGCTTCATCGGCGGGCTGCTGCGTTATGCGCCGGAGATCACGCTGGTGACGAACCAATGGGTGAACTCCTACAAGCGCCTTGTGCCGGGGTACGAAGCGCCGCTGCATGCGTCCTGGGCGCGGCGCAGCAAGGCTGACCTGGTGCGCATCCCGGGGTTCCGCTCTGGACGGGAGGACAGCACGCGGATCGAATATCGCGCGCCAGATTCGGCGTGTAATCCGTATCTGGCGTTCAGCGCGGTGCTGTCGGCGGGGCTGGAAGGGATCGAGCAGGACGTGGCGCTGCCGCCGGAGATGGTGCAAGATGTGCATAAGCTGACGGATGCAGAGCGCAAGGCGCAAGGAATCGCCAGCCTGCCGCGCACGCTGGCGGAGGCGATTGACGCCGCCGAAGGCAGCACGCTGCTCCGCAAGATGATGGGGGAGCATGCGTTCGAGAGCTTCCTGACGAACAAGAAACTGGAGTGGGACGACTTCCGCCGCGAAGTCCACGAGTACGAGATCAAGCGATACCTGCCATCACTGTAGACGAGCGCTGCAGGCGAGGCACGGGTGTCCGGCGAAACAGACCAGGAGTGAAGTCATGAGGGGCGTGAGCAGCACGGAGCAGGGGAAGCTCCTGTACGATCAGAAATACGAACACGATGCCTGCGGGGTGGGTTTCGTCGCCGATATTAGCGGCCATCGCAGCTTCGGGATACTGGACAAGGCGCTCACGTCCGTTCGCAACGTTACGCATCGCGGCGCGGTGAGCGCCGACGCCAAGACGGGCGACGGCGCGGGGGTGATGACGCAGATTCCGTTCAAGCTCATGCAGAGGGAGCTTACGGCGCAGGGGCGGCGGGTGGGGGGGCCGGAGGACCTGGCGGTGGGGATGGTGTTCCTGCCGGGACAGGACCCGAATGCGCGACAGCAAGCCCGCGAGCTTATTGAGGATTGCATTCGTGAGCATGGGCTGCCGGTGCTGGGGTGGCGGGTGGTGCCGGTGGATCGCGCGGCCCTGGGCGAGCATGCCGCGGCGACGGAGCCGTCTATCCAGCAAGTGATGCTGGGGCGCCCCAGCGGCATGAGCGAGCGGGAGTTCGGCCGCATGCTGTATCGCACCCGCAAGGTTATGGAACACCGCGCGGCGAAGCAGGGACTGGACGATTTGTATCTCGCATCGTTCTCCGCGAAGACGGTGGTGTACAAGGGGCTGATGGTGGCGCCGCAGCTGGACAAGTATTACCTGGACCTGCGCGACACGTCGTTCGAAACGGCGCTGGCGGTGTATCACCAGCGGTACAGCACGAACACGTTCCCCAACTGGTACCTAGCGCAGCCGTTCCGGCATATCGCGCATAACGGGGAGATCAATACGCTCCAGGGGAATGAGAACTGGATGCGCGCCCGCGAGCCGGGGTTGCACGCGCAGGTGTGGGGCGGAGCGATCGAGGAGCTGCTGCCGGTGATCGCGCCGGGGGGAAGCGACTCGGCGAAGCTGGATAACGTGGTGGACCTGCTGGCGCAATCAGGCCGGGATATTTTGCATACGATGATGATGCTGGTGCCGCAGGCGTGGGAGAACATGCCCGACATGCGCCAGAAGTGGCGCGAGTTTTACGAGTACCACGCCTGCCTGACGGAGCCGTGGGACGGCCCGGCGGCACTGGCGTTCACGGACGGAGACATCGTGGGGGCGTGCCTGGACCGCAACGGCCTGCGCCCCGCGCGGTACAAGTATACCGACGACAACATTTTGCTCATGGGCTCGGAAGTCGGCGTGGTGGATGTGGACGATGCTCATGTGCTGGAGAAGGGACGGCTGGGCCCGGGCGACATGATCGCGGTGGACACACGTAACAAGAAGCTGCTGTTCAATAACGAGATCAAGGACGGCGTGTCCAAGCGACAGCCGTACGGCCAGTGGGTGCACCGCCAGGTGTACCAGCTCGGCGAGATCCCCGGCGGCGTCACCTCGCAGAACGGCCATCCTTCCGGACTCGACCTGTTCCATCGCCAGCGCCTGTTCGGGTACACGCTGGAGGATGTGGCCATGGTGGTGAAGGCCATGATCCTGGACGCCAAGGAGCCGGTGTTCTCCATGGGAGATGACACGCCGCTGTCCGTGCTGGCGAAGAAGCCTCGGTTGCTGTACAGCTTTTTCAAACAGCGCTTTGCGCAAGTGACCAACCCGCCGATTGACCCGCTGCGTGAAGACCTGGTGATGTCACTGGATACGTACATCGGCAAGCGGGGGAACTTGCTGGAGGAGACGGCGGAGCACGCGCGTCTGGTGCACCTCAAGAGCCCGATTCTGACGAATGAAGAGCTGGCTGCGCTGCGGGGGCTCAAGGACGCCGTATTCAAATCGGTGACGATTCCCGCGCTGGTGCCGGTGGCGGGGGGGGCCGGAGCGCTGCGCATCGCAGTGGACGCGCTGTGCGGGGCCGCTGCGGGCGCCGTGGAGCAGGGCGCAAGCATCGTGATTCTCAGCGACCGCGGCGCGGACGCCGCCCATGCGCCGATGCCGATGCTGCTGGCGGTGGGGGCGGTGCATCATTCGCTGATACGGCGAGGGATACGGATGCGCGCCAGTATCGTGTCGGAGTCCGGCGAGCCGCGGGACGTGCATCACTTCGCCTGTCTGCTGGGCTACGGCGCGGCGGCGGTGAACCCGTACCTGGGCTATGAGACGCTGGCGTCGCTGATCGAAGAGGGCGAGATTGACGACATGGAGCTGGATACGGCGCGCAAGAACTATCGCAAGGCGCTGGACGCGGGGATTCTCAAGATCATGTCCAAGATGGGCATCTCCACTGTCTCCAGCTACCAGGGCGGGCAGATATTCGAGGCGATCGGCTTGGGGAACGATCTGATTGACCAGTGCTTCAGCGGCACCACGTCATGGATCAGTGGCATTGGCCTGGAGGAGTTGGGCGAGGACATGCTGGAGCACCACCGCCACGCGCTGGAGGAGACGACGAATCGGAAGCTGGAGGACCACGGGTACTACCGCTATCGCAGGGATGGGGAGTACCACAACAACAGCCCGCAGATGGTGAAGCTGCTGCATAACGCCGTGTCCACCGGCAACTATGAGGACTACAAGGAGTTCGCCGCGCTGCTGGACAATCGCGAGCCGATGGCGGTGCGCGATTTGCTGGCGTTCAAGAAGGGTCGCACGGCGATTCCGCTGGAGCAGGTGGAGCCGGTAGAAAATATACTGAAGCGATTCAACTCGGCGGCGATGTCGCTGGGGGCGCTTTCGCCGGAGGCGCATGTGACGCTGGCGACGGCGATGAACCGCATAGGGGCGAGGAGCGACACCGGCGAGGGCGGCGACGACCCTTCGCGCTACTGGCCCACTCCCAGCGGCGACAGCCCGCACAGCTGGATCAAGCAGGTGGCATCAGGTCGCTTCGGCGTGACGCCGGAGTATCTAGCCTCTGCGGGGGAGCTGGAGATCAAGATGGCCCAGGGCTCCAAGCCGGGCGAAGGCGGGCAGCTGCCGGGCCACAAGGTGGTGGCGCATATCGCCAAGCTGCGGCACGCGGTGCCGGGCATCCAGCTGATCTCGCCGCCGCCGCATCACGATATTTACAGCATCGAAGACCTGGCGCAGCTGATCTACGACCTGAAGGTCGTGAACCCCCGCGCGCGGGTGGGCGTGAAGCTGGTGTCTGAGGCGGGCGTGGGGACCATTGCCGCCGGGGTGACGAAGGGCTACGCCGATACGATTTTGATCAGCGGCGATTCGGGCGGGACGGGAGCATCGCCGCTGAGTTCGATCAAGAACGCGGGCAGCCCGTGGGAGCTGGGCCTCTGCGAGACGCAGCAGGTGCTGGTGCTGAACAATCTGCGCGGGCGGGTGAGGTTGCGCACTGACGGCGGGCTGCGCACGGGGCGGGATGTGGTGGTGGCGGCGATGATGGGGGCGGAGGAGTACGGCTTCGGCACGGCGGCGCTGATCGCCATCGGTTGCAAGATGGCGCGGCAGTGCCACCTGAACACGTGCCCTGTGGGCGTAGCGACGCAGAAGGAAGATCTGCGCAAGAAGTTCTTCGGCACACCGGAGATGGCGGTGCACTACTTCACGCACGTGGCGATGGATGTGCGGGAGGTGCTGGCAAGCCTGGGTTGCCGCACGATAGACGAGGTGGTGGGACGCACGGATATGCTGGAGCCAAGAGATGTGCAGGACCCTCGCATGAAGATGCTGGACATCGGCCGGGTGCTTGCCGATCCCGACCCGGAAGGGACGAAGCCGCGCCGGTGCATGGTGCAGCGCAATGTGCGCCCCGGCGATGTGCCGTTCGACGACAAGATTATGGTGGCGGCGAAAGAGGCCATCGCCACGAAGAAGCCGATCACGCTGAGCTACGCGGTGCGGAACGTTGACCGAACGATCGGCACGAGGGTGTCCGGGGAGATCGCGCGGGTGCACCGCTCATCCACGCTGCAAGAGCAGATCGTGGAGCTGCGGCTCACGGGAAGCGCGGGGCAGAGCCTGGGCGCGTTTTTGGCGGGAGGCATGCGCATCGTGCTGGAAGGGGAGGCGAACGATTACGTGGGCAAGGGGATGGCCGGCGGCACGATCGTGGTGCGGCCTTCCAAGAGGGCCCGCTTTACGCCGGGAGACAATATCATCATGGGCAATACGGTGCTGTACGGCGCGACTGCCGGAGAACTGTTTGCCGCGGGACGCGCGGGAGAGCGGTTCGGTGTGCGCAATAGCGGGGCGACAGCGGTGGTGGAGGGCGTGGGCGATCACTGCTGCGAGTATATGACGGCAGGGACTGTTGCCGTGCTGGGAGAAACCGGGAGAAACTTCGGCGCGGGGATGACCAACGGCGTGGCGTTTGTGCTGGACGAAAAGGGCGATTTCCCCAAGCACCTCAACCCGGAGCTGGTGCTGGCGGAGCGGGTGACGGACGGCCCCGATCAGGAGACGTTGCACGCGCTGGTGGAGCGGCATCACCAGGAGACGGATAGCCAGAAGGCCAAGGATATTCTCGACGGCTGGAAGCACTACCTCCCGCGGTTCTGGAAGGTGCGCCCCAAGGTGACCAGCGCCGCGGCGCCGGTGCAAGAGCCGGTGGCGACGCGTCCGTAGGTCTTGGCGACGAGGCGGGCAGGTCAACCAGGCAGGATAAGCGCAAAATGAAAGCTACTTACCTCATGCAGTTCGGCGGGCCGGAAGTGTTGCAGTACGGCGACCTGCCTGCCCCGTCCATTGGCGCAGGCGAGGTGCTCATCCGAGTTCGCGCTACGGCGTTGAACCACCTGGACGTATGGCGCCGTAGCGGGCAGCGTGGCACCAAGGCGGCGATGGACAAGCCGCTGGTGCTGGGGTGCGACATCGCCGGTGAGGTGGCGCAGGCGGGGGCCAGCGTCAAGGGACTCGCTGCGGGGGACAGGGTGATCGTGAACCCGGGGATCACCTGCGGGACTTGCGCGTACTGCCAATCGGCGCGGGACAATATGTGCTTGGGGTATACGATGATCGGGTCGCAGGCGGACGGGGGGTACGCGGAGTACGCCAAGGCGCCCGCGGAGAACGTGCACAAGGTGACGGCGGCGCTCAGTTGGGCGCAGCTTGCGGCGATCCCGCTGACGACGCTGACGGCGTGGCATATGCTGACCGGCGTGGCGCGGCTGCGCCCCAGCGAGACGGTGCTGATCCAAGCGGCGGGGTCAGGCGTGGGCAGCTCTGCACTGCAGATCGCCAAGCTCATCGGCGCGCGGGCGATTGTCACCGCGGGGACGGACGAGAAGCTGGCGCGGGCGAAGGAGCAGGGGGCGGACGAGGGGATCAATTATCAGCGCGAGGATTTTGCCCAGCGGGTGAAGGAGATGACGGGCGGGGCGGGGGTGGAGGTGGTGTTCGATCACATCGGCGAGGCGACCTTCGAGAAGAATATCGCGTCGCTGGCGAAGGGCGGGCGGTATGTGAACTGCGGGGTGACGAGTGGACATATGGCGAAGCTGCACATCGGGCAGCTGTTCACCAAGCAGGTGCAGTTGAGCGGATCGTTCATGGGGACGAAGGCGGAGTTTCGCGAGGTGGTGTCGCTGGTGAACCGGGGCAAGCTGACGGGGGTGGTGGGCCGGGAGTTTGCCTTGCAGGATGCCGCGGAGGCGCACCGGGTGATGGAGAGTCGCGATTTTTACGGTAAGCTGGTGCTGCTGCCGGTGTAGCAGCGGCAATCGGCGTGGCTGCGCCGTCGGGCCAGGTTCAGCAAAAGGGTTGAGGTTGACGCAGACGAGGGCGGCACGTAGAATCGGAAGTAGTTGACCAGATAGGTCAACAATAGGCGCGATACCTAGAGCGGGGGATGCGTATGGAGACGGCGACTAAGCCACCGATCACGATTGCCATCAGCCTAAAGGCTGCGGCGCAGGTGAGGAAGCTACTGGCGGCAGACGTTGCTGCGGCCGATGGCGTGCGCGTGGCGGTGCAGGGCGGAGGGTGCTCCGGCCTAGTGTACAAGCTGCTGCTGGAGAAGGCGGCGCGCCCCGAGGACAAGGTCTATGAGGAGCATGGCATCAAGATCTACGTTGACAAGAAGAGCGTGATCTACCTCGCGGGCACGGAACTGGACTTTTCCGACGGTCTCAATGGCAAGGGCTTTGTGTTTGCCAATCCCAACGCCAAGAAGAGCTGCGGCTGTGGCAACTCCTTCTCCGTCTAGCGCAGGCAGAACATAGCGAAAGCCGGGGGTGATGCCGCACGCGTCACCTTGCCGACCCCAGGCCGCCCAATTTGTTGGGCTTGGCCGCAAGGTTCCGCCAGGTGGCCCGTTGTATTTTCCGCGAAGGCGTCATGACTTCAAGCACGAGCGCATCACTGGAACAGCAGTATTGGGCGGCGAAGCGCCATGCGGGGCTGGCCGATCTCTCCGCGTGGGGACGCGGGCGCATGACGGGGGCGGACAGCCTAGACCTGCTGCACCGCTTGAGCACGCAGGACCTGCGGCACGTTGCGCCGGGGCAGGGCGCGCAGACGGTGCTGGCGAGCGACAAGGGCCGTATCGTTGACCTGCTGACGGTGTACCGCTTCCCCGAACACCTGTTGTTAGTGACGGCGCCGGGAAATCAGGGCGCGGTGCTGGCATATCTGGATAAGTACACCATTAGCGAAGACTCGCAGGCGGCAGATGTGACGGCGGCGACGGCGATGCTGGCGCTGGTGGGGCCGGAGGCGGAGGCGGTGCTGGGCAAGGCGGCGGGCCGGATGGTCGCGGGGATGGCGTTGCATCAGCATGCGCAGGCGACGGTGAGGGGCAGGGAGGTCACGCTGGCGCGGGCGGCGCTGCCCGCGGGCGGCGGGTATGTGGTGCTGTGCGGGAGCGATGCGCTGGCGGCGGTGCGTGACGCGCTGCTCACTGGGGGAGCGATGGAGATCGGCGCGGCGGCGTATGAGGCGCTGCGCATCGAGGCGGGCATTCCGGCGTTCGGCGCGGAGCTTGGCGAGGAGCATAACCCGCTGGAGGCAGGCCTGGAGTCGTGCATCAGCTTCAGCAAGGGATGCTATATCGGCCAGGAAGTCATCGCGCGGCTGGACACGTACCAGAAGGTGCAACGGCGGCTGGTGGCGCTGCGGCTGCCCGCGGGCCCTGCGCCCGCTGCGGGGACGCCGCTGTTGCACGAAGGCGCTATCGTCGGCGGCGTGACGTCATCGGCACAGGCGCCGGGGCAGGTGGCGCCGGTGGCGATGGCGTACGTTCGCACCAAGTGGGCGGCGGCAGGGACGCGGCTTACCGCGGCGGGGACCGAGGTGGAAGTGGTGGAGCGCCCTGTCGCGTGATGCGGGGACATAACGTTCAAGTCAGCTAGGGCGTTCAAGCCGGCTAGGGCGTTAGAGGAGTTATCGCATGCTGCGAACGGCGGTGAGCCAGATAACCACGATGCGCTGGCCGTTTGACCGCGACGTGGAGCGGTACGCGGAACTGGGTGTGACGGCGATGGGCGTGCTGCAGTCGAAGCTGACGGCGTATGGCGTGGAGCGCGGGCTGCGCCTGTTGCGGGACGCGGGCATCACGGCATCGTGCTACCAGACGGGGGCACGCTTTGCCGCGGACGATCCGGCGCGGTGGGCGGAGCGCCGTGAAGCAATCGTGCGCGATCTGGAGACGGCGGCGCGCTTGCAAGCGGGTTGCCTGGTGCTGCTGACGGGGCCGGGGGGCGCGCAGAGCTACGAGGAGGCGGCGCAGGTTTTCCTCGAGCAGGCGGCGGAGATCGTGGAGCCGGCGGCGGCGCATCGCGTGCGGCTGGCGATCGAGCCGCACTTCAACGTGCGGGTGGACGCGACGTTTGTGTATAGCCTGCACGATGCGCTGGACCTCGCGGAGTCGCTGGCATCGCCGTGGGCGGGGGTGTGCTGCGAGCTGACGCATGTATGGATGGAACGCGGCTTGTACCGGAGCATCCAGCGCCGGTGCAGGCTAATCGCGCATGTGCAAACGGGCGACTACGCGTATGGTACGCGGGCGTCATCGGAACGGGTGCCGCTGGGCGAAGGGTGCATGCCGCTGGTGCGCCTGCTGGATGCGCTTTCCGCGGCGGGGTACGAGGGCTATTGCGACCTGGAGCTCTTGGGGCCGGCGATTGATGCGATGGGCTGCGACGAGGCGCTGGGCCGGTCGCTGGCGTGGCTGGCGAGGTACACCGCGCGGCGCTAGGCAGGCGATGAGGATGACGACGCCGCGCGGCGATGTAGTTCAGCCCAGGGGCGGCGAGCAGCATCGTGGCGAGGCCGGCGATGAGGATGACCACGCCTGCACCGGTGGCGAGGTCCGCGACGCCGTAGCTGGCGACGGCGAGGTTGAGGGCGCTGCGCAGGGCGACGCCGTCAATGTACTGGGCGCGGCGGGGGTCGTCACGCGCGAGCTTGGTGTACGGACCCCAGGTGCCGAGCGTGTGGCCCTTGATGGCTTCCGCTTGCGCACGCGCCGTTTCAGCGTCCTGCACCAGCACGCCGGGAATGCTGGCGTCTGCGCTGGTGGTGATCTCCTCAAGCTTGAGCTCGGCGGTGATGTCCGCCTTGGTGGCCTGCGCCTTCACGATGAAGAACAGGCCACCGGCTATCAGGCATAGTCCGAGGACTACGGCAGATAACCACGGCCCATGACGTCGCAGTAGATATTGCATGGAAACGGCCCTCCTTCTAACTTGCCTCCTAGTATGGGAGACAGGCGGTGAGGGCCGCATGCGGAATCAAGCTCCGTTCGTGAAGGGCTTGTGAAGAATAGCGCAGGCGGCGGTTAGACGCTTTTGAACTTCTGGAGGAGGTTGCGGGCGATGACGAGCTTCTGAATCTCGCTGGTGCCTTCGCCGATAATCATGAGGGGAGCATCACGGTAGTAGCGCTCCACGGGGTATTCCTTGAAGTAGCCGTAGCCGCCGTGGATGCGCATGGCGTCGAGGGCGATCTCGGCGCAGGCTTCGCTGGCGAAGAGCTTGGCCATGCCCGCCTCCAGGTCACAACGCTCGCCACGGTCTTTCTTGGCAGCGGCGTTGGCGACGAGGAGCTTGGAAGCTTCCAGCTTGGTGTACATATCGGCGAGCTTGAGCTGGATGGCCTGGTGCTGGGCGATGGGCACGCCCATGGTGTGGCGCTTCTGGGCGTAGGCGATGGCCTTTTCGAAGGCGGCGGTGGCCACGCCGACAGCGCGTGCGGCGACGTTGATGCGCCCGCCTTCCAGGCCGTCCATCATCTGCTTGAAGCCTTCGCCTTCCTTGCCGCCGACGAGGTTGGTGATGGGCGTGTGGTGGTTCTCAAAGATAAGCTCGGAGGTATCCACGCCGCGGTAGCCGAGTTTGTCCAGGTGCCTTCCCGACTTGAAGCCGGGGCCTTTCTCCAGGATGAAGCAGGAGATGCCGCGATGCTGCGGTTTGATCTGGCGGTCAGTCTTGACGAGCACGGCGAAGGTGTTGCCTTGTTCGCCGTTGGTGATCATCATCTTGGTGCCGTTGATGACGTAGTCATCGCCATCGCGGACGGCGTAGGTTTCGATGGCGGCGACATCGCTGCCGCAGTTGGGTTCGGTCAGGCCAATGCCGCCGCGCTTTTCGCCGGTGGCCATCTTGGGGAGGTAGCGGTTCTTCTGCTCTTCCGTGCCGTAGTTTTCCACAAGCTTGGCCATGATGAGGTGGGAGTTGAGGACACCGGCCATGCTCATCCAGCCACGGGATATTTCGGCGATGACGAGGGCATAGGTGGAATAGTTGAGGCCCATGCCGCCGTACTTCTCCGAGATGGACATGCCGAAGAGGCCGAGGGCCTTCATCTTGTTCACCAGGTCGTGAGGGTAGATGTCCTTCTGCTCCATCTCGCTGGCGATCGGCTCGATATCCTTGCGGACGAAGTCGCGGATCATGGTGAGAACTTGTTTCTGCTCGTCGGTGAGATGGTCCATGGTCATGGCAGGCTCCGTGGTGACAACGTTGCAGGCGGCATGAATAGAGGCTCGCCTATGGTAGCAACGGGAGCGGAAAAAGGCAACGCGGCTAGGACGGGCTACGCTTCTGTCTGCGTCATCTCCAACTCATCGAGCAGGCGGCGCGCTCCACATGACCGGTGAGCTTAGGTGAGGAAGACAAGGACGATCGCCGCACCGACAACGCCGGTAACCTGGAGGGCATGACTCACGAAGCAGTTCCCTTGTGTAACCCGATTTCATCCAGCACAGCGCGAATCTCCTGCAACCCGGTGTCGTCAGGGGAGAGGAAGGGCCGGCGCGGGTAGCCGCCGGGCAGGCCCAGGGCGTTCATCGCCGCCTTGACGCCGGTGGGGTGCTGGTATTTGACCAAGACATCGTGGAGCTTCAGTATCTTGGCAAAGGCGTCGGAGGTTTGGCTCAGGTCGCCCGCACGGTAGGCGTCGTAGGCGGCCTTCCAGAGGTGGGGCGCCACAGGCGCTTCAATGGATAGCGGGCCCTGGCCGCCGAGCATGAGGCTGCTGATAGCATTCGGCGTCATGACTTCGTAGACGGCGGTCTTGGACCGCAGAGCCCGCAGCAGCGGCACTACGTAGCCCATCGCGCCATCGGCGTTGACAATGCTGACCAGATGGGGATACCGAGCCGTGGCCTTCGCCAGCAGATCGACGGGGATGGAGTAGCCGATGATAAAAGGGTTGTTGGCCAGATGGATGGGATAGTGCACCTTGTCCAGGAACTCCATGAGGAACTGTTCCACCTCACGGCGCGGCTGAGGCACCGGTGCTGGCATGGGCCGCGGCGCATAGACGTACACGCCATCGGCGCCCATCGCGCCAGCCTCGTTGGCCAGCTTGATGGTGTAGCCGGTGTCCGTGGGGCCGATGCCGCAGGCAATGATGGGTACCTTTCCCTTGACGCACTTGAGGGCGATCTCCCAGGTTCGGCGAATCTCGGAATCGCGCATGATCTGCGCTTCGCCTGTACCTACCAGGCAGATGAAGAGCCCGAAGCCAAAGGAGGCCATCCGCTCGAGTTGGGCGGCGAACGCCCCTTCATCGATCGACCCGTCGCGGTTGAACGGGGTAACGCAGGCAGCCTGGACACCGGCGGGTGCGATAGCCATCGTGGCCTCCCTGAGTGTGCGATGGCGCCATTATACGCAGGGTGTGAGGGCGCACGAGAGGCGGGGCTAGCGGTGGCGCTGGACGAAGCGGGCGATGCGCTCCAGGGCCTGCTCCAGTTCCTGGAGGGAGACGGCGTAGCAGCAGCGGAGGTAGCCTTCACCCGATGCGCCGAAGGCGGAGCCGGGGACGGCGGCGACGCGCTCTTCCTTGAGCAACAGCTCGGCGAATTGGTCGGAGCTCATGCCGGTGGACTTGACGGAGGGGAAGGCGTAGAAGGCGCCTTGAGGCTCGAAGCAGGAGAGGCCCGAGGCGTTGAGGCCCTGGACAAGCAAGCGGCGGCGCTGATCGTATGCCGTGACCATCTGCTCCACCTCGCCCTTGTCCTGGGAGAGGGCCTCCGCCGCGGCCACCTGGCTGGGCGTGGGAGCGCACATGATGGTGTACTGGTGCACCTTCATCATGGACTCGATGATCTGGCGGGGGGCGCAGGCGTAGCCGACGCGCCAGCCGGTCATGGCGTAGTTTTTGGAGAAGCCGCTGAGCAGCACAGTGCAATCACGCATGCCGGGGAGCGCGGAGAAGGCGGTGTGCTGGTGGCCGCCGTACACCAGGCGGTCGTAGACCTCGTCGGAGATAACGATCAGGTTGTGGCGGCGCACCACGGCGGCGATGGCAAGAAGTTCATCGCGGGTCATGACTGCGCCGGTGGGATTGTTGGGGTAGTTGAGGACGATGGCCTTGGTGCGCGGCGTGATCTTGGCTTCGATGTCCCGGGGGCGGACGCAAAAGGCGGCGGCTTCCGAGGTGGCTACGGGGACGGGGACGCCGCCGGCGAGGACGATGCAGGGGACGTAGGAGACGTAGGCCGGTTCCACGACGATGACCTCGTCGCCGGGGTCGAGGAGGGCGCGCATTGCCAGGTCCACGCCTTCGCTCACGCCGACGGTGACGAGGACTTCATTCTCCGGCGCGTAGGAGACGCCGTAGCGTTCGGCGAGGTGCGCGGCGATCTGCTGTCGCAGGGAGAGGAGGCCGTAGTTGGAGGAGTAGTGGGTGTGGCCCCGCTCCAGGGAGTAGATGGCGGCCTCACGCACGCGCCAGGGGGTGGCGAAGTCGGGTTCGCCGACGCCGAGGGAGATGACGCCTTCCATGCCCTGGATCAGGTCGAAGAAGCGCCGGATGCCGGAGGGGGACAGCCGCTGCACGCGTTGGGAGATGGGAGAGCGGGAAACCTCGGTCACAGACGCTCCAGCGGACAGCCGCTACCTGAAGGTATGTGGAGATATTGTAGCAGAGGAGGTTGCCGCTTCAGATAACGGAGAAGCGCTCAGGCGCTGGCCTGGGCGAGCGCGGGGGCGCGGCGCTCCCTATCCAGGAGGCGTTGCTTCATGTCCAGACCGCCGCCAAAGCCGCCGAGACGGCCGTCGGACGCGATGACGCGATGGCAGGGGACGATGATGCACACGGGGTTGTTGGCCATGGCCCCGCCGACGGCGCGTGCGGCGCCAGGCTTGCCCAGCGCGATGGCGATATCGCGGTAGGGGCGAACGTGGCCGCGGGGGATGCGGCGCACGGTTTCCAGCACGGCGCGGCGAAATGGAGACACGCCGGAGAGATCGAGAGGGAGGTCATCGAATCCGACGGGGTCGCCGGAGAAGTAGCGCTGCAAGCGTTGCGTGAGATCGAGCAGCAAGGGGTCCGCAGGGGAGGCGCGGGCGTGGCGCGGGGGGAGCAGGGCGAGCGCTTGCTGGGGCGTGGCCTGCGGCAGGGTGAGGGTGCAGATGCCTGCGTCAGTCCACGCCGCGCCAATGTGGCCGGCGATGATCGGGATGACGGCGCTGGGCATGCGTCCTCCTAGCGAGTGCGGTCGCGGGGGCGGGCGCCGGGTACGGGCGCCTGGTTGAGGACGTGCTCCACGATGGTGACGCCGGTGACGTCCTTCATGCGGGAGGAAGGATTGATGATGACGCGGTGGGAGAGCACCGGCGCGGCGAGGGCTTTCACGTCATCCGGGGTGACGTAATCGCGATCCTTAAGCATGGCGCGGGCCTGGGTGGCGCGGAAGAGGCCGAGCGAGCCGCGGGGAGAGGCGCCGAGGGAGACGGCCTCATGGCTGCGGGTGGCCGTGGAGATGGAGACGATGTACCTCTTGATGAGGTCGTCCACGTACACGTCTTTGACGGCTTCCTGAAGTTTGAGTACTTCCGCGACGTCCACCACCTGCCCCAGCGATTCTACGGGGTGGGCGCGCTGCTGCATTTCGATGATGGTGACCTCTTGTTCATGGGTGGGGTAGCCCAGCGAGATGCGGAGCAGGAACCGGTCAAGCTGCGCCTCCGGCAAGGGGAAGGTGCCTTCATACTCGATGGGGTTTTGCGTGGCGAGCACGATAAACGGCTCCGGCAGCATGTGGGTGACGCCGTCGGTTGTGATCTGGCGCTCCTCCATGGCTTCCAGGAGGGCGGATTGCGTCTTGGGCGTGGCACGGTTGATCTCATCGGCGAGGACGACCTGGGCGATGATGGGGCCGGGACGGAAGACAAAATCGCCGGTCTTCTGGTTGTACACGGAAACGCCGGTGATGTCCGTGGGCAGCAGGTCAGGGGTGAACTGGATGCGCTTGAAGGAGCAGCCCAGGGAGCGGGCGAGGCTCTTGGCGAGCATGGTTTTGCCTACGCCGGGGACGTCCTCTATGAGAGCGTGGCCGCGACAGATAAGGGCGATGAGGGCCAGCTCCACCTCATCGTTCTTGCCGATGATCACTTTCTCGACGTTGGCGACGATCTTGTCCGCGATGCTCTTTGTCATCGTCAAGGGTGCATCCTCCACCGCCCAGTGTCCGCGAAGATGGGCATTATAGCAAAGAGAGAGAGATGTGCATCCAGGCGCGAGTCCGGCACCGGCAATCTGCTAGCAGCGCGCCTTTGTGCGAGACCCAGCTCTGGCGCAGGTGTAACGCGCCAGCGCGGCAGTCAGATACGCGTTTGCCTTGCCGGAGGGCCTTTGCTATCCTACAGGGTAGGGCGACGTAGCCAAGTGGTCAAGGCGGAGGTCTGCAAAACCTCTATGCAGCGGTTCGAATCCGCTCGTCGCCTCCAATTTCCCTTGCTTGCACGCGCGAAATCAGGCTGCTGCGCGGTGCTCATTCACTCCCCCCTGACCATGGCGTACACCACAGGCAGTCCGTCATCCGGCCGCCCTTGGTGACGTGACTACGCAGGCGTCCCTCGAAGGTGTAGCCTGCCTTTTCCAGGACGCGGGCGGAGAGGGCCGTTCACCCGTGGGCTCGCTCTCCATGCCGGCGGCTAGGTAGCTGCGGCGGCTTCAATGACAGAGGTGCAGAAGGCACAGCGCCTGGCGGCGATTGGCACCTCGCTCAGGCATTCGGGGCATTTCTTGGTGGTGGGGTCTGACGTGGTGGCGCTCTTGCGCTGGCGAGCCACCATGGCGTTGATGGGGAGAATGACGAAGAAGAAAAGGACCACGGCGATCAAGAAGAAGGAGACCACGGCATTGATAAGGTCGCCGTAGTTGAAGGTGCTGCCGCGCACGGTGAAGGTGAGCTGGGAGTAATCCCGCCGCTGGATGATGCCGATGAGCGGGGTGATGAGGTCTTTCACCACGGCGGCGATGACCGTGCCGAAGGCGGCGCCGATGACGACGCCGACGGCGAGGTCAACGACGTTGCCACGCAAGAGGAACTTGATGAAATCGGCGCGAAGTTTGCTCGGTTTGAGCACAACACACCCCCTGAAAGTTCTGGCGCATTCTTAGGGAAGAAGGCTAAGGCTTGGAGTACCGAACCGAATCAGCTGCCAGCCAAGGTGACGGTGTACTTGCCTTGCTGAATATTGAGGAACCGCACGCCATTGGGGCCGGTGCGGAAGCCGTGCTGCGTGCCTTTCTCCACAAAGGCGACGGTGCCGGGGCCGTGAGTGACGCCGCCGATGGTAATTGCGCCGTCAATGATGCAGAGTAGCTCGTCGTTGCTGTGGCTGTGCAGTGGGGAGTCGAAATTTGCTTCGAGCGATTGCACGCGCACCCAGGGGCTGATATCGTCGTCGCCGATGAACTGGCTGGCGCGGAGACGCGGCTGGCCGGACATAGTTTTGGCGCCCTTGATGAGGGGGGCGTCGTCAATGTGGGTGAAGAAGATGCGTCCCATAGGGTGATCCTCCGGTGGGGGCTGGCCGCGTTATGGTAGTGCGGCGAAGAGTATTGTACGGTTGCTGGGCAAGTGATAGGGAGCGGCGAGGGCATGTTACATCCACCCATGTTGCGTCGGGTACAATCAACAGCGCGCCGGGGTGGCGGAATGGCAGACGCGACGGACTTAAAATCCGTTGGCCGGAAGGCCGTGTGGGTTCGACTCCCGCCCCCGGCACCACTTATATCACGGCTCCCGCATCACCATGGGTGAATGACCGAAAGTCACCAATGGTCACGA
>SHYB01000019.1 GCA_009693015.1 Dehalococcoidia bacterium
GGTGGGACATTGCTCCGGCAGGGGATAGTATCATGGGTGTCACGCGGGAGACAACGGGAGGGGCTGTTGTTCCATGAGGCGGGTATTGCTCATGGAGGCATCTGGGGCTATAGCATGCGACGAACCATCCCCCCTAACCACCTTCCTTTCCTGGAAGGTGGTAACAAGGAGGGTTACAGGGGCACATCCCCTGTAACCCTTGCCCCTTCGTGGGCCTCTGGGTAAACTCCGATGGGCTTCGCCCCTCTCTGGACATACCCCAGAAGGGGATGCTGCCCCTGCACCCCGGCAAGAGGAGAGGAGCGGAGCTCATGCAACTCGGCGGCAAGGCGGCGAGCGCAAGTCATGAACCGCGCCAAGGCCATCATGCACACTGAGACGCTATCAAGGGAGCGGCTGCGGCGATCGTCGGCGCGGTGGCATGACGCCACGAGCGGGGGGAAGACGTACGTGCTGCCGCCGGGGGAGCAGCCGCCGGCGCATCTGAACATGCCGCGGGAGGTGCGGGAGTTGATCGCGGCGTCAGATACGGGGTGCGTGCTGCTGTGGAGCCTGGCAGAATCGCGGCTGGTGGTGCCGCCGTTTCCCGTGCGGCGGCGGGAGGAGCTGGCGGGCTGGCATACCGGCCCGGTGCAGAGCCTGCTGGACAGGCCGCGGCGCACGGCGGTGTTTCTGCTGCGGTTAGGCGGGTATGCCATTGGGGTGTTCGAAGGGGAAAAGCTGGTGCAGTCGAAGGTAGGCTCGCGGTTTGTGAAGGGACGGCACCGCAAAGGAGGGTCGTCGTCGGGACGGTTCGCGCGGCGGCGGGAGAACCAGGCGCGGGAGCTGTTCGACGAGGCGTGCCAGGAGCTGCGGACGCAACTGGAGCCGGTGCAGAAGACGCTGGAGCATTTTGTGATGGGCGGGGACCGGCACACGTTGCAGGCGTTCGAGAAGCGGTGTGCGTTTCTGTCCACGCTGCGCCGGATCAGGCAGAGGCGGGTGCTGGAGGTAGTGGAGCCGCGGCAGCGGGTGCTGGAGGATGCGGCGCGTTTGCTGTATTCCACGCGGGTGATCACGTTCACTCCGGAGACGCCGGGGTTCGGCAGCCCGCGGTAGGGAGTGCGGAGCGTGGGCAGGCGTGTACTCCGTGCGACATCTGCCCTCCGTGCTAAACTGGCGGGCAGGACTGGTCCATCCCTTCAGATATGGCATCTTCTCCGCGTTCCCCAGGCAAGCGCTCCCCCAAAGCAGCCAGCGGTGGACAGGCTGGCCGGGCGGCGTTGCTGCACGCGCTGCGGCAGAAGATGGTGTCAACGCTTGACTTGCCCACGGTGCTGTAGACGGTGGTGGATGCGGCGTGCGACCTGACGGGTGCGCGGTATGGGGCGCTAGGAGTGTTCAGCAGCGACGGGAAGATCGAGCAGTTCATCACGCACGGCGTCACCGATGAGGAGCGGCGGCGGATCGGCGAATTGCCGCGAGGGAAGGGGCTGCTGGGGCTGGCGATCTGTAAGGGGATTGTGGAGGTGCACGGCGGGCGCATCTGGGCGGAGTCCGCGGGGCTGGGCAAGGGAGCAGCGTTTCTCTTCACCCTGCCGGTTTCGCATGAGAGGCCGGCGACAGCGGCGGAGACGACGCAGCGGGCAGGGCACATGGGCAGGGTGCATCGTCCCGGGGAGCATACGCGGATACTAGCGCTGGATGACGAGATGGAGGTGCTGTGGTATTTGCAGCGGATGCTGGAGCAGGAGGGGTTCAAGGCGACGGTGACACGGCAGCCGGCGGAGTTTCTCAAGCTGGCGGAGTCGGAATCGCCGGACTTGGTGCTGATGGATATGGTGCTGCCGGGAGCGAACGGCCTGGAACTGGTGAAGCGGCTGCGGGAGTTTTCCGGGGTGCCGGTGATCTTCCTCACGGCGCGGGACGATAGCGAGAGCGCGGTACAGGCGCTGCGGGCGGGGGCGGACGATTATGTGACGAAGCCTTTTTCCGGCCAGGAGCTGGTGGCGCGCATTCAGGCGGCGCTGCGGCGGCGGTTGCTGCCGGATATGCTGGAGGTGCGGCCGGCGTTCGCGCTGCATGAGCTGGAGATCAATTTCACGGAGCGTCGCGTGACGGTGGCGGGAGAGCCGGTGATGCTTTCCGCCACAGAGTACAAGCTGCTGTATGAGCTGGCGACGCATGCGGGACGGGTGCTGACGCGTGAGCAGATACTGCACCAGGTGTGGGGGCCGGAGTATTCAGGGGAGGCGGAGCTGGTGAGATCGTTCATCCGCAATCTGCGCAAGAAGATCGGCGACGATGCGCGGCAGCCGCGGTACATTTTCACCGAGCCGCAGGTGGGGTACCGGATGGAGAAGGGGTAGGCCGCTGCGGGGGGTGCGCTTTCACGGGTCCTTCACGCCGCAAGCCCGCTTTGCCATGTATCGGGCATACCGGCTTCCTATTCTTGGCCTGGAACCAAGTGCAGGCCTCAGGCGCGGCCCGGCTCAGGGATGCAGCGAGGCAAGGAAGGAAAGCGATGGGAACGGCTGTAGGGGGAAAGGGCGGCGCCGGCAGGAAGGGGGACAAACCTATGTTGTACCTAAAGAAGTGCCCGAAATGCATGGGCGATGTGTACGAGAGCCGGGATATTTACCAGACGTTCTTGACGTGCGCGCAGTGCGGGTTTTACCTGACTCCGGAGCAGGAGGCGCATCTGCGCCGGTACGGGACGGTGGAGACGAAGACGGCGGGGGTGAAACGCGCGGGGGCGCAGAGGACGGGGTCGTAACTGAAGGGTCAGGCGATGCGACGGCGGGTGACGGCGGGCTTCACCCGCCGTCACTTTTTGTGTGGCGGGGAGGGCGCAGGCGAGGGAGACCCCCATATCAATCTTCCCCCGGGGACGGGGGCAGAGGCAGGAGTACGGCGCCCCACCGCCAGATTGGCGCGCTGTTTTCTCCGGTGGGGGCGCATGACCGGCAGGCTCACGGATCAGGGGGTGGCGGGTAGGGGAAGGGGGAGGGGAGAGGGCCGGCGGTGAGCTTGTAGGTGTGGCTCTTCACGTCTGTCTCACCTCACAGTGGCGTTGGCGGAAGCAGTGCTAACGATGGAGAAACACGGGGCGGTTGGAGGCGCGGAGGACTCTATCGGCGACGCTGCCGAGGACCCAGCGGCCGATGCCGGAACGACCATGGGTGGTCATGACGACGAGGCTGCCGGGGAGGCCTTCGGCGATGTCAATGATTTCGGAAGGGGCGTAGCCGAGGTTGACCTTGGAAGAGACACGCAGGCCTTTCTTGGTGAGAGCCTGGACCTTCTCGTCAATGTATTGCTTGGCGGCGTCGAGAGAGTACTCCCGCAAGCGCGGATCGGCGGCGTAGGGCTCCATGGCGCCGGCGGCGACGGTGGCGGTGGGGACGACGCGGACGAGGGTGATGGAAAGGGAGAGGCTCTTGGCGAGGGCCTCGGCCTGGAGGAGGGCGCGCTCGCCAAGCTCGGAGCCGTCGAGAGGAATGACGAGGCTGCGGAAAGTCTCTTCCTTGATGCGCCCGTCCTGGGGAGGACGGACGAGGAGCATGGGGAGGCTGGTGGTATGAAGCACGCGGTCAGTGGTGCTGCCGTAGACCCAGCGGCCCAGGCCGGAGCGGCCGTGGGTGGCCATGGCGATGAGGCCGCAGCCTTTGCTTTCGGCGTACTTGACGATTTCCGCGGCAGGCTTGCCTTTGGCGGCGGCGCTGTCCGCACCGATGCCGCCACGGCTGATCTCTTGCACCATGCTCTTGAGGTACGCGCCGGTGTCCATCTCTTGCCCGGATGGCGTGCGGACGACCTTCCCCGCAGGCGCTCCGTCTTCACCGGCGACATGAAAGGCGGTGACCGTGACCCCGAATCCTTTGGCCAATTGCCGCACAAAGGGGATCACGCCTTCGCTAATCTCGGAGCCATCGAGCGAGAGAAGAATGGGACCCTTGAGCATGCCTGTCCTCCTGGCGTCTGGGGGCTGCTGCCGCATACCGCGGGCACCTATAGTAGGGCATCACGGTAGGAAGCGTCTAGGAAGCGCGCCACACATAGGTCATGCCGCCATGGTGCGGCGGCGGCGTGCCGCGGACGTGTTGCGGGGCGGCGCCATCGTGAAGCGTGCGGCAGCGACGCCCTGCGGGCGGCCAGGCGCTACTCCTATGCTACAATGAGGCCGCCCCTGGCGGGCAATCGGCAGCGGGCAAAAGCATTTCGCTTGGGTGAACATGGGGCACTTGGGGCAATTCACTCAGGGCGGCCATTTCATTTCGGGCATTCCAGCAGGGCACGCTAGGGGCGGACGGCAACACATGGCAGACCGTATCTTTGTGGCCGCCGCTTGGCCGTACGCCAATAGCTCCTTGCACCTGGGACACATCGCGGGATGTTATCTGCCCGCGGATATCTTCGCCAGGTACCACCGCATGCGGGGCAATCAGGTGCTGATGGTGTCGGGGTCGGACCAGCACGGCACGCCGATCACGGTGCGGGCGGAGGAGGAGGGGGTACCGCCGCAGACGATCGTGGAGCGGTACCACGGACAATCGCTGGAGACGTGGCGGCGGCTGGGGATTACGTTCGATCTGTACACGACGACGGGGACGGAGAACCATCGCCAGACGGTGCACGAGATCTTCCTGCGCTTGTACGAGCAGGGGCTGATCTACAAGAAGACGGCGGCGCTGCCCTACTCCACGAAGGCGCAACGGTTTTTGCCGGACCGCTACGTGGAGGGGACGTGCCCGTTCTGCGGCTATTCGGCGGCGCGGGGCGATCAGTGCGATCAGTGCGGCAAGCAGCTGGACCCCAAGGACCTGATCAACATCAAGAGCAAGTTGCACGGGGATACGCCGGAGTTTCGCGAGACGGAGCATTTTTTCCTCAAGCTGTCTGCGTTCGAGCAGGAGCTGGCGGCATGGATCGGGGAGAAGGCGCACTGGCGGCCCAACGTGCGGAACTTCGTGGCGCAGTACTTGAAGGACGGGCTCATTGACCGGGCGATCACACGCGACCTGGACTGGGGGGTGACGATTCCGCTGCCGGGGTATGAGAGCAAGCGCATCTACGTGTGGTTCGAGGCGGTGATCGGCTATCTGTCGGCGTCGAAGGAATGGGCGCAGCGGCAGGGACAGCCGGAGGCGTGGCGGGAGTTCTGGCAGGGGGATGTTCGGTCGTATTACTTCCTGGGGAAGGATAATATCCCGTTCCACGCCATTATCTGGCCGGCGATTCTACGGGGGTACGACCGGACGCTGGCGCAGCCGTACGATATACCGGCAAACGAGTATTTGAACCTGGAAGGGCTAAAGTTTTCCAAGAGCCGCAACTGGGCGGTGTATGTGCACGATTTCCTGGACCGCTTCGAGGCGGACCCGCTGCGGTACACGCTGTCTATCAACATGCCGGAGACGGCGGATACGGATTTTTCATGGAAGGAGTTTCTGCGGCGCAACAACGATGAGCTGGTGGCGACGTACGGAAACCTGGTGAACCGGGTGTTGAGCTTTACGTACCGCACCTTCGAGGGGAAGGTCCCTGAGCATACGCCGGAGGATCGCCTGGGAGAGAGCAGCCGGGGGCTGCTACGCCAGGCGGAGGCGACGCTGGAGGAGACGGCGCGCTGCCTGGAGGCGTGCCGGTTCAAGGAGGGGATCAAGGCGGCGATGAACCTGGCGCGGGAGGCGAACCGTTACCTGGAGGAGCAGCAGCCGTGGAAGACGGTGAAGACGGACCGGCAGGCGGCGGCGGATGCGCTGTGGACAGGGTCGTGTGTGGTGGCGGCGCTGAAGACGGCGCTGTACCCGTATATGCCTGTGAGCTCGCAGAAGGTGCATGAGTATCTGGGCCAGGCGGGACGGGTGGAGGAGCAGGGGTGGGCACTGGCGCGTCCGGTGGCGGGACGGGCGCTGCGACAGCCTGCGCCGCTGTTCGCCAAGCTGGACGAGGCGGCGGTGACGGCGGAAATGACGGGCGCGCAGGCATGAGCTTTTTACCGGGCCACGGGGCGTCAGCATAGTATCGAGGCCAGGCTGCGTTGCCATGTCGCAGGGGCCAAGCGGCGCAGCAGAGGAGAAGGCATGAGCAAGGGACGGCCGCCATCGGAGCGCATGACGTTGTTCGACCCGGTGCGGGAGGATTTATTGCGGGTGCAAGAGACTCTGCGGCGCTCCAGCGTGGTGGAGCAGTTCCCCATGCTGGCGAACATGCTGGATCATGTTCTGGACTTTGGCGGGAAGCACATGCGGCCAGGGATCACGCTCTTGTGCTCGAAGTTCGCGCCGTGCGATGCGGGGCCGCCGGTGCTGATGGCGACGGCGGTGGAGCTGCTGCACATCGCCACGCTGGTGCACGACGACACGATTGACAAGGCGAATATGCGCCGGGGGCGGCCCACGGTGAGCACGCTGTGGGGCAAGGATGTGGCGGTGCTGCTGGGCGACTATGTATTCGCGAAATCGGCGACGTATGTGTGCGATACGGGGGATGTGCGGGTGATCCGCCGCTTCGCGGAGACGATCATGGCGCTGTCATCAGGCGAATTGCAGGAGTACCTTTCCACGTTCGATGCGTCGCAGACGCTGGAGCAGTATTACCGGCGTATTGACGATAAGACGGCTTCGCTGTTTACGATCGCGTCGGAGTCGGGGGGGATGCTGGCGGGGTTGCCAGAGGGGCCGGTGGATGCGCTGCGACGCTACGGGCACAACCTGGGGATGGCGTACCAGGTGGTGGACGATCTGCTGGACTTTGAGGGGGATGAGGAGGTGGTGGGGAAGCCGGTGGGGAGCGATCTGAGGCAAGGGGTGATGACGCTGCCGGCGATCCTCTTCCGCGATCGCTATGCGGAGGACAGGTCGCTGGCGGAGGCGATGGAGGCGAAGGGGGAGGCGGCGGCGGTGGGGGGGGCGGTGGCGAAGATACGGCAGTCGCCGGTGCTGGCGGAGGCGCGGCGGACGGCGGAGGGGTTCGCGGCGAAGGCGCAGGCGGCGCTTCGGGAGATGCCGGAGAGCGAGTCGCGGCGGTCGCTGGGGGCGCTGACGGAGTATGTGCTGGCGCGGAAGCGGTAGGGGCGGGGGCGCGCGGGCGCCGCGGCAGCGCCCTGCCGGATTGCTTCGTTCACGGAACCTAGCCGAGCGAATTGGCTCACGTGTCGAATCGTTTCGTAGCGCGAAGCCCGGGGATTCCAGGTTGAACCTCAGCGCCAAGGCGGTGGTTTCACGGGGTTGCATCCGCCTTCCCCTTGCGGGTCTGGCCCCTAAGGGGTATCTTCCACTTGATTGAATACTTACTGATTGCCGCAATCCTGGAACTAGGAGACAGCAATGATTATTGTTCGTTTCAAGGCAAAGTGCCGGCCCGACAAGATCCTGGAAGCAATTTCCGCCTTTGAGGGGGGTGTCGCCCCAAGCCGGCGCGTTAAAGGCGTCATCCATTTTGACATCGCGAGGGACCTGACGGACCCGGATGCGATCGTTGCAACCGAGGTGTTCGAGGACAAGGGGGCGCTCGCGCGCCAGGAAGTGCTTCCCAGCGTCCAGCAGATCATCGGCAAGCTCCCCGGATGGCTGGCTGCTCCGCCCGAGGCGACGATCTACCACATCTCGTCATCCGAGCCGTGGGGGAGTTGACCGCGGCGCCGAAGGCGGACTCGCCCACGGAGCAACGGGGATTACGGCATACGCGGGAGGGAGGGAGCGAAGCACACCGCCCAGCCGGATTGCCACAGGCGCGGACGCCCTCGCAACGACAGTGCGAGGGTGGGCCTACTCCTCCCACACCATTGCCCCATGTACCCAGGTGCGCTGGATGCGGAGGGACGCGAGGGCTTCAGGCGGGGTGACGAACGGATCGCCGCTGAGCTGGACGAGGTCGGCGGCATAGCCGGGGGCGATGCGGCCGAGGAGAGCGCCGTCGCCGGCGAGGGCGGCGGGAGCGCTGGTGTGGCAGGCGAGGGCCTGGGCGAGGGAGACGGCTTCTTCCGGGCCGATGGGTAGGCCAGCGCGGGTGCGGCGTAGGATGGCGGCAGCGATGGTGGCGAGGGGGCCTGGCGGGGCGATGGGTGCGTCTGAGCCGAAGGCGAGGGGGATGCCTGCCTGGGCCAGCGAGGCGATGCGGTAAAGCCAGCGGCGCCGGTGGGGGGGGATGAGGGCGGCGTAGCGGTCGCCGTGGTGGGCGATGAAGCCGGGCTGGGTGACGACGGCCACACCGAGGCGGGCGATCTCCGGCAGGAGATCGGGGGTGCAGAGGCCGCAGTGCTCGATGCGGTGACGCATGTGCATGGGTGAGGTATCACCCCCACCCCAACCCTCCCCCATCGAGGGGGAGGGGGTAGGAAAGCGTGCGGCTCTAGCATCCTCGTGCTGGCTTATGCGTGGGAAAGAGTCAGGGGACCGCTTGGCCTCAGCGTCTTGGGCGAAGGCGATGGCGTCGAGACCGGCGCGGAGGCCAGATTCATCGGCGGCGTGGAAGGCGCAGGGGAAGCCTGCGCCTTGTGCGGCGAGGGTGATGGCGTACAGCTCTTCCGTGTCCGGCAGGACGCGCTGGGCAGTCTCGTTGAGCATGATTTTCACGGGGCCGATGCGCAGGGCGTCGTCGCCGGAGCGGTAGCCGTTGCCGCGCGCCGCGAGCGCGGCAACGTCGCTGGGGGCGATCATTTTACGCACGCGGATAGGGATGCGGCCTGCAGCGTACCAGCGTCGCAACAGATCGAGCTGGTCAAGGGCGCGCGCGGGAGTGGCGTCGTGGATGCACGTGACGCCAAGGGTGGCAAGACGTTGCGCCATGAGGGGGACAAGACGCTCGATTTCGGCGGCGGGGAGGGTAGGGACGCCGCGTGATTCGAGGAACGCTTCCATTTCCAGGCAATAGCCGGTGAGCTCGCCTGAGGCGAGGTCGCGCTCAAGGACGGCGCCGGGAGGCTCGGGGGTGTGGGGGCCGATGCCGAGGCGCTGGAGGGCGGCGCTGTTGAGGACGCAGGCGTGGCCGGAGCGGTGGGTGAGCTTGACGGGGTGCTGCGGCGCGGCGCGGTCAAGCTCCCAGCGCGCGGGGTTTCGTTGCTCACGCAAGGAGTATTCGTCGTAACCCCAGGCGCGCACCCACTCGCCGGGGGGCGTGCGCGCGGCGGCGCGGCGAATGGCATCCACGATTGCGGGGACGGAGGAGACGGCGGCAGGGGAGCAGTCCACAGCGGCGAGGCTGGCGGCGGCGGCAAAGAGATGGAGGTGGGCGTCTATGAAGCCGGGGAGCAACGTGGCGCCTTCGCAGTCCACGACGCGGGTGCCGGGGCGGCGCAGCGCGGCGAGATCGGCGGCGGGGCCAACGTGGATGATGCGCCCGCGGGAGACGGCGACGAGGTTTTCACCAGAAGACGGGGCGTCTGGGGCGAGCAGACGCGCGTTGGTGAGGATAAGGTCTGAGTAGGGTTGTGCCATGGGAGGATCGCCGGCTTCATTGTAGCGATTGCAGCGGTGGGAGGCGCTCCCGTATCGGCTGCATGTCGCAATGCTATACTTCAGATGGGTAGCGTGACGCTGCCCGGTTTTTTGCCGCGCCTCACTACGAAGCTGCGAGGACCGATGGAGGGAAAGGACATCACGGAGCTGGTAACGCACCTTGCGTTCCAGCTGGGCGCAATCCTCCTTGCGGCGAAGCTGGCGGGCGAGGTGTGCGAACGGTGGCTGAAGATCCCGCCGGTGATCGGCGAATTGCTGGCGGGCGTGGCGATTGGGCCGTTCGCGCTAGGGCAGATCGAGATCACGAAGGGCTTTGGGGCGCTGTTCGCGCTGCCCCCAGGCTATGGCGAGGCGGGGAACGTTGTGCCGGTGTCAAACGAGTTGTGGGCCGTTGGGCAGCTGGGCGCGATGGTGCTGCTGTTTCTGGCGGGGTTGGAGACGAACGCCAAGCTTTTTATGCGCTACGCGGGGCCGGGGCTGGCGGTGGCGGCGGGCGGGGTGGTCCTGCCGTTTGCGCTGGGGGCGCTGGCGACGGTGCTGATGGGGTTCGCCGATAGCTTCACCGACCCGGAGGCGCTGTTTATGGGGGCGATCCTCACGGCAACGTCAGTGGGGATTACGGCGCGGGTGCTCTCGGAACGGCGGAAGCTGGATACGCCGGAGGGAGTGACGGTGCTGGCGGCCGCGGTGATTGACGACGTGCTGGGCATCCTGGTGCTGACGGTGGTGGTGGGAATCGCGGCGACGGGGACGGTCTCCGGCGGCGAGGTGGCGCGGGTGGCGGTGAAGGCGGTGGGGTTTTGGGTGGGGCTGACGGCGCTGGGGTTCGGCGCATCGAAATATATCTCACGAGGGGTGCTTTCGTTCAAGGCTCCGGGTGCGGCGCTGGGCCTGGCCCTGGCGCTGGCGCTGCTCGCGTCGGCTCTGGCGGAGGTGTTCGGGCTGGCGATGATCATCGGCGCGTACTCGCTGGGGCTGGCGTTATCCAGCACGCGGCTGGCGAAGCGGATCGAGGAGGGGCTGGCGTCGGTATCGCACGCGCTGGCGCCGATTTTCTTCGTGGTGATGGGCATGCTAGTGGACGTGGGCTCGATGCGGCATGCACTGGCGTTCGGGGTGGTGATTACGGCGATTGCCGTGGTGACGAAGCTGGTGGGAGCGGGCCTGCCTGCGCTGGCCGTGGGGTTCAATCTGCGGGGCGCGGTGCGCATCGGCGTGGGGATGCTGCCGCGCGGCGAGGTGGCACTGATCGTGGCGGGGGTGGGCCTATCGCGCGGGGTGGTCTCCAACGATTTGTTCGGCGTGGCGATCATGATGACGATTGTGACGACGGTGGTGGCGCCGATTGTGCTGGTGCCGGTGTTCGAGCACGGCGGGCCAGGGCGCAGAAAGCCAGATGCGGCGACGGTTGCGGCGAGCGGGGGCGGGGAGTCGCGGGAGTAGGCTGGCTGCGGATGCGGATGCGCCTCACCCCGGCCCTCTCCATCCAAGATGGAGAGCGGGATGCTGCCGCGCTGTAGAGGCGGGCATTGTGGCGCGCTTCGAGCGTCACAGGGCAAATGAGTCAGGTGGGGCCACGGCGAATGGAGTTGGGCTGCGGGGAAGCGACACCCTCAAAAAGGGGCGTCCCCGGGGTGAGGACCGGGGACGCCGGGTGAGCGCCCGCGCCCATTGCGAGGCGGGCATCGACGATTGGGGCGTCCGAGAGGCAATCGGACGGCCCCAGGATGACCGCGTGGCCCCAGGCTAGGATGGGGCGGGCGATGCGTGGGCTGGTTATGGTGCGGCGCGTGCCGCGAGGGTGCTCCTCTCCATTGCTACAGCCTGCCGCACAAAGAGCAGGCCGTTGTCCCAACTGATGTTGCGCTCTGCTGCACTGCCATCGGGGGTGGGAGTCTTGATGGTGCAACCGTCCGGCCGCGCGAGGACTTTCATGCCGTGCCAGCGTTCGTGGGTGTAGTGGCGGCCGAAGATGCGTTCAACGAAGGCGAGGGCGTCCGCCACCGCTTGGGGATCAGAGGGGGGAACGTCTAGCAGGACGAGGCCTGCGGTGCGGGCAAGGGGGAGCGCGCGCTCCTCCCAGAGGCGGCGGTCGCGGGTGAGGATGATGCCGCCGGCAGGACGCCGCTTGGGCCGGAAGGCCTTCCCCGGCAGGGGGATGTTGCCGGCGCCGGCGGAGACGAGGAAGCCGGCCTTGACGGCAAGAGCAGCAGTCTCCGCGTCTATGGTGTGGTCAGCGCAGAGGGTGAGGAGTCCGGGCATCTGCGGCATCAGTGCTGATCCTCAATCCTGTTCACGTCTTCTTCCTGTCTTGTTCCTGTTTATCCACACTTGTTGAAGCCGCAGGCGTGGCACATGAGGCAGCCTTCCTGGTAGGAGAGGCGGCCGGAGCAGTCTGGGCAGCGCATGACTTCGGTCATCTCCGGGGCGCGCTTGCTGCGAGCAGGCAGGGGCGCGGCTTGGCCCTTGGCCTGCTCAGGGTTGAAGAGGCCGAGCTGGGCGCCGTCCATGGTGCGTTCGGTGAAGGAGTCGCCCGATGCGTCTCCCTGGCTGGCGCCGACGTAGCCGGCGAGGGCGAAGGCGACGGCGTCCGGGGCGGATCGCACGAGGTTACCGTTGTCCCAGGCGGGGCAGCAGGTGATGCCGCGGAGCTGCTGGACGATGGATTCGATGTCCACGCCAGCGCGGAGGGCGAGGGAGACGAGGCGGGAAATGGCCTCCAGCTGGGCGGAATCGCAGCCGCCGGCCTTGCCCAAGGCGCTGAAGACCTCGAAGGGCTTGCCGCGCTCGTCCAGGTTGAGGGTGATGTACATGTTGCCGTGGCCGGTGCGGACGCGATGGGTCATGCCGCGGACGATGACGGGACGCTCGCGGGGATGGCGCGGAACGGGGCCGGAGGCGATCTGCTCGGCCTGCTGAAGCGCACCGGCGTGCTGCTCGGCGGGGGCAGGCTCGCGGGCGGGGGCAGGCGCGGGCGTGGCTTCAGCGATGGGCAGGACGATCTTGGCCTCGCTCTTGCCTTCTCCTTTGCCTTCGCCGGTGCGTGCCTGTTCGGTCTTGCCGGTGGAGAGCACTTGCATGGACTTGGAGCCATCACGGTAGATGGTGACGCCTTTGCAGCCGGTCTTGTAGGCCAGGCGGTAGACGGTGCGGACGTCTTCAACACTGGCGTCATGGCCGAAGTTGACGGTCTTGGAGACGGCGTTGTCCGTGAAGCGCTGGAAGGCGGCCTGCATGCGGACGTGCCATTCCGGGGCGATGTCATGGGAGGTGACGAAGAGACGCTGCACCCATTGGGGGACGCCGGGCATGCCCTTGACGGAGCCGCGGCGGGCGAGCTCTTCCATCATCTCCTGGCTGTAGAAGCCTTCCCTGCGGGCGACGGCTTCAAAGTAGGGGTTGACTTCAATGAGCTTGGTGCCTTCCATGACGGTGCGGGAGTAGGAGAGGGCGAAGAGGGGTTCGATGCCGCTGGAGCAGTTGGCGATGATGCTGATGGTGCCGGTGGGGGCGATGGTGGTGCGCGTGGAGTTGCGCAGGCGGCGGGGGCCGAGGGGGCCGAGGGGGCCGTACACGGAATCGTCCCAGTCGGGGAAGGCGCCGCGCTCTTCGGCAAGGGCCATGGAGGCCTCATCGGCCTTCTCCTGGATGAAGGCCATGACTTGCTCGGCGAGGTGGAGGGCTTCCTCGGAATCGTAGGGGGCGCCCATCATGAGGAGCATGTCCGCCCAGCCCATGACGCCGAGGCCGATGCGGCGAATGCTCTTGGAGACTTCTTCAATCTGGGCGATGGGGTAGCGGTTCATGGTGACGACGTTGTCCAGGAAGCGGACGGCGGTGAAGACGGTGCGCTCCAGCTTCTCCCAGTCCACGGTGCGGATGGGGAGGTCAGTGACCATCTGGGCGAGGTTGATGGAGCCGAGGTTGCAGGAGTCATAGGGATAGAGGGGCTGCTCACCGCAGGGGTTGGTGGCTTCAATAGGCCCGCGCTTGGGGACGGGGCTGGAACGGGCGGTGTTCATGCGGTCAATAAAGATGATGCCGGGATCGCCGGTCTTCCACGCGCTGTTGACGAGCTGATCGAAGACTTCGCGGGCGTTGTGCCGGCCGGTGACCTGGCCGTTGCGGGGGTTGATGAGATCGTAGTCGGTGCCGCGCTCCACGGCGTCCATGAATTTTTCCGTGACGGCGACGGAGATGTTGAAGTTTTGCAGGGACTTGTCGTCGTCTTTGGCGTGGATGAATTTGAGGACGTCCGGGTGCTGGACGCTGAGGATGCCCATGTTGGCGCCGCGGCGGGTGCCGCCCTGTTTGACGACCTCAGTAGCGGTGTCAAAGATGCGGATGAAGGAGACGGGGCCGGAGGCGATGCCGCCGGTGGAGCCGACGACGTCATTCTCCGGGCGGATGCGGGAGAAGGCGAAGCCGGTGCCGCCGCCGCTCTTGTGGATCATGGCGGTGTGGGTGGCGGAGGCGAAGATGCCCTGCATATCGTCAGGGACGGGGAGGACGAAGCAGGCGGAGAGCTGCTGGAGGTCACGGCCAGCGTTCATGATGGTGGGGGAGTTGGGGAGGAACTCCAGTTTGGACATCATGTGGTAGAACTCTTCGAAGATAGGGGAGACGTCGGCGGCGTGGTCCTCGACGATTTCACCCTCGGCCAGGTTGCGGGCGACGCGGCGGAACATCTGCTCGGGGGTCTCCACCACCTTGCCGTCGCGGTCTTTTGCCAAGTAGCGGCGCTTGAGCACCTCGTAGGCGTTGGGGGCGATGTCCAGGCCAGGGACCGCCGAGGGGACACGCACGAGGGGCGCGGCGCGGCGCGGATCTACGGCGCCCCTGGCCGCGGCGCCGTGGCCGCCACTAGTGACGCTGACGACTCCGGGCGCCTGGAGGCGCAGCTCTTGCAGGGCGAGCGGCGGATGCTCGATTTGCTTATCGCCGAGGCGTATCTCCGGGCGGCGGTTCTTGCCGGAGGCGGGCTTGGCGGATTTGCGGTTGCGGTTGTTGGATTTGTCCATTGCCATGGGATGAAAAACCTCTCTTTATAGATAGACTGATTAGGCGGGCAGGTGGGTGCTCCCGCAGGGGTTAGCTGTTGATGCTTGCCGGCGTGCGGCGCGAACAGGGACGCCGCGCGTTAGGGGAGACGCTGGGCCGCGGCGATAGAAGGCCTGCGGCATATGTAGCTGTGGATTGTTGACGGTGCATAGCGATATATGACTCAGGCGTTGCGATCTTCAGGTGCGGCAGCGCCACGCTGGTTGGACGCACGGCGGGCGGGCGCACCGAGACGTGAGCCACGGGGACGGCGCTGGCGCTTGCGGCGGCGCAACTCAACGGGCGTGGGTTTCTCTTCCGGCAGCAATGGGAGCTGCGCCGACGGGGAGCTGCCTTCCTTGTGGGCCAGGAGCGTTTCGATCTCCTCACGAAAGTTGTCAATATCGGCAAAGTCGCGGTAGACGGAGGCGTAGCGGATGAAGGCGACGCGGTCGAGCAATTTCAAGCGGTCCATGACCATTTCGCCGATCATGGACGAGGGGACTTCGGCGCGGCCGAGGGACTGCACCTCTGCATCTATCTCTTCTACGATCTTCTCAATTGCGCCCATGGGCAAGGGGCGCTTGGCACAGGCGCGGCGGATGCCCCCGGCGAGCTTATCGCGGGAGAAGTCTTCACGGCGGCCATCACGCTTGATGATCTGGAGTGTGGCGGACTGCACCCGCTCATAGGTGGTGAAGCGCAGGCCGCAGCGGAGGCATTCGCGGCGGCGGCGGATGCCGTCTTCCGAGGTGCGGGAATCGGTGACCTTGCTGTCTACGTTGCTGCAGTAGGGGCACTTCATGGCGGTGTCTCTGGAATTGGCTGGGCCTTGCTGGACTTGAGAACCCGCGCGGTGGATTACAGCTATTGGGTTTCGCTTTTTCCTGCTCTACGCGAATGAGGCTAGAATGTTGTACTCCACATACACTACCGTGTCAAGGGTCTTTTGGCCCGCGAACTACTATATTTCGCGCTACGTTGACCTATGCACACAAGCCCTGGGGTTAGGAACAAGAGTATGCACATTGTGCGCAAGGGTCAAAACGTCTCATGCCGCACCCCCCAACGGGCAGGAGAAGGAGGGTGGCCCGGTGCAGCCCGGGCCACCCTCCGGGGATGGTTAGAAGCCGATGGGCAGCTTGGAGCGGCGCGTATCGTCGGTGCGCACGACGGGTTGCTTGCGCAGGAACGGGGGTACGTCGAGGTCAATTTCAGCAGCGGATTTATCGCCGCGGGCGGGGCCGTCTTGGAGCAGGCGGTTCACCGTGTCCGCGCTGGCGAAGGCGGTAGCTTCCTGGTTGGCGAAGCCGGTGGCGATGAGGGTGATCTTGACTTCGTTCTCCATGCGGGTGTCCGTGGTCATGCCGAAGAAGATGTTGGCATTGGGGTCCACGGCCTTGGCGATGATGTCGGCGGCAGCGTTGAGCTCGCTGAGGGTGAGGTCGGCGCCGCCGGTGACGACGAAGAGGACGCCCTTGGCGCCTTCAATGGAGACATCAAGCAGGGGATTGGTGATGGCGGCGCGTGCGGCGTCAGTGGCGCGATTATCGCCCTGGCCGTAGCCGATGCCCATCATGGCGGAGCCGGCATTGGCCATCACGGTGCGGACGTCAGCGAAGTCCACGTTGATGTCGCCAGGGATGGTGACGATTTCGGCGATGGACTGGATGGCGCGGCGCAGGACCTCATCGGCAAGCTTGAAGGCGTTGCCCACGGTGACCTTGCGGTCGCAGACGCTGACGAGAGCGTCGTTGGGGATGACGAGGAGGGTGTCCACCTTATCGCGCAGGCGGGCGATTCCTTCCTCGGCCTTGCGCTTGCGATGGGCGCCTTCCCAGATGAAGGGGCGGGTGACGACGGCCACGGTGAGGGCGCCGGCGCCACGGGCAAGCTCGGCGATGACGGGAGCGGCGCCGGTGCCGGTGCCGCCGCCCATGCCCGCGGCGATGAACACCATGTCCGTGCCGCGCACGCACTGTTCCAGCTCTTCACGGCTCTCTTCGGCGGACTGACGTCCCTTTTCAGGGTCGCCGCCGACGCCGAGGCCGCGGGTGATCGAGTCGCCGATGCGGACGCACACGGGAGCTTCGGCCCTCACGAGGGCCTGCGCATCCGTGTTGACGCATACATAATCCACGCCCGGCGCATGATCTTTGGCCATGCGGCTGACTGCGTTGCAGCCGCCGCCGCCGACGCCGATGACCTTTACGTTCGCCACTCCGTCAAACTTGCCGCTGTCCGATGCCATTGCCAGAGTCCCCCTTATGCTGTGTGTTGTGCCGGTTGTTCCGATTGCCGCTTGTTGCATATAGTGTGTTCCCAGAGCCCGCGCGCCCCGACGTGCCGACGCTGCTGTTGCCCCTCTGCCCTATCTGTCACCTCCTGTCCGTATGACTTGGTCCGCTCTGTTGTGCGTTATGACCGGCTGCCCAGGAGCTGCGGGAGGAGGCGGAGGCCGCCGGCGGGCTGGCCTGCCTTGCCATCTGCAACGGGGGCGTAGGACGGATCGGCGTGGCTCTGCACCATGCCGATGAGGGTGGCGAATTGGGGGCCTTGCAAGAGGTCAGGCCCGTTGGAGGCGCGGGAGACGCTGCCCACGCGAGCGGGCATCTTGAGCGCCTCTTCGGCAATGGCCTGGATGCCGGGGAGACGGGCCACGCCACCGCAGATGACCACGCCGGCGGTGAAGGACGCATCGGGCAGGGCCAGGCGTACGCGGCCCATGCTGAGCTGGAACAATTCCATGAGGCGCAGGCGGATGACTTCCACGAGATAGCGCTTGCGGGCGCGACGCTCGCCGGAGAGGCCATAGCAAGGCACGGTGATTTCGAGATCGGCGGTGGCGGGATCAAGGACGCCCTGGCCATGCTCGGTGAGGAGGCTTCGGCTCACATGGAGGGAGGTGTTGAGGGCGATGCTGATATCATTGATGAGCTGGTGGCCGCCCAGAGGTAGCGCGGAGGTGTGGACGACGGCGCCGTCGGCATAGGCGACGATGTCCGTGACGCCGTGGCCGATATCCAGGGTGACGGCGCCCATCTCGCGCTCTTCACGGCGGAGGACGGCGAGAGCGGACATGAGGCCGCCGGCGACGACGCGATCCACGTCCTTGCCGGCCATCTCTACGGCGCGCTTGAGGTTCCTGACGGCGTCCATGCCGGCGGTGACGAGGTGGGTCTCCGCCTGGAGGGTCTTGCCGTGCATGCCGACAGGATCGCGGCGGCAGCGGTAGCCGTCTACGCGGTAGGCGCGGACGATCTGGTGGAGGAGGGCGGTGTCTTCACCCAGGCCGGAGGAGCGGGCGGAGGCGAGGGCGCGTTGCACATCGCGCTGGGCGACGGCGCCGTCGCTGCGCTCCACGGCGGCTTCGCCGGTGGTGTTGCGGGAGGCGATGTGCTTGCCGCTGACGCCGACGATGACTTCGCTATCGCGGATCTTGCCTTCCAGGCCTGCGTCTTCCAGGGCGGCGCGGATGGCGAAGGAGGCATCGTCCACGCTGGAGACGGCGGCTTTGTGCATGCCGAGCGACGCGGAGGTGCCGTAGGCGACGATTTCGGTAGGGAAATCAGGCGCAACCCGGGCGCCGGCGACGCTGACTTGCGCCGTGCCTACGTCTATGGCGATGAGAATCTTGCTGCTGTCCCTGCCCATGGTCCCCCCTTTGCTACGGACGTGCGTTGGCGATTAGATACGTTCAGCTATGCGCAGCTTTGCGCTCCTGGCTCTTGGATTGCGCTCCACTTCTTCTTCAGAGGGGGCGATGTGACGCCGGGTGATGAGCTTGAGCGTGGCCTGATGGCCGCAGACGCAGACGGGCAGGCCGGGCGGGCAAATGCAGTCAGTTGATTCCTGGCGAAACCACTGCTTGGTCATTCGATCTTCTAAAGAGTGAAAACTTATGACGCAGATGCGGCCGCCGGGGCCGGTGACGGGCACGGCCTGGCGCAGGGCCGTGCCCAAGGCGCCGAGCTCGTCATTGACCCAGATGCGCAGCGCCTGAAATGAGCGGGTGGCGGGGTGGATGCGCCCGCGGGGGCCGCGGTAGACGCCGGCAATGATGCGGGCGAGCACGCCGGTGGAACGGACAGGCCGTGCGGCAACGATGCGGCGTGCAATAGCGTAGCTGCGCGGCTCCTCCCCATAGATCCAGAGAACGCGGGCGAGTTCGTCCTGGGGGAGATCGTTGACAGCGTCAGCGGCGGTGCGTGACTGGAGGGGGCCAAATCGCATATCAAGGGGAGCGTCCGCCTGGAAGCTGAAGCCGCGCTCCGGCTCGCTGAGCTGGAGGGAGGAGAGGCCAAGGTCAAAATAGACGCCGTTGACGCGGGTGAAGCCGAGGGAGGCGCAGACGGCCTGGAGATTGGCGAAGGTGTCATTCACCAGGACGCACTGGCCGCGCCACTCTTGCAGGCGGCGTTCGGCGGCGCGGATGGCGCGAGGATCGGCGTCTATGCCGAGGAGGCGCCCGCCGGGAGAGGATGCGGCGAGGACGGCGGCAGCATGGCCGCCCGCGCCGAGGGTGCAGTCCACGTACGTGCCGCCTGGGACGACGGCAAGCCCGTGTACGACCTCTTGCTGGAGGACGGTGATGTGCTGCTGCGCCGCAGGGGCGTGATTCATGGCACTGCTCGCGGCCCGGACTGCTCAATCCGGACAAGCTGGCCCATGCGCTGCTGCTGGTGGAGGATGTTGGCGAGATCGGAGAGGTTGGCGCCCTTGGCTTCCATTGCTTGCCAGCGCTCCGCCGACCAGAGCTCGAAAAAGCGGACGTAGCCGACGATGACGACGGCGTCGGCTATGCCGGAGAAAGTGCGGAGGAAGGTGGGGAGCACGATGCGGCCCTGGCGGTCGAGTTTGACGTCATGCCCGCTGCCGATGGTGAGGCGCTTGTAGATACGGGCGTTGTCATCGAGATCGGAGAACTGGTCATATTCGGCGACGAGACGTTCCCATTCGCGCATGGGGTAGGCGTTGATGTTCTGGTCGGGGCCGCGCGCCAGCATGAAGTCGCCCTGAAGCTCCGGGCGGAACTTGAGGGGGATGACGATGCGGCTTTGCGCATCCACGCGGGCTTCGAAGGTTCCGCTGAGCAACTCTATCCACCTAAATATGCCATTGAAAACCTAGAACAGCAGAGCGCGCTCAATGTAACCTATGGTCACACCGTTGTCAATAGGGTCACAGGGCAATTTGCAGGTCGAATTTTATAGACGTTTTGCTTAGGGCTATAGAGACGGTGACAGGAGAGGGGCCACAGAGGGCGTCCAGATATACCTGGAGCGCTTTTGGATACGGATAGCCGTCGGTGGACAGGGAGAGGCGTCAGCGGACAGGGAACAAATGGTGATATACGACGTAGCGCAAGGGTCGCGGGCGGTGGTTAGGAGAGGCGGCGAACGTCGCTGGGCCAGGGCTGCGAGGACAGCGAGGCGATAGTGCGCATCGCGGGGCGCAGCGGGCGCGGGCGATGGTTAGGAGGCGAGCCGGCGAACGTCGCTGCGCCAGACTCCGAGGGCGAGCATCACAACGACCATGGCGATGCCGAAGGCGACATATGCCGTGCGTATATCGGTGCCGTCGGCAAGCGCGCCGAGGGCCATAGCGCCCATGGGATGGGTGGAGAAGGTGAGGAGGTGGAAGCTGGCGATGCGGCCGCGATGGGCATCGTCGGCCTTGGTCTGGAGCATGACGTTGTTGATGACGTTGAAAAAGGTGCTGACGCAGCCGAGGAGGATGATGACGATAATTGCAGTCGCAAGCGACGAGGCGAGGCCGAGGAGGGCGAGGGCGAGGCCCCAACCGATGCCGGCGATGATGAGCAGCACGCCCGGGCGGCGGCTGGAGGCAAGGAAGGCGATGCCGATGCCGCCGATGAGGGAACCAAGACCGACCATGCTCATGAGCAGGCCAAAGCCCTGGGGATCAAGGTCAAGGGCTTCCACGGCGAAGGCAGGCATGAGATCACGGAAGGGCATGCCCATGGTGGTGCCGACAAGAGTGAGGATGACGAGCCAGAAGAGGGTTCGCTGGCTCCAGAGGTAGGTGAAGCCGCCGGCGAGGGCTCGGAGCGGGTGTTCGCGGGGGGCGAGGTACTCCTGCTTGGTGGGGCCGACGAAAAAGAGCATGACGACGGCGGAGAGTCCGAAGCCGGCGACGATGGAGAAGAAGACGGATGCCACGCCGAACCAGGCGATGAAGTAGCCTGCCAGCGCAGGGGCGGCAAGACGCATGATGTTGTTGTTGGCGACGTTGACGGCCATAGCGTTGGGCAAAAGGTCCTTGCCGACGATGTTGTAGACGAAGGCTTGCCGAGAGGGGAGGTGCACGCCGGTGGCGAAGCCGTTGATGGCAGCATAGGGGTAGAGATGCCAGAACTGGATATGCCCGGTGACGACGAGCAGCCCGATGATCAGCGAATTGAGCGCAGCGAAGATTTGCAGAGAGATGATGGTGGTGCGGCGATCCCAACGGTCGGCGATAACGCCGCCGGCGAGGGAGCCGATGGCCATGGTGATGCCGGAGAAGAGCAGAACGGCGCCGAGGGCGCGGCTGGACTGGGTGAGATCGTAGGCGAGCCAGCCCATGGCGACTTGCTGGTTGGTGAAGGCGATGCCGCTGCCGGTGAAGCCGATCATGTAGCGGCGGTAGGCAGGGATGCGCAAGGACTCGAAGATCTGCCAGCGCGCGGCGCGGGCGGGCGGAGGGGTCGCGGGGGGTTCTTCAGGGTCGCGGGGCGGATCGTGGGCAGTCAAGCGGGCAGGTCGCTCCGTGGTGCAGGCTAGGGGTAGTATACATACGAGGGATATGCGGGAGTGTAGCACGGCGGGTGAGAGGGACCCTCCGGCGGGGACAGTCCGGCAGCTACCGGCGCAGCAATTCTATGAACTCGTCCACGCTGACATCGGCCGTCTTCAGCATTGCGCAGCGTGCCACGCGAAATCTCGCGCTTCCGTGGGACGGTAACTGGGCGGCGATTGAGGAGCACGCAACCGGATGTGACTCCCGCTTTGCCTCGCAGACCGGTAGCCCAATCGTTGGAGAGCAGCCAGCAGCTCATCAAATGTAACAAGCGGCGTAGGCGGCATTACGCAGCGGCGATCTCGACCTGCTCGATGCTGTGCTCTACCGGGAGTTGCCAGCCTTCTTCTTCACGGGAGGCCAGGCACAGGCTGATCGCATCCTTGAATTGTCTAATGCCTCTTCGCGAGTATCGCCTGCGGATATGCACCCGGGGATGATGGGTACTTCGGCGGTGAACTTGCCATCTTCGTCAATTGTGAGAACTACCGGGAACTTCATAACCCGCCTCTCGCTTCAACTTGGACCGTAGCGTATCACACGAGAGCGGCGTGGTGGGCCCGGTAGGGATCGAACCTACGGCCAAGCGGTTATGAGCCGCTCGCTCTACCATTGAGCTACGGGCCCGCGTTCGCGACGGGGTGAGCTACGGGCCCGCGCTCGTGAAGGGGTGAGCTACGGGCCCGCGCTCGTGAAGGGGCAAGACGTATTGTAGGCGGGCGGCAGGGAGAGGGGCAAGAAAGGGAGAGGGGCAGGGAGGAAGGCGGGTGGCGCGAATGACCGGCAGGCCCACCCGCCTGAGGCGGGCAGGGATGCTAATCAGCGCCGCGGAGCGGGGGCGCCTGGGGTGGGGGAGGCGGCGGGCGCGCATGACCGGCAGGCCCACGAATAACCGCCGCGGGGTGGGGTTTCGGGGACGGGAGAGGCAGGGCTGCGTGCTATACTACCTGCGCTCTGAGACACCCTGATTCCCTCCTGTGGAGGCCTGTGTGGACCTGATCCGTTCGCTGCTGTTCGTGCCGGGGAATAACGCGAAGATGCTGGGCAAGGCGGTGACTGTGCCCGCGGATGCGCTGATCCCCGACCTGGAGGATTCTGTGCCGGCGGGGGAGAAGGTGAACGCGCGGGGGATGGTTGCGGCGCATCTGCCCGCGCTGGCGGGATACCGCGTGTTCGTGCGGGTGAACGCGATGGGGTCCCAGTGGGTGTGGGACGATCTGCGCGCAGTGGCGGGCAAGCACATCGAGGGCATCAGCATCGGGAAGATGGATACGCCGGCGAAGGCGCGGGAGCTGTCCACGATGCTTTCGCTGGTGGAGGCGGAACGCGAGCTGGCGGAGGGATCGCTCAAAGTCATCCCGTGGGTGGAGTCGGCGGCGGGGGTGCTGAGCGCGAGGGAGATCGCGCAGGCGACGCCGCGGGTGCTGGGGCTGGCGTTCGGCGCGGAGGATTTCACCGCGGATATGGGCATTCCCCGGACGCGGGAGATGGAGAACGTGGCGACGGCGCGGGCGATGGTGGCGCTGGCGGCGCGGGCGGCCGGGGTGCTGGCGTTCGATACGCCGGAGGCGGATTTCAAGGATACGCCGAACCTGCTGGAGCAGTGCCAGCGGGCGAAGGCGATGGGTTTCAAGGGGAAGTTCGCTATTCACCCGAGCCAAGTCGGCCCGATCAACGAGACGTTCCAGCCGGTGGCGGCGGAGATCGAGTATGCGCGGCGGGTGGTGCAGGCGTACGCGGAGGCGGAACGGCAGGGGAAGGCGGCAGTGGCGCTGGACGGCAAGATGATTGATACGCCAGTGTGGAAACGCGCGGCGCAGCTGCTGGAGGTGGCGGAGGCGATGCAGCGGCGGCAGAGCGGGGCGCGGCCGTGAGCGGCGAAGAACGGAGCAGTCGCATGGATCCAATACGGTCGCTGCTGTTTGTGCCGGGAAACCGCGGGCGGTTCCTGGAAAAAGCCCGCGGCGTACCGGCAGACGTCATTGTGCCGGACTTGGAGAGCGGCGTGCCGGACCCGGAGAAAGCCAAGGCGCGCCAGATGATCCGCGAGGCGCTGCCCGCGCTGGCGAAGGCGGGCAAGCGGGTCTATGTGCGAGTGAATGCCATTGATTCGCCGCTGATTTGGGATGACCTGAACACGGCGATCTCCGAGCACCTAACGGGGGTGGTGCTGCCGTCTATTTCATCGGCGGACAGCATCCGGCACCTGGACGATATCATCACGAACCTGGAGCATGGCAAGGGTCTGCCCTTTGGGCAGGTGCGCATCATTCCATTTATCGAGGCGGCGCTGGGGGTGCTGCGGGCGTTCGAAATCGCCACGGCGTCCACGCGGATCACGGCGATCGCGTTCGGCGCGGAGGATTTTACGGCGGACATGGGAGTGACGCATCGCGCCGACGGGCTGGATCTGCTGTACGCGCGCCATCACGTGGCGATCGCGGCGCACGCGGCGCGAAAGCAGGCGATTGATTCGCCGTTCGTGGGGATCGAGGATGCGCCGGGGCTGACGGCGGACGGCAGACTGGCGCTTTCGCTGGGCTATAGCGGGAAGTTCGCCATTCACCCGGCGCAGGTGGGTCTGATCAATACGATCTTCAGCCCGACGCCGGAAGAGGTGGCGCAGGCGCGGCGCGTGCTGCAGGCGTTCGTGAAGGCGGAGGGTGAAGGCCTGGGGACGTGTTCGCTGGACGGGCAGATGATTGATACTGCAATTGCTTTGCGGGCGCAGAAGCTGATCCGCACGGCAGAGTCGCTTGCGCCTCACCCCGCGCGACACCGCCCCTCCCCACGCTGAGAAACCCTTCTTGCAAGAAGGGTTTCTCAGACTCTTCCGAAGAACTCTCACCATAGATAAAAAGAGGGGGCCGGTTAGACCGGCCCCCTCTTTTTATCTATCACAACAGTGCTTGCGAAGGGCACGAGAAGTCATTCTCACAAATGGGGTGGCGCAGGGTGAGAAGCGAAAGGAAGGGGCAGAGTAGGGAAGGAGAGGAGGGGCGAACGACCGGCAGGCCCACAAATCAGGCATTTAGCCGGGCGCGGCCAGATGCGGATAGCGGCCCTCAAGCAGGCACATGTGCCGGGGGGTGAGGAGGGGGAGGGGAAACGCAGGGAGACGCCGGCGCAGGGCGTCGAGCCATTCGGGATCGTTGCCAAGGCAAGCAAGCTCACGGGCAGGGGCGTCCTTGGCCTGCACGAGGACGCGGAAGTTGCCGAGGCCGTCGCCGCGGAGGAGATCGCGGATGGCGAAGCGGTTGGCCTGAAGGTCAAGGGCGGGCAGGCGCTGCGCGGAGAGGGCATCGAGAAAGTGCTGGGCGCCGAGATTGCGGAGGAACTCGCCCTGGGTGAAGAGGACAACGGGCGGCGCGCCGGCATCGCGGGCGGCGGCGATGAGCGCGGTGAAGTCTGCGTGCGCGGTGATGTCCTGACGCCCCACGCGGGCGAGCGCATCTTGCTGGGAGGCGTGGCGGAAGGCGCAGGCAAGAGTGCCGTGGCGGCGGGCGGCGGCGTAGAGGGCCTCGGCCATATCGCCGTAATCAATAGTAAGGATGTAGCCGCGGTGGAGGGCGCGGGCGAGGCGCTGCATGGCGTGGGAGGCGGCGAGGCAGATTTCGGCACGCCAGCCCTCCTGCAAGCGGATGCCCTCAGCGGCGAGGCGCTCGGCCAGCGCCGGCGTGGAGGGATCGCCAAGCGACTCGGCGAGACGGTCGCCATCGAGGGTGACGTAGATTTCCTGGAGCGCGCCGCCAGCGACGGCGACGCGGTGCACGGGGAGGGCGTCGAAGAACTCGTTGGAGACGATGCAGCCGGTGACGGGCGCATGGGGAATGTCGGACGCCCAGGAGAGATTGGGGAGGGGCGGGCCGCTATCGCGGGGGCAGGGATCGAGACAGGTGTAGTGCAACGCGGCGGCGAAGGCAGGGTCGAGATATGGGGCGTAGGCGAGGATGTCACGGGCGAGACGGGCGTCGCCGGCGCCGGGCTCGAGGACGTCGAACCGCGGGGGTGCGCCGAGGAGCCGCCACATCTGCTCGAGCTGGAGAGCGAGGAGCGTGCCAAAGAGGGGGTGCGCCACGGGGCTGGTGTAGTAGTCGCCCGCTTCGCCGATGGGGGCAGGGGAGCGGTAGTAGCCGCCATCCCCGTAGAGGGCAAGTGTCATGAATTCGGCGAAGGTGATGGGGCCGGAGGCGCGGATGCGGTCGCGGACGGCGCGCTCGGCGGGGGGTTTCTCCGTTGACGACATACGTTCAGTATAGGGCTGGCGGCGAGCGAGGAGGAAGGGGTATACCCCCTATCTCAATCTTCCCCCGTGGACGGGGGAAGAGGGTAGTACCACACTTCCCCTCCAGGTTGCCACGGGCGCGGATGCCCTCGCAATGACAGAGCGGGGAATGCTAGGCCGCGCTTGATTGACACCTCTGCGGGCAGCCCGTAGCATGAAGGGCGGCCGTGCTAGGCGGGGAGTTAGCGGTGCCCTGTACCCGCAATCCGCTCCAGCGGGGCTGAATTCCCACCCAAGGTCTGTGTCCGCGGGCCTCTGTTGTTGCTGGACGGCGCTGACGAGCGGGTCCTGCGCGGCGGATGCCTGCCAACCCCGCCAGGTCCGGAAGGAAGCAACGGTACGCAGTGTCATCCGGGCGCCGCAGGGTCGCCTGCTCCGAGCCGTACGGCGGCGATACGCTTGCAGGTAGGATCGACGGTGGGTGCACGGCCCTTATGTTTGTTTTGCGCAGCTTGCGCGCGGGAAGACGCGCCGCATTGTCCTACGATAGCGAGGGGGGCAGATTGGCTAAAAAGAAACTCCTCGCGTGGGCAGGCTGTACCACGACTGCGCTATGACGTTGCCAGCAACGCCAGCGTCGCCTAGCCCGCGCTTGCAGCAATTGCTGGCGCAGTACGGGGTGCGGGCGCGCAAATCGCTGGGGCAGCATTTCCTGGTGAACCAGGGCGTGTTGGAGAAGATCGTCGCCGCGGCGGAGATCTTGCCGACGGACACGGTGCTGGAGATCGGCGCCGGGCTGGGGACGCTGACACGCGAGCTGGCGGCGCGGGCACAGCGGCTGATCGCGGTGGAGAAGGACGAGCGCCTGGCGGAGGCGGTGCGCGCCGAGCTGGCGGGCTACGCTAACCTCACGGTGATCGCGGGCGACCTGCTGGAGCTGGACCCCGCGGCGCTGCTGGCGCAACAGGGGGCTTCGCCCCACATCACATCTACGCTGCCCTCATATACAGTGGTGGCGAACTTGCCGTACAACGTGGGGACGGCGATCGTGCGGCATCTGCTGGAGTCGTCGGCGCCGCCTGTGCGTGTGGTGGCGCTGCTGCAGCGAGAGGTGGCGCAGAACATGTGCGCCCCAGAGGGGGAGATGGGCCTGCTGGGGGTGGCGACGCGGCTGTACGCCGAGCCAAGCATCCTGGGGATCGTGCGGCCAGGGAGCTTTTCGCCGGCGCCGAAGGTGGATTCAGCGATCGTGCGGCTGGAGGTGCGGGCGGTGCCGGCGGTGGTGTCGCGGGCGGAGGCACCGGCGCTGCTGGATCTGGCGAGGGCGGGGTTTTCGGCGCGGCGGAAGCAATTGGGCAACGCACTGGCCCAGGGGCTAGGGATCGCCAAGGAGCAGGCGGGGGCGATGCTGCACGAGGCGGGGGTCGCGCAGGAGCGGCGCGCGGAGACGCTGACTCTGGAGGAATGGGGCAGGCTGTATCGCGCATGGAAGCCGGCCCGCGCAGGAGTCGCAACATGATCGTGCGGGCGTATGCCAAGCTGAACCTGACGCTGGAGGTGCTGGACAAGCGGGAGGACGGCTACCGCAACATCGTGAGCGTATTTCAATCCATCAGCCTGTGCGACGAGCTAACGCTGGCGCCGTCCGAGACGCTTATGCTCCAGGGGGATCTGTCCGGGACGACAGCAGAAGAAAACCTGGTGATGCGCGCGGCGCGGCTGCTGCAAGAGCGCATGGGAGAGAAGCGCGGGGCGATGATGAAGCTGAGGAAGCGCATCCCCGTGGCGGCGGGCATGGGGGGAGGGTCGAGCGACGCGGCGGCAGCGCTGACGGGGCTGTGCAAGCTGTGGGGGCATCAGCCGAGCGGCGAGGATTTGCGGCACATAGCGGGAACGCTGGGAGCCGACGTGCCATTCTTCCTGTACGGGGGCACGGTGCTGGCGGAAGGACGCGGCGATGAGTTGACGCCGCTGCCGCCGCTGCGTGAGACGTGGCTGGTGGTGGCCACGCCACCGATCTCGATCGAGAGGAAGACGGCGACGCTGTACGGAGCGCTGAATCCGTCGCACCAGAGCTTCGGGCAGCGGACGCAGTTGCTGGTGCACGCGATACGGGGATCGCACACGCTGGAGGCGGGCTTGCTGTACAACACGTTTGAGCAGGTGGCGGACGAGGTGTTTCCTGGCTTCGCCGCGTTTCGGCGGCGGATGCTGGATGCGGGCGCGGCCACGGCGCATCTTTCCGGCAGCGGACCGGCGCTGTTCACGCTGGTGGACGATGAGGCGGCGGGCGCTAGGCTACAACGGCAACTCGGCGCGGCGGGGATCGAGTCGCAGCTTGTGAAGACCACCGCGAAAACCTATAATCAACTCTGATATCCTCGGAGATTTCAGTTCGGAGGGGCATGTGCTCAAGACTCACGGCTGCGGCGATCTGCGCGCGGCGCACGCCGGTGAAAAGGTGACGCTGGCGGGCTGGGTGCATCGCCGGCGCGATCACGGGGGCCTGACGTTTATTGATCTGCGCGACCGCTCGGGGCTGGCGCAGGTGGTGTTCAACCCGGCGACAAGCAGCGTGGCGCACGCGGTGGGACATACGCTACGCGGCGAGTGGGTGGTGCAGGTCACGGGCGAGGTGGCGCGGCGGCCGCAGGGTACGGAGAACGCCAAGATGCCCACGGGCGAGGTGGAGATCATCGCCGGCAGCGCCACGGTGCTGAACGAGTCGAAAACGCCGCCGTTTTATGTCAACGAGGATGCGCCGGTGGACGAGGCGGTGCGCTTGCAGTACCGCTACATTGACCTGCGCAAGGAGCGGATGCAGCGCAACATGATCTTGCGGCACCGCGCGGTGAAGTTCATGCGCGATTTCCTCGATGCGCGGGGCTTTCTGGAGATCGAGACGCCGATCCTCATCAAGAGCACGCCGGAGGGGGCGCGGGATTTCCTGGTGCCGAGCCGCTTGCAGCCGGGGAGCTTCTATGCGCTGCCGCAATCACCGCAGCAGTTGAAGCAGTTGCTCATGGTGGCGGGCTACGAACGGTATTTCCAGATGGCGCGGTGCTTCCGCGACGAGGACCTGCGCGCCGACCGCCAGCCGGAGTTCACCCAGATGGACTTGGAGATGAGCTTTGTGGAGATGGCCGACGTGATGGGGCTGGTGGAGGAGATGCACACGGAGCTGGTGCGGAAGATCGTGCCGGAGAAGCGGCTGCTAGCAACGCCGTTCCCGCGCCTGGACTACAAGGATGCCATGAGCCGCTACGGGAGCGATAAGCCGGACTTGCGTTTCGGCATGGAGATCACAGACATCACGGGCCTGGCGCGCACCACGCAGTTCCAGGTGTTCAAAGCGGCGGCGCAAAGCGGCGTGGTCAAGGGGATCGTGGCGCCAGGGTGCGCGGGGTACTCACGCAAGCAGACGGACGAGCTGCTAGAGTTTGTGCGGGGCAAGGGGGCGAAGGGGCTGGTGACGATTGCGCTGGAGAAGATTGCGGGCAGCCTAGAGGCGCTGACGCAGGAGCAGGTGCGGTCGTCCGCGGGGCGGCACGTGACGATTGACGAGATCAAGGCGATGGCGGGACGGATGGGGGCGACGCCAGGCGACCTGCTGCTGCTGGTGGCGGGGCCGGAGGCGGAGACGAACGCGGCGCTGGGGAGCCTGCGGCAGATGATGGGGGAACGGCTGAAACTGGCCGACCCGAGCGTGCTGGCGTTCGGCTGGGTGGTGAACTTTCCCTTGCTGGAGTGGAGGCCGGAAGAGAACCGGTGGGATTCGCCGCACAACCCGTTCTGCGCCCCCATTGACCAGGACACGCCGCTGCTGGACATGGACCCGGGCAGGGCGATGGCGAAGCAGTACGATCTTATTTGCAACGGCTACGAGGCGGGCGGCGGGAGCATCCGCAATCACAAGAGAGCGGCGCAGGAGAAGATCCTGGCGTTGATGGGGCACGACGCGGCGGCGCGGGAGGAGCAGTTCGGGCAACTGCTGGGAGCGCTGGAGTACGGGGCGCCGCCGCACGGGGGCATCGCCACGGGGATCGACCGGCTGGTGATGCTGCTGACAGGGGAAGAGAACATTCGCCAGACGATCGCGTTTCCCAAGACGCAAAACGGGGCCGACCTGCTGTTCGGGGCGCCCGCGCCGGTGAGCGAGAAGCAGTTGCAGGAGTTGAGCATCACAGTGAAGGAGCAACAGAGATCAGGAGAGAGGCCGGCTGGCGCGTGAGGCCGGACATCCGTTTATCCTCTTGGGCGCTTGCGCGCGTTTCCCGTTGGGCGCATGGGTGCGCACACCCAAGAACGTTGGCGCGCATCCGCGCGTGGACGGGCGATTCATTGGTATAATAGAAGCACTGGCCGCTTGGAGTACCCCTTGAAGGTTTCTGTCGAGAATCTGCCGTCCCGCCAAGTTGTGCTGACGATTGAAGCTGAGCCCGCGGAGGTGGCGAAGTCGCGCCTGGAGGCGTGCCGCCACCTGGCGGAACGCGCTCGCATCCCCGGCTTCCGTCAGGGGAAAGCGCCGCCGGTGATGCTGGAGCGCCACCTGGGGAAATCGGTCATTCTGCAAGAGACCATCGAGCATCTGGTGCCGGAAGCCACGGATCGCGCCATCAAGGAGCAGAAGATCGAGGCGGCGGGCGTGCCGGCGATCGAGGTGACGAGCACCGAGCCGATTGCGTGGAAGGCGACGGTGCCGCTGGCGCCGGTGGTGGAGCTGGGGGCGTATAAAGACGTTCGCGTGGATGCGCCTGCCCCAGAGGTCAAGGAAGAGGACATTGACAAGGTGGTGGAGCAGATCCGCTACCAGCAAGCGCCATGGATACCGTCGCTGGCGCCGGTGTCGCTGGGCGACCTGCTGACGATGGATTTCTATGCGGAGGAGGGCGGTCGCAAGGTGGCGGACGATAAGGGCGTCCAGTTTCAGCCGCAGGCAGAGATGCATGCGCCTGTCCCCGGCTTTTCCGAGCAGCTTGTGGGCGTCAACGGCGGGGAGACGAAGGAGTTCGGCCTGGCGTTCGATAAAGACTCCCCCTTGGAACATGACGGACACGAACATACGGAGTTTCAGGGAAAGAGCTATCACTTCCGCGTGACGGTGCACGATATCAAGAAGAAGGAACTGCCTGCGCTGGACGATGGGTTCGCCAAGGGCGTGGGCGAGGGGTACGACAGCTACCAGGCGCTGCGCGATCACGTGCGGAAGCAACTGATGGAGCAGGCGCAGGAGCGGGCAAAGGATAAGCTGCGCGAGGATGCGCTGGAGAAGGCAATCGCCATCGCCACGCTGGAGTACCCGCCTTCGCTGGTGGACCACGAAGTGGAGCACATGCTGGAGGACCAGGAACGGCAGACGCGCGGCCAGGTGAGCCTGGACGAGTACTTGAAGAGCGTGGGGAAGACGCGGGAGCAGCTGCTGGAGGAGATGAAGCCGGCGGCGGTGCGGCGCATCCAGCGATCGCTGGTGGTGACGGAGCTTCGCGACAAGGAAGGCGTAGCCGTCAGCGAGCAGGAGATTGACGACGAAGTAAACCGTCTGGCGTCAGGCAGCGGGGCGCAGGAGGACCAGTTGCGGCAGGTGTTTGCGTCGGAACGAGGGCGGCGCTCCATCGAGCAGTCGCTGCTGACGCGCAAAACGCTCGACCGCCTGGTGGAGATCGCCACGCAGCCGGCGACGCCGCAGGGCGCAGCACAAGCGTAGGGAAGATCGCCATGCAACCGGCCGGGCCGCAGGGCGCAGCATAAGATGAGAGCCGCCGCAGGGCATAGAGGAGTCCAACGATGACAGTCCAGCCGCAAAATATCATCCCAATGGTGATTGAGCAGAGCGCCCGCGGCGAGCGCGCGTTCGATATTTACTCGCTGCTTCTGAAAGAACGCATCGTGTTTCTGGGCACGCCGGTGAGCGACCAGATCGCCAACCTGATCGTGGCGCAACTCCTGTACCTGGACCGCGAAGACCCGGAGAAGGACATCAGCATTTATATCAACAGCCCGGGCGGGTCAATCTCCGCGGGGCTGGCGATCCACGACACGATGAAGCTGGTGCGCTGCGACGTGGCGACGATCTGCGTGGGCCTGGCGGCAAGCATGGCGACGGTGCTGCTGAGCGCGGGGACGAAGGGCAAGCGGTACACGCTGCCGCACTCCACGATCCATATGCACCAGGCGATGGGTGGAGCGCAGGGGCAGGCCTCGGACATCGAGATCGCGGCGAGGGAGATTCTGCGGCAGCAGGACGTGCTGCGGCGCATCCTGGTGGACAACACGGGGCAGCCGTACGATCGCATCGCGCGGGACTCCGACCGGGATTTCTACATGGACGCGACGCAGGCGAAGGACTACGGGCTGGTGGATCAAATTCTCGCGGGGGGCACGGCCGGGAAGAACGGGATAATTCCAGTTAAATAGCTCGACGGCGAGGAAGCAGCGACACGCAGGAGGCGCACAGCCCCATGGCGACTACCCGCAGCAGCACCACTCGGTCGCAGTACGAATGCTCGTTTTGCGGCAAGGCGCAGAGCCAGGTCAAGCGCCTGATCGCCGGCCCCGGCAAGGTGTACATTTGCGACGAGTGCGTGCGCCTATGCCAGCGGATCATTGACGAAGAGACGCCGGCAGCGGAGCCCGCAGCGGCGGGCAAGCCGATGGCGGTGGCGAGCCTGACGCCGCAGAAGATCTACGAGCAGCTCAGCGATTACGTGGTGGGCCAGGAGCGGGCGAAGAAGGTGCTGAGCGTGGCAGTGTACAACCACTACAAGCGCATCAAGCCTTCCGTGATGAACGGCGCGGTAGCCCTGGATAAGAGCAATATCTTGCTGGTGGGGCCGACGGGGTGCGGCAAGACGCTGCTGGCGCAGACGCTGGCGCGCATCCTGGACGTGCCGTTCGCCATTGCCGACGCCACGAGCCTGACGGAAGCGGGCTACGTGGGCGAGGATGTGGAGAACATTCTGCTGCGGCTGGTGCAGACGGCGAATTGGGACTTGCAGCGGGCGGAGATCGGGATTATTTATATTGACGAGGTGGACAAGATTGCGCGGAAGGGCGCGAACCCGTCTATCACCCGGGACGTGTCGGGCGAAGGGGTGCAGCAAGCGCTGCTGAAGATTATCGAAGGGTGCGTGGCGAACGTGCCGTCGCAAGGGGGGCGCAAGCACCCGTACCAGGAGTTCATTCAGCTCAAGACGCACAACATTCTGTTTATCTGCGGGGGGGCGTTCGAAGGGCTGGACAGGATTGTGGCGAAGCGCGTGGGCGTGGATGCCAGCGCCATCGGCTTCCACGCCACGCAGAAGGTGCGCGATGCGTCCAAGGATGGGAACCCGATTGACCGGGTGCTGGAGAAGCTGATCCCTGACGATTTGCTGCAATTTGGGCTGATCCCCGAGTTCGTGGGACGCCTGCCGGTGGCGGTGAGCCTGCAATCGCTGAACAAAGAGACGCTGGTGCGGATACTCACCGAGCCGAAGAACGCCATCACCAAGCAATACGAGAAGCTGTTTGTGCTGGACAACGTGGAGCTGGTGTTCACGCCGGAGGCGCTGGAAGTGGCGGCGGAAGAGGCGATGAAGCGGAAGACGGGGGCGCGGGGCCTGCGGACGGTGATCGAGGAGACGCTGCTGGAGGTGATGTACTTGATCCCGTCACTGAAGGACGTGAGGAAGTGCATCATCACGCCGGAGTCCATCCGGTTCAAGCGGGCGCCGCTGGTGCTGGCAGGGAACGGGCAGCCGGTGCCGCTGACGCTGGACGGCGGGACGCAGAAGACGGCGTAGGGCGGCAGGCGCTAGGACTGCGGGTGCGCGGCGACGTAGTCTTCGATTTCTCGTGTGAGGTCAAGGCCGGGAAGGACGTTGCCCCGCTTGTCCAGGACGCGACCTTCCTTGATGACGACGCGGCCTTCAGCGCAGGCCTTCAGCGTTTCCACAACAAGGGGACGCTCGCGGAGCATGCCGGCGTTGCGGATTTCCTGGAACAGCGGAAGGCCCTCGCCGTAGTCGCCGTACTGGGCCTGCAACTGCGGTACGCTGTTCGAGGCGGCGTCACGCCAGAGGGGATCGAAGCGGCCGCCGGTGATGGGGAAGGTGCTGTACGCGACGGTGGGGCCGCGGTCAAGCTCTTCGGTGACGGCGAACATGGTGTTGCCTGTTTCGCGGGCCCGCCGGGCGATAAGCTGCCACACAACCTGGTTCCACATGCCGACGGGGCCGCCAGGGGCTGCAGGATGCAGGTTGACGGCAGAGTAGGCGCGGCACATCTCCGGCCCGAAGATCATGAGGTAGCCGGCCAGCACGCAGAGGTCGGGACGGTGCGGCGCGAGCTTGGCCATCACTTCGCGGTCGTAGGCGAGACGCCAGTCTGCTGAGTCGCCGGCACGGGCCTTGAACTTGCGGAAAGAGTGGGTGACGAGCGGGTAGCCGCACTGGCGGACGAGAGCAAAGAAAGCGTCGGTGGGTTCGAACTCGCCGGGGTCGCGGTTGCTGAAGACGAAGGCGATCTTGGCGGGCAGGCGGCCGGATTGCACGGCGGCGTGGATGGCCTGGAGGAGCTGCCGGGAGCCCTGGCCGCGGCCGGTGGCGAAGACGCCTATCTGGTACATGGGGGCGATCCCGCGGTGATCATCGCATGTGGGTGAAGGGGAGAAGGCGCTTGCGCCACTTGGTGAAGGTGCTGACGCCGTGGTAGAGGGGGCTGGAGCGTCGCGTGTGCAAGACGGCGCGGCGCAGGGAGTCCTTGAAGGCTTGGGGGCCGTCGAACGGAGGCATTTCCACGCGGACGTGGCCGAGCTCCCAGGAGCAGTGGGCGTCGCTGCCGGCGCCGGCGGGAAGGCCGTGGGCTGAGGCGAAGGCGCGAGCCTTGTCGGAGTCGCTGATGAAGGTTGTGCGGGCGTTGAACACCTCGACGATGTCTACCAGCGGCAGTATTTGTTCGAGGACGGCGGGGTCGAGGACGTAGCGGCGAACGCGGTCGTAGGGATGGGGTATGGAGATGAGGCCGCCCTGGGCCTTGATGCGCTGGCAGGTTTCCAGAGGGGAAAGGCCTTTGGGCACCTCTTGGGTGAGGAAGAAGCCGGTGATCTCGCCGTGGGTGGTCTTGACCTCTTCGGCGACGATGACGCGAAGCTGGGGCGGGGCGATGCGCTGCGCGGCGAGGGCGCCCTTGATGCTGTTGTGATCGGTGACGGCGATGCAGGTGAGGCCCACGGCGACGGCACGGCGCACGAGGGCGCGGGGGGAGGTACCGCAGTCGCGGGAGTACCAGGTATGCATGTGGAAATCGCCCATGAGCATGGCGGCGTCAGGCATCTTCATCCTCGTCCTCGTCTTCTGGAACGTCGTCGGGGGACGCGGCGCTGGAGGCGTAGGAGGCCTGTAGCTCGGTGATCTTGAGTTCGGCCTCATCGAGGCGCTGGCCGCAGAGGCGGGCGAGGCGCATGCCTTCGGCATAGAGGGCCGTGGCCTGGGCGAGGGAGAGGCCGCCCTTTTCCAAGGCAGCGACGGTCTGCTCCAACTGCTGAAAGGATTGCTCGAAATCAGGCGAGTCTTGTTTCTTCTTGGGCACGGCCGTTTCATCTTACACCGTGGCGAAGAAGGGGTCTACGGATACGCCACGCTTGACACTCCGAGCGGCGGTGCTATAGTTCAGCGCAACGGAACATCGGGCACCCCGCCGAACGTGGTTTCCGCAGTATATCTCTCTGTGAACATGGGGTAGGGAAACGAAAGAGCTACACAAGGAGAGGAATATGCGATTTCCCAGACTGCGAACCTTACTGTTCGCCACGGTTGTACTGAGCTTGGTGGCGGCGGCATGCGGCGGCGGCGAAGACGAGGCGCCGGCGCCCGCAGCAACGGCGGCCCCCGCGGCGACGGCGCGGCCCGCGAACACGCCAGTGCCCGTACCCACGGCGACGGCGATCCCGGTTTCCGCGGGCGAGCTGGTGGTGCTGGGCGCCAACCTGGGCAACTCGGAGTTGATCCAGCGCCAGGGCCAGACGCGCGAGTATCTGGACAGCATGTACGACTACATGATCGGCGCGGACGATAACGGGACGCTCAACACCCGCACGGGCGTGGTGAACGGGTGGACGCTGTCGGCGGACGGCACGACGCACACGCTGAAGACACGCAAGGGTGTGCTGTTCCACAACGGGCGCGAGGCAACCGCCGAAGACTACCGCATCAATATCGAGCGGGCGCGTGGGGAGAAGTCGCAGTTCTCCAGCGCGACGAACCTTCGCAGAGAGGTGAAGTCCATCACGGCGCCAGACGCAAACACGCTGGTGGTGGTGATGCATGCGCGGGACATCTGGTGGCACTTGCAGTACGCCAGCATCATGGGCCAGGGCGGCGCGCCGAACAACATCATTGACGGTAAGTACTTCACGGAAGTGGGCGAGGAAGGGTACAACACCAAGCCCATCGGCTCAGGGCCGTACAAGTTCAAGAGCATTGTGGTGAACGATAACGTGACGATGGAGGCGGTGGACAGCCACTGGCTGTATGGCGTGCCGCGGATCAAGACGTTCATCTATCGCGGCGTGCCGGAGGAGACGACGCGGCTGGCATTGGTGCGCAGCGGAGGCGCGGACATTGCGCCGATCAGCCGCGCGGGGATCAAGCCGTCGCAGGCGGCGGGCGTGCGCATGGTGGAGAAGGCCAACAGCGGCGTGGGCGCGTTCCGGTTCGATGCGCAGTTTACGGCGGAGTACCCGGGCTACGGGAAGAACCCGCTGGCGGACGCGAACGTGCGAGCGGCGCTGGGCTACCACGGTATTGACCGCAAGACGATTGTGGATACGTTCCTGGTTGGATCGGGTGAGCCGACGCTGGACTATCCATCGCAACCGATGGACCAGGGGTACACCAAGCAGGCAGTGCCGCCCTATGACGTGGCCAAGGCCAAGCAGCTGCTGACGGCGGCGGGCTATCCCAACGGGTTCGCCATGGACATGATCATCTACCCCTGGGCACAGCTTGCTGAGTCGCAGGAGATCATGGAAGCCATCGCGGTGATGTGGGAGAAGCTGGGCTCGCAGATGAAAGTGACGCGGGTGCCCATGGACTTCATCACATACCAGGGTAAGCTATTCGCGGCGGGAGTTGATCCGAAGGGCGCGTGGACGAAGCCCACAGTTGGGGGCATGTGGTTCCTGGCGTCATCGCCGGTGGCGGGAGCAGGCGCGGCGGCGAGCCATACGCCAGGCGGCTTTGTGACGAACTTGGATGCCCAGATGGATGCGTTAGGCAAGGCATGGCAGTCCTCCGGCACCGCTGCGGAGTACAAGGCGAACAAGGATGCCTACATGAAGCGGGCGGTCGAGCTCGTGGGCCCCACGGGCGGCGGCGTGCCGGTGTTCCTCACGGGGCTGCTGTGGGTGGCGGGCAGCAAGGTTCCCCAGGGCTGGCGGATCGGCGCGGGACGGTACCAGATGAACTTCCAGCAGGTGGCGGCGGCGCGCGCGCTTCCCTTCACCTAAACCGGCGGTAACGGACGAAACGAAAACAGCCCCGTCCCGAAGCATCGGGACGGGGCTGTTGCTTTGCAGGAGGCAGGGGATGACGCACCAGAGCGCAGGGCGGTTTGCGGGGAAGGCGGTGGTGATCACCGGCGCCGGCTCGGGGATCGGACGCGCGGGGGCGATGGCGTTTGCGCGAGAGGGCGCGAAGGTGGTGATCGCCGACGTTGCGGCGGAGCCGGCGCAGCGCACGGCAGCGGAGATTACGCGCGCAGGGGGAACGGCGCTGGCGGTGACGACGGACGTGACGCGGCTTACGGATGTGCAGCGGCTGATGCAGCAGGCGACGCAGGCGTTCGGGGGAATAGACGTGCTGTGGAACAACGCGGGGGTGCTGGCGCGTCCGGTGTATCAAGCGATCGAGGAGACGGACGTGGAGGACTGGGAGCGGGTGCTGCGCATCAACCTGACGGGCGTATTGCTGGGATGCAAGTGCGTTGTGCCGCAGATGAAGAAGCAGGGCAAGGGTGTGATTATCAACACGGCGTCCCTCGCGGGGCTGCGGGGACAGGCGGCGGGGATGGCGGCGTACTCGGCGAGCAAGGGCGCGGTGGTGAACCTGACGCGGATGCTGGCGACGGAGCTGGGGCCGTTCAACATCCGGGTGAACGCGATTGCGCCGGGATCGGTGGAGACGCCATTGATAGCAGACCTGCTGCGGCAGAACGCGGGCGCGACGCCGGCCACCGAGGCGATGCGGGTGGCGCGGCCGGAGGAGATCGCGGAGACGGTGCTGCACCTGGCGGCGGACGGCACGGGGCCGCTGACGGGAGCGATTGTTACGATTGACGGCGGGAGGTCGGCGCGGTAGCGGGCGGAAGGGGCGATGGGCTAAACGTACAGGATGACCTGGCGGGCGACTTCGCCGGCGCGCATGGCGCGGAAGCCTTCGTTGATCTGGTCGAGGGAGAGGCGGCGGGAGACCATTTCATCGAGGCGCAGCAGGCCTTGCTGGTAATAGTCGAGCAGCTTGGGAAAATCCACACGGAAGCGGTTGGAGCCCATGCGGCAGCCCTGAATCTTGCGCTCGGAGAGGAAGTAGCGGCCCTCAAGGGCGAGCTTCACGCCGGGGCCGGGGACGCCCATGACGGTAGCGAGGCCGCCGGGGCGCAGGCAGTTGAAGGCCTGCTCCATGGTGGTCTGGAGGCCGATGGCTTCGAAGGAGTAGTCAACGCCGCCGTCGGAGAGGGAGCGGATGGCGTGGACGGGATCGCGCTCGGCGGCGTTGACGGTATGCGTGGCGCCGAGCTCGCTGGCTTGGCGGAGCTTGTGCTGGTGCAGGTCCACGGCGATGATTTGCCGCGCGCCGCCGATGCGGGCGCCCTGGACGGCCGAGAGGCCGACGCCTCCCACGCCGATGACGGCGACGGTGGAACCGACCTCGATGCGGGCGGTGTTGAGGACGGCGCCGACGCCGGTCATGACGCCGCAACTGATGAGGACGGCGGTTTCCAGAGGTACGTTGTGCGTGACCTTGTAGAGGTTGCGCTCATGGACCAGCATGCGGTCGGCATAGGTGGCGAGGTTGCCCATCTGGGCCACGGCGTTGCCGCGCCAGGTGAGCCGCGGAGGGGAGTCATCACTACGGCGCGGACGCTGCTCGCAGAGGTGGGGATGGCCGGTGAGGCAGCGGACGCAGGCGCCGCAGAAGCTGGAGATGCACACGATGACGCGGTCGCCGGGGCGGACGTAGGTGACGCCGGGGCCGACGGCCTCGACAATGCCGGCGCCCTCGTGGCCGAGCACGGCAGGGGCGCCAATGGTGGTTTCTCCTTCGATGTAGTGTAGGTCGCTGTGACAGATGCCGCTGGCGACGGTGCGGACGAGCGCTTCGCCTTTACGGGGCTGGTCAACGTCAAGCTCTTCTACGGTGAGCGGCTGGTGCGGCGCGTGGAATATGGCGGCTTTCATTTCCTGACCCCTCCTTGGGGCGCGTCCTTGGCTAGCGGGGCGTGACCGCTAGTCGCAGACCTGCCGCACCGTAGCGCCCCGCAGGCTCAAGGGTGAAGCGGATGCCGGCGGTGTGCTGCGGGTGGCGATGGCCCTGGGCATAGAGCGGCGGAATGCCAGCAGCCATCATGCGATAGGCCTCTTCAGCGGGCAAGCGGGACTCGTAGATGGCGTAGTCGTTGGCCTGCGCGGGGTGCGAGTCGAGAAGGCGCCAGCGGGTGGCAGCGTGGTAGCCGCCGATGCTGAGGACGTCAGGGATATGGACGTCGTCGTACCAGCGGTTCCACTCGGCATCACGGGCGAGATCGGTGCAGCGGCCGGAGATGAAGAGCAGGCTCTTGGCCTCGGCGCCCGACGGCGGCGTGTCCGACCAGCGGCCGATGGGACGGAGGGCGAGCGCACCCATAGCGGCGTGATGGGGGTGGAGAAGACCTGGGGTGAAGGCCGAAGATACGGCGCGCTGCATTCCCCCCAGGGCGTCCGGCCCGTCCATCTCCAGGATGGTCATGTGGGTGAAGCCAAGGTCGGTGCTGGAGGAAACGGGGACGGTGAGTCGCCAGCGGGTAGCCCGCGCCCACCCGCCGGCGTGCACGAGATGCGGCAGGCGGACGGCATCGAACCACTCGTCCCAGGCGCGCTCGCGTGCGGGATCGTTGCAGCGGCAGAAGGTAACATAGAGACCGGCGGCACCGGGCATGAATACCTCCGACGTAGAGACAGGATGGCGCGGGGTATTGTAGCATTCAGTGCGCGCCAGGCGATGCCGGCAAGGGCCTCACCCCTGGCCCCTCTCCATCCTGCGATGGAGAGGGGCAATGAAGGACGCTAGGCCAGCGGGTGCGCGGC
>SHYB01000056.1 GCA_009693015.1 Dehalococcoidia bacterium
GCGTCAGCGGGGGCCCATAGCAGCGGCGCAGGAAGGAAGCAGCAATGACTGAAGAGGTAATCAAGCAGACGGAAGCGAAGATGAAAAAGAGCGTGGACGCCTTGTCCGCGGACCTGGCGGCGCTGCGCACGGGCCGCGCCAGCCCGGCGCTGGTGGAGCACATTCAGGTAGACTACTACGGCACGATGACGCCGCTCAAGCAGCTCTCCGCGATCAGCGTGCAAGAGGGCAAGACGATCGTGATCCAGCCGTGGGACAAGGGAGCAATGCAGGGCGTGGAGAAGGCGATCCTCAAGTCTAACCTGGGCATGACGCCGCGGGTGGACGGGGCGGTGCTGCGGCTATCGCTGCCGCCGCTGACAGAGGAACGCCGCAAGGAAATGGTGAAGACGGTGCACAAGCGGGTGGAAGAGGGGAAGATCGCGGTGCGGAACAACCGGCGCGATGGGATCGAGTCGCTGCGTGCGCTGGAGAAGGACAAGAAGATTTCCCAGGACGATCAGAAGCGGGCCGAGGCTCGCGTGCAGAAGCTGACCGACCAGTATGTGGAGCAGTCGGACAAGATGGGGTCGGCGAAGGAAGCCGAGCTGCTGGAGGTCTAGGCGAGCGACGCCGGAGACGCAGATGCGACGCACACACCAAGCCCCCTTCCCGCGACGGAGGGGGGGGGGCTTTGCCCAAGAGACACGCCGAGGCTCGCCATGAGCGTGAACCAAGGGGCCGGAGCGAAGCGGCAGGCGGAGGAGGCGGAGGAGCGAGCGGCGGCGGCGATCGCGGACTCGGCGCTGCCGCGCCACGTGGCGATCATCATGGACGGCAACGGGCGCTGGGCCAAGGAACGCGGCCTGCCCCGCTTGGCGGGCCATCGCGAGGGGACAAAGAACCTGCGGCGCGTGGTGCGGGCCTTCGCCGAGCGCAAGATACCCTGGGTGACGCTGTACGCTTTTTCCACGGAGAACTGGTCGCGCCCGCCGGAAGAGGTGCGTGGGCTGTGGCAGCTGCTGGGGCAGGTGATCCGCACGGAGACGGAGGATCTGCACAAGCAAGGGGTGCGGCTGGTGCACATCGGCCGGAGCGACCGGCTGGCGCCGAGGCTGCGCCAGGAGATCAATCGGGCGGTGGCGCTGACGCGGGAGAACAGGCGGCTGACGCTGTGCGTGGCGCTGGATTACGGGGGACGCGCGGAGATCGTGGAGGCGGTGCGGCGCATCGTGGCATCGGGAACGGCGGCGGAGCAGGTGGATGAGGCGATGCTATCGCAGGCGATGTTCACGGCAGGCATGCCCGACCCCGATCTGGTGGTGCGTACGGCGGGCGAGATGCGCCTGAGCAATTTTCTCCTGTGGCAGGCGGCATATGCGGAGTATTATGCCACCCCAGTGTGCTGGCCGGACTTCAACGAGCCTGAGATTGACCGGGCGCTGGCGGCGTATGCCCAGCGGCGGCGCCGGTTCGGCGGGGTGGATGGGGCGAAGGGCGGCGGCGCGTCACGTGGGTAGGGGCGCGGCCTTGCCTCAAAGGTCCGGCAAGTCTGCTGCGCAGGAGAAAGAACCGCGTAGCGTTTGGCAGACCTCCTTGCTCCTACCCGCCCACCCGCTGAGGTTGTTTGATAGGAACAAGGGGACACCCCTTGTCATCCCCGGCAGAGGAGGCAGGGCCTCCTCTGCACTCCTCCAGAAGGAATTGATGGCGGGGGCGCGTCACTTTTGGGACGAGTCGTCGAGGAAGGGCGACGGAGCGCGGCTGGGTGCGCTACACTGGCAGCAATGGCAGTGCATCTACTCGACGGCGACGGCAGGGCGCGGGCGGTGCGCGGGAACGCGGGCTGGGCATGCTGCGCTACCGCATGATCTCCGCGCTGGTGGTGGGTTAGCCATGCTGCGCTATCGCATACTTTCTGTGCTGGTTGCGGGTTAGCCATGCTGCGCTATCGCATACTTTCTGCGCTGATTGCGGGGCCGCTGGTGCTGCTGCTGGTGTGGCTGGGGGAGGGGTGGACGACGGCGCTGGTGGCGCTGGGCGCCGCGCTGGCGTTGAATGAGTTCCATCGCCTGACGGTGCGCCGCGATGCCACGCTGCTCTTGTTCCTGGGGATTATCGCGTGTGTGCTGCTCGTGGTGCAGGCGACGGTGGAGATGCATTTCCTGGGGCCGCTGCTGGCGGGCGCGGTGGTAGCGACGCTGATGCTGCTGGTGCTGCTGCCCCAGAAGGAGCGCTTGCTGGCGGACTGGGGATGGACGCTGGCGGGGGTGATGCTGATCGGCTATTCGCTGAGCCACGCTATCTTGATACGCAAGGTGATCCCCGACGGCAGAGAGTGGCTGTTCAGCCTGGTGCTGCTGACGTTCGCCGTGGACACGGGGGCGTATGCCATGGGGCGGCTGGTGGGGCGAAGGCGGATGGCGCCGACGATCAGCCCGCGCAAGACGTGGGAAGGGGCGGCAGGGGGCACCATGGCAGGCATGGGAGCGGCGGTGGCGCTGGACGCGGTGTACGGTCTGGGGGTGAGCATCCCCAGCATGCTGGTGCTGGGGGCGCTGATCGCGATATTTGCGCAGTTGGGCGACCTGTCGCTTTCCGTGGTGAAGCGCGCCGCGGGGACCAAGGAATCAGGGGCGCTGATCCCCGGCCATGGGGGAATCCTGGACCGGGTGGACAGCCTGATTCCCGCGGTGCTCGTGCTATACTACTTTTTGGTCTACGGAATAGGAGCGGCATGAAGGGTCTCGTTATCCTCGGCTCCACTGGTTCCATCGGTCGCCAGACACTGGACATTGTGCGGGCGTTTCCCGACCGTTTCCGCGTGATGGGCCTGGCGGCCGGCAGCAACCTGGAGCTATTGGCGAAGCAGGTGCAGGAGTTCTCCCCCAAGGCAGTGTATTACGCCAAGGGCACGGCAAATGAAGATGCGATCCCCCGCAACGGCTGGCGTTTCACGCCGATGGAGGAGATGGTCCAGGACCCGATGGCGGACGTGGTGATGGTGGGCACGGTGGGCCGCGCCGGACTGCACCCCACGCTGGCGGCGATCAACGCGCGGAAGAGCGTGGCGCTGGCGAACAAGGAAGTCATCGTGATGGCGGGGAACGTGGTGATGGCGCAGGCGCAGCGCAACGGGGTGGAGATTCTGCCGGTGGACAGCGAGCCGAGCGCGATGTGGCAGTGCATGCGCGGCGAGGACCGCGAGGTGCTGCGCATTCTGCTGACGGCATCCGGCGGGCCGTTCCGCGACCGTCCGCTGCATACGCTGGATTCGGTGACGCAGGAAGAGGCGCTGAACCATCCCACGTGGCGTATGGGGCGCAAGATCACGATAGATTCGGCGACGCTGATGAACAAGGGCATGGAAGTCATTGAAGCTAACTGGCTGTTCGGCGTGCCCATCAGCCGCATCGAAGTGGTGGTGCACCCGCAGAGCATCATCCACTCCATGGTGGAGTTCGCGGATGGATCGGTGAAGGCGCAGATGGGGCCGCCGGACATGCGCTTCCCCATCCAGTTTGCGCTGTCTTACCCGCAGCGGTGGGTGAACCAGGAGCTACCGAAGTTCAAGCCGGTGGAGATCGGCAAGCTGACGTTCGAGGCGATGGACATGCGGCGGTACCCGTGCTTCCGCCTAGCGATCGAGGCGGGGCAGAAGGGCGGGACGTATCCCGCGGTGCTGGCGGGCGCGGATGAGGCAGCGGTGGGAATGTTTCTTTCGCAACAGATCAGCTTTGGCGAGATACCCAAGATCGTGGAAAGCACGCTGTCGGCGCACAAGTCGGTGCAGTACCCATCGCTGGAAGACGTGCTGGACGCGGACGCGTGGGCGCGGGAGTACGCCGCCCGCCAGATGGCGGACTAGCGCGCGAGGGCCGGCGACCCATGGCCACCAGGACACGAGGGCCGGCAAAATGCTGACGGTCGTTGCCTTTATCGGCGTGATTCTCGTTCTCGTGTTCGTCCACGAGCTGGGGCATTTCACCGCGGCCAAGCTCTCCGGCGTGCGGGTGCTGGAATTCGCGCTGGGGTTTCCGCCGCGCCTGTTCCAGGTGCGGCGCGGGGAGACGGTATACACGCTGAACCTGCTGCCGCTGGGCGGGTTCGTGAAGATGCAGGGTGAAGAGGACCCCAGCGACCCACGGAGCCTGGCGGCGCAGCCGATGGGCACGCGCGCGGTGATTTTGAGCGCAGGGGCGTTCATGAACCTTGCGCTCGCAATTGTATTATTCTCGGTGGTGGCGATGCTGCCGCAACGACAGCTCGTGGGGGACGTGGTGGTGGCGGGGGTGGCGGCGGGATCGCCGGCGGCGGCGGCACGTTTGCAAGCAGGCGATGTGGTGCGCACGGTGAACGAGCAGCGGGTGGAGAACGGCGCGGACCTGGAGTATCAGGTGCAACTGCGCCTAGGGGCGAAGGCGACGTTCGGCGTGGACCGGGCAGGGACGCGCGAACGAATTGATGTGACGCCGCAGTGGAGTTCGCCCGCGGATACGCAGTACCCCGTGACTATCGGCAGCGTGGCGGCGGGGGCGGCGGGAGAGGCGGCGGGGCTGCAACGCGGCGATGCGATCGTGGAGGCGAATGGGCAGGCGGTCGCCAGCCTGGCGGCGCTGCGAGCGGCGGTGGAGCAAGCGGCAGGGGCAGAGATCTCTTTGCTGGTGGAGCGCGGCCGATCGCAGGTGGCGACGCGAGTGACGCCCAATCTCAACCCGCCGGAAGGGCAGGGGCCGCTGGGGATCGTGATCGCGGCGGCGAACGAGGCAACGGGGGTGCTGTACGGGCTGGACAATCAGCACATCGCCAGCCGTGGCGTGGCGGCGTGGCGGGCGGTGCCCGCTGGGTTCCGCCAGGCGGGGGAGACGCTGGTGCTGATGAAGAACGGCATCACCAAGTGGTTCCTGGGCGACTCGAACCCGCGCGACGACCTGCTGGGGCCAGTGGGCATCGCCCGGGTGACAGGCGAGGCGGCGTCGCTGGGGATAACGCCGCTGCTCCTGCTCATGGCGGCGTTATCACTGAACCTGGCGATCATGAACGTGCTGCCGCTGCCGGCGCTGGACGGGGGGCGGCTGTTATTTGTGGCCATCGAGTTCGTGCGGCGGGGGAAGCGCATCCCGCCGAAGAAGGAAGCGCTGGTGCACCTGGCGGGGTTCGTGACGCTGATGATTGCGGCGGGGATCATCACGTACTTCGACATCAGCCGCATCGCCGAGGGCCGCTCCGCATTTGGGGGGTAGCGCCACAGGTTTGGCGAGGCCCGCGACGGGGACAGAAGGTTGACAGCGGAGTCGGTCGGTTGTAGTGTGCTGCTGGCCTGTGCGCACCCTGCGCAACGTCGGGACAGGAGCCACATCACTCTGGAGGCACTGCGGGTATGGCTACACATGGAGCGTTTGTCGTTGACGCGGCGCAATACATCATCGAACCGCCGGACCTGTGGAGCAAGCGGGTGGCGGCGAACCACAAGGATTCGGCGCCCAAGGTAGTGCAAGCGCCGGACGGCGGGCAGGCGTGGTCGTACGAGAACGGGGCGTGGCTGCGCCCGATGGGCCTAGACACGGCGGCGGGCCACAGCCCGGTGCACATCAAGGACCACGGCTACAGCTACGCCGACGTCCGCAAGGGGTTCGCCGACGCGAAGGAGCGCCTGGCGGACATGCGCGTGGATGAGATTGACGCGGCGGCGATCTACCCGACGTTCGGGCTGGACGTGCGGAGCATCAAGGACCGCGATCTGCATGTGGCGTGCATCCAGGCGTACAACGACGGGGCGTGGGACTGGTGCCAGGCGGGGGACGGCAAGCGGCTGTACCCTATGGCGCTGCTGCCGTCATCGGGCAGGGACGAAATGCTGGCGGAACTGGGCCGGGTGCTCAAGAAGGGCTTTCGCGGTGTGGTGTACTCGGGCTGGCCCAACGGGGGCGATGCACCGGTGAAGGAAGACGACACGATGTTCGCGCAGATGCAAGAGGCGGGCGCAGTGCTGAACATACTGCGGGGCGCGCCGGCGAATGCGGACCGCACGCCTACGGCGGCGAAGCGGTACATCGGGGCGAACGGGGCGCACGTGAAGGCGGCGGACCTGCCGCTGGAGATGATGCTGGCGCAGGCGGCGAGCATCAAGAATACGCAGATCGCCTGGCTAGTGCTCACAGGGATCACGGAGCGCTTCGAGAACCTGCACTGCACGATGATTGACGCGGGCGCAGGATGGATCCGCACCACGGGCGAGCTGCTGGATTGGAACTATCGCTACGCACAGTTCTACGGGATGGCCACGCGCCTGAAGTATGTGCCGAGCGACTATGTGAAGCGGAACTTTAAGGCGACGTTCAAGGACGAGCGGTTCGTGGTGGTGGCGCGCAAGGACTTTGGCGATCAGTACCTGCTGTGGTCGTCCAACTACCCCAACAGCACGTCATCCTGGCCGAACTCCGGCAGGGCGATCGCGGAGCAGTTGGAGGGTGTGCCGGACAATGAGAAGCGAGAGATCCTGGGCGAGACGTTTGCGATGTGGTACGGGGTGAAGCTCCCTGCGGCGGCGGCGCGCTAGCGGCGACAGCAGAAAGACGGCAAAGCGACTAAAAGGGGGGGCCTGTGCCCGCCCCCCCCTTAGTTTTGGGGCGAGGCGTATACTGAGGGCATGGCACGATAGTGGGCAACGACGGCGCTGGCTCCAGCACGAGCGATAGCATGGATTGCGGCCCGCATCGCAGGATCGTTCTTCCTGGGCGAGACGATCTACCCCTGGCCGCGCGACAAGTACTGAAAGGACGCGCCTGCTCTGTAGGGGCAGCGACGTAGCGCTCGACGAGCCAGCGGCAAGCTGGTAGACTCGCGCCGGACGAAGAGCAGGAGGTGATGCGATGCCGAAGAGCTTTGCGGTGAACTGGCGTGACGGCGCATGGACGGAGCGGTTCGATTTCAAGGGCCATAAGGCGTACCGCAAGTATCTCAACGAGGGGAAGGACGGGACGCCGGAGCTGTTCATGATCAAGTGGGAACCCGGCGTGGTGCTGGAGGCGCACAGCCATGACAAGTGGGAGCTGATTTTTGTGGTGGAGGGGGAGATGTGGGTGGGGGAGAAGCGGTGCCCCGCGGGGACGTTTGTGTACAACAATAAGGACGTGACGTACGGGCCGCTGCGCGCGGGGCCGGAGGGCGTGGTGTATTTCAACCTGCGCCCGACGAAGGCGGACCTGGAGTCGAAGGGCGGGGAGCGGGTGAACCTAAAGAAGGTGTAGGTGGCGCTGCCGCTGGGCTTAGCCTAGAAGCCGGCGAATCTGTTGCGGAGCGGGGGGCCGTCAGTTTCTTGGTTCTCAGGAACCATTCCTAGAAGGGGGCCCCCCGGAACGCCTGAGCCCTTCGATGTCCTCAGGGTGAACTACGGGGTTGCACCCCTCTGCACTCCCTGCCGGCGCATTCGACGAGTCCCTGGCTCTCGCTAGCCGCGATGCGCCCTTAAGAGGGGAAGGCGCGGTATTTGTTGACGATGGGGAGGCGGCGGTCGCGGCCGAAGGCGCGGGGGGTGATCTTGACGCCGGGGGGGGATTGGCGACGCTTGTACTCGTTGCGGTCCACGCCGGTGACGACCTGACGTACGATGGCTTCGCTCATGCCGGAGGCGATCATGTCGGACACCGTGTGGTCTTCTTCCACGTAGGCTCTTAGGACGGGGTCGAGCACGGCGTAGGGAGGGATGGAGTCTTCGTCCTTCTGGTTGGGACGCAGCTCCGCGGTGGGCGCCTTGGTGATGACTCGCTCAGGGATCACGGGCGTAGCGCCGAGGCCGTTGCGGTAGCGGGCCAGGTCGTAGACGAGCGTCTTGAGCACGTCTTTGATGACGGCGAAACCGCCGGCCATATCGCCGTAGAGGGTGGCGTAGCCCATGGCCATCTCGCTCTTGTTGCCGGTGGTGAGCACCATCCAGCCGAACTTGTTGGACATGGCCATGAGGATCATGCC
>SHYB01000020.1 GCA_009693015.1 Dehalococcoidia bacterium
CATCCAGGAGAAGGACCGCATCAGCATCACGGGGCTGGCGAACCTAACGCCGGGCAAGCCGGTGGACGCGGTGATTGTCCATCCCGACGGCACGCGCAGCCCCATGCAGCTCAAGCACACCATGAACCGCGAGCAGATCGAGTGGTTCAAGGCGGGGGCGGCGCTGAACGTGCTGCGGATGAGGCCGAAGAGCGCGTAGGGGGGCCGGGCGAGGGCAGCAGCGAGGGGGAGAGGGTAGGAGGGGGGTGCGGGAAGGGGAGGGGTTGTGACAAACGCCCCTACGGAAGGGGATGATGCCGCCACCCCGCCAGGTTGCCGCGCGGCGAAGCGCCGCTCGCAATGACAGGCAGGTGTGGGTGTGTGCGGTCAGGGGTTGCTGAGGACAGACGTGTGGGGCGGTTCGCAAACGCCCCCTACAGGAGGGGATGCCGCTACCCCGCCAGGTTGCCGCGCGGCGATGGAGGAGGGGGAAGAGAGGAGGAGGTAGGAGCATTCTTCGTGGTGATGAATGACAGGGCAGGCGTGGGTGGATAGAGGGGCAGGGATTCCGGCGTTCGCGGGAATGACGGCCCGTCAGGCGTAGGGGCCGAGGTGGAAGCCGCCGAGGATGTGGATGTGGCCGTGGGGCTGGCTCTGCATGGCGTCGCGGCCGAGGTTGGAGATGAGGCGGTAGCCGTTGGGGCACAGCTCTTCGCCAACACGGATGGCTGCTGCGCCGACGCTGCCCATGTTCTCCCACAGCTCCTGCTGCGATATGTGCCGCTTGGGGATGGCCAGGAGCATGACGGGCGCCCAGCGGAGGATGTTGTCAATGACGATGACGTCGTCATCCTCGTAGCGGATGGAGGCGGGCTCGCGTTTGGCGACGATTTCGCAGAAGACGCAGGGCATGGCTGGGCTATGGTTTGCGCGGGCGGCTGCGCGGCGCGGGCCGCTGCTGGCCGGGGTCGGCCGTGGGCTGTTTGGGGTAGTCTACGCCGGTGCGGAAGTCGGGGGCGCGGATTTCGTAGACGGTGGAGAGGCGAGGGTCGCTCATGCGCGACCAGATGCGCGGCTCGAGGGCGTCCGGGGGAAGGCTGGAGGTGATGACGGTGGGCATGCGGTTGAGGTAACGGTGGTTGAGGAGGAGGTCGAGCTTCTCCCGTGTCCAGGGGGTGGCGATGTTTTCAGAGAAGTCGTCGAGGATGAGGAGGCCGGCGCGCTCGACGCGAGCGAAGGCCTCGTAGCCGGGGTTGCCTTCCTGGTTGAAGGTGGAGCGGAGGTAGTCGAGGAATGCGGGGACAAGGATGAAGAGCACGTCGAGGCCGCGCAGGCGGGCGGCTTCGGCGACGGCGGAGGCGAGGTGGGTTTTGCCACAGCCGTGACGGCCGATGAACACCAGCCAGCCATCGGGCCGCTCGGCGTAGCTTTTGGCGAGGCGGCAGGCTTCCGAGAGGTTGTCGGCGATGGGGCCGCGCAGGCCGTTGCCGGTGGGCTGGAAGGCGGCGAAGCTCATGTGGGGCAGGTGGAGGTCCAGCCGGTCGAGGGTGGGGTCGCGCTTGCGGCCCGCGCCGGGGGCCACGGGAACGAGGGTGGTCACCGCGGGATCGGTGAGCCGCGCCTTGAAGCGGTCGCTGAGGCGCTCCACGGGGAGGTCGGTGGTGACCACGGTGGGGGTGCGGGCGTTGTAGCGGTGGCTGAAGATCTGGGCGAGCTTTTCCTGTGCCCAGGACGAGGCATTCTCGTTGCCGAGGTCGTCGAGGATGAGGACGGGGACGTTGCGCACCTGCTCGAAGAGCACGTCGTAGGTAATCTCGCTTTGGGGGGCGTAGGTAGCGCGGAGGTGATCGAGCAGATCGGCGACGGGGATGAAGAGGACGGCCTTGCCCTGCTCGATGCATGCGGAGGCGATGGCGGCGGCGATGCGGGTTTTGCCGGAGCCTGCGGGGCCGGTGAGGACGAGCCAGCCGCGAGGGTCTGCGGCATAGCGCTGGGCGGCATCGAGCGCCTGGGAGAAGAGCGGATGCGGAGGCTGGGTGCCGTGATCGTGGCCGACGTGGAGGGTGGCGAAGGTGACGCCGGCAAGGCTGCCGAGGTTGCTGTATCGGGTGAGGCGACCGAAGCGTTCGGCGTCAAAGCGGGCGAGGCGACAGGAGCAAGGGAAGAGGCGGCCAAAATCGGGGTGGTCCACGGACACGTCGCGGCGCACCCAGCCGATGCCTTCGCAGATGGGGCAGGGGGCAGGGGTGGCGGAGGCGTCAGGGCTTGCGGCGCTTGACGAGGTAGCCTCCGCGGTTGCCGGCGCCGCTGTCTGGTACTTCTTCAGTATGTCTTCCAGGCGTTCCATGTTTGCCTTGCGTCTTCCAATTTTCGAGGATGCGCTGGATGTAGGCCCAACTGCGTTTGTTCAGGCGCACCGCTTCCCCAAAAGCGTCTTCGATCCAGGCCGGGGGGTAGTCTTGTTCCGCTTCCTTGAGCTTGTCGGCGAGGAGGGGGGTGAGCAAGCCGATGTTGGCTTCGTACAGAGCATAGATGTTCCGGCGCTCCGGGGGAAGGGTCACGGGCTCCATCTTGGGGAGGGCCCCGAGGTCTATCTGCCCCTGCTGGATCCGGGCGATGGCTTGCCTGTCGGCATCAGTGTTGGTGAAGTAGAGGACGTCAGCGGCTCTTGGGGTGGGGCCATCGCGCTCCAGTTCCAGGCGGAGGAAGGCGCCGCGGGCGACGGCGAGGCCGAGGCCGCGGGTGAGTTCCTGTGCGGGGTCTTTGCCTTCGAGCGCGAGGCCGGACATGAGGTCGAGGTCGGCGGCGAGCTCGGCGGCGGTGAGGTAGCGGGGGTAGGAGCGCTTCCAGGCGAGGCGGTAGAAGAGGTGGAGGGAGACTTTGAGCTCGGCGAGGTCGTCAATGAGGGGCAGGACGGCGGTGAAGAACAGGTTGGGCACGGGGGTTTGCCGGGAGCGGGGAGAGAAGCCAGGGAAGGTGTCCATGGATTTCGATTCCCCCTCACCCTGCCCTCTCCCTCCGGGGGAGAGGGTGTTTGGGATGAAGCCTTGACTGCCGGGAGACGATTGCCTCTCACCCTGCCTTCTTTCTCCGGGGGAGAGGGTGATTGGGATGGGCCGTGACTAGCGTGAGCCGACGAGGGCGTTGCGGAAGGTGGTGGTCTTTTCGTCGAAGTAGAGGGAGAGGGAGCCGGTGGCGCCGTGGCGATGCTTGGAGATGATGATTTCGGCGACGCCTTTGGGGTAGGGCTTGTCAGGGTGCGACTTTTCCCAGTCTTGCTCCTGCTGGTACATGTCTTCGCGGTAGATGAACATGACGACGTCGGCGTCTTGCTCGATGCTGCCGGACTCGCGAAGGTCGGAGAGCATGGGCCTGCGGTTGGGGCGCATTTCTACGGCGCGGGAGAGTTGGGAGAGAGCGAGGACGGGGACATGGAGGTCGCGGGCTAGGCCTTTGAGGGAGCGGGAGATCTCGCTGACCTCCTGGACGCGGTTGTTGGACCAGGCGGCGCCGGGGGGGCCTTTCATGAGTTGCATGTAGTCCACGACGATGAGATCGACGCCTTGCTCTAGGTGGAGGCGGCGGGCTTTGCTGCGCATCTCGACGACGTCCAGGAGGGGGGTATCGTCTATCCAGACGGCAAGCTCGGACAGTTCGCCGATGGCGGGCATGATGAGGGCTTCGTCGGACTCATTGCCCTGGTGGGCGTGGCGGCCCTGGCGGATCTGGCGGAGCTTGTAGGAGTCCATTTTGGTGATGCTGGAGATGAGGCGGTCGGCGAGCTGCTCCTTGCCCATTTCCAGGGAGAAGACGGCGACGTGGGCGGAGGCCATTTTGGCGGCGTTGTAGGCGATGTTGAGGGCGAGGCTGCTTTTGCCGAGGCTGGGCCGGGCGGCGAGGATGACGAGGTCGGAGCGCTGGAGGCCGCCAAGCATCTTGTCCATGTCAATGAAGCCGGTGGGGACGACGTCGGGCGCATCGGGGCGGGCGGATTCGGCCATGCGCTTCTCTTCGAGGTATTCATCGAGGATGCGATGGAGGGGGACGAAGTCGCGGTTGCCTTCGCCGCGGCGGAGGCCGTAGAGGAGGTCTTCGGCTTCGGTGAGGGCGTGGTCGACGTCGGGGCCGCCTTCGTAGCCGATGGCGGCGATGCCTTCGGCGGCGCCGATGAGGCGGCGCATGACGGCGGTGCGCTGGACGATGCGGGCGTAGTTTTCTACGTGGGCGGAGGTGGGGACTTTGGCGACGAGGCTGGAGAGGTAGGGTATGCCGCCGGTGGATTCGAGGAGGCCCTTGCCGCCAAGCTCGTGGGCGACGGTGACCTGGTTGATGGCGTCTTTGCGGTCGAAGAGGGCGCGGCAGACTTCGTAGAGGAGCTTGGTGCGGGAGACGGCGAAGTCTTCAGGCTTGAGGAATGAGGCGATGCGAATGAGGGCGTTGCCGTCAATGAGGAGGGAGCCAATGACGGCTTCCTCCGCCTCTATGTCTTGAGGGGGGAGGCGGTCGGAGTACATGGCCGCCCCCTAGCTGGATTTGGCTGGTTCCTGATCCTCTGCGGGCTCAGTATCAGCCTCAGCCTTGGGTGGGTCAATACCGGGGATGGCCTCGCCCTTTTCCAGGGCTGCGATGACCTCTTCCGCGGTTGGCTCTTCCACGGCGCCTTCGACAGCGGTGGGGGCGGAGACGAGGATGGAGACTTTGGCTTCAATGCCGGGGTGGAGCTTGACGTTGACGGAGTATTTGCCAAGGTGGCGGATGGGTTCAAGGTGGATGCGGCGGCGGTCGATGTCGCGGCCGGCGATCTTGGTGAGCTCTTCGGCGACCATGATGTTGGTGATGGAGCCGTAGAGGCGGTCGTTGCGGCCGGCGCGGGCGGTGATGGTGATGGAGGCGTTGCGGAGTTTTTCGGCGAGGGCGGTCATTTCGGTTTCGGTGGCTTCGCGGCGCTTGGAGGCGGCGGAACGGAGGCGTTCGACGCGGGTGAGCTGGTCCTTGGTGGCAAGGACGGCGAGGCTCTGGGGCAGGAGGTAGTTGCGGGCGAAGCCGCTTTTGACTTCTTTGACATCGCCGGCGTAGGCGGTGCCGAGTACGTCTTGGACGAAGAGGACGCGCATGGGGGTCTCCAGGTTCGGCGCCATAGTCTCTGGGTCAGGCGCAACGCTCTCCATTATAGGGGCAGGGGGAAGGTAGGACAAGGTGTGTGTGGCGGGAACAGTCCAGGGAGAGAGGCGCTAGGGGGTGCTCAAGTCGGCGGCACAGCTCGGCCGTCTCCTCGCCGGCATTGGCTTTCTTGAGAATCCCGATGACCTGTTCTTCCGAAAACTATGCTTGTGCGCATGTTGCGTCCTCCTTGTACTTGCTCGGGGGACTCTGGTCATGCATGGACTGCTTCTCTGGGAGGGGGTCATGGGCTAGGATCTGTGTGACAGCGCCGCGAACTCGGCATCCACTTGGTTCGAGGTGGGATACCAGTCTGGACGGGAGTAGGACGTGGGCTCGGTCGTCGTGAACGTTTGGGGTTTGATGCCGTAGAGCCGGCGGGCGTTTGCGCCCATGATCTTTTCTTGAGCGCCAACTGGCACGCGGTGCCTCCGCATTTCGCGAATGGCCGACCAGGCATCCGAACCATCGTGGTGGTACACGTCGGATGACCAGATAGCGATGTCCTCGAAATATCGGTACTGTCGGTAGACCGGAGTCTCATCTCCCTCAAATGCGATGAAGCAGCGCTCCAGAAAGGTTTCGCTGGGCATACGCTCTAGCGGAGCAGTGCGCTCACCATAGTACAATTTGTACGCCCTATCGCACTCTTCGAGGGTCATGGGTAACCATGACGCGTTCGACTCCATAATGGCTAGGGAAAATCCGCGATGCCGTTCAAGGAAGCCAGAGAGCAGCATATTGACGAGCCATGTCATTGCTTCGAACACGAATCCCATGCTTTGAGAGAGCGCTCTCATCTGCTGCGCGTTGATGGCCTCCTCCAGGATCATCCCAGGGCTCCATTGCGGGTGTCCTGCCGGAGCAAGCGGCCAGACTCGCTTGGGCGAGGCAAGGCTGTGTATCGCCACCGCCATTCCGGTATCAGTCAACGTGTCCCACAATGGGTCGAACTTGGCCTGGTTGGGATAGTTGCCTAACTGATCTGTTGGCCGAATCATGGCTAAAGGAAAGCCGCGTTTGGCGGCGCGCCTCACCTCATGAGCCGCAAGCTCAGGGCTTTGGAGTGGGAGGCATGCCGCCGGAAATAGCCGATCTGGGTACGTGGAGCACCACTCCTGTATCCAGTCGTTGTAGGCGCGGGCGACAATGGCTGCGGCATGGATGTTTTTCACCCAGGGATAGTGGTTGAACATCATGATGGGGATCACCACTACCTGGTCAATGCCCAGGAGATCGAGGTCCTGCACTCGGGCGTGTGGATCGCGGGCGCCGGGAAAGTAGAACTGGCGCGCCAATGCTTCGGTTCGGGGCATGGAGCGCAGTTTGCGCAGGATCTTCTTGCTGGCGCCAGGGCCAGCGCATTCACCAGAGTTGATGACGTGGTTGCTTTGATCCCAGATGGCGCGCGTAGCATGCTCGCCGTTAACGATAATCTGGTGGCCTTCAGGCCAATATGACTGCTTGACCAGTTCCCTGTCTGCTGCAGGGATACGGTCCCAGATATCGGGCAGTTCCGTCACATGCGCATCGCAGTCGAAAGTGGGAAAGCTCTTGGCAACCGAGCGCGTCATGAATTTCCGTAGCAGATTTTCATGCGGTAATCACGCGTCTATGCTGATGAGTTCGAGGCCGCGAGGGGAACAACCAATATTGTGCCCGAGGTCCTCTGTAAAGGGGGTACCCGTCACGAGATGTGGGTTACGCAATGTCTCATGGCTTAGGATCGATGACTCCGAGGACGTTATGGCCGAACACCGAGAAGCCGGGGTTCCAGTCAGCAGGCACCGTTTGCGGCCGTGATGCAAACAGCGTGCCTGCTTCGAAAAGCGGGATATAGACCGCCTTATCGGTGACGGTTTGCTGTAGCGCTCTGAAGTTGGTGTTGTATGTCTCGACTGTAGTGGCTCCAAGGATGGCCTTTACCAGAGGGACAAAATCCGGGTCGCGGCTGAGTCCGTTCGCCGTGCGGATGGTCGGATCGGCTCCAGCGAGGCCGACCACCAAACGGCTCCCCACGGGCCGTGTGCTCGCGGTGTACGGGCCGGCTACTGAAGGGTTAGGCAACTTTTCGGCGACCCATTCAGCTGTAAAGGCCGCGAGTTGGACTGGGATTCTCTTCACGGTGATGCCGATTTTTTCCCACTCTACAGCAATGGCCTCCATGATTTCTGTCGAGCTTTCGATTCCCGTGTTAACAATATGCATGTTCAGGGTGATTTTTCCCAGACCGGATTCCGCCAGCAACTGTCTTGCCTTGGCGAGGTCCTGCTTGGGAGCTGGAAGGCGAACGAACGCCTGGTCTTTTACCTGCAATGGGTAGTTGACGGTAGGAACGCCCTGACCCGCGAGGAAGGTATCCACGATGGTCTGGCGGTCCACGGCGAGGCTGAGGGCCTGGCGCACCTTGATGTTTGACAGCGGGTTAGTTTCCTGCCACTGCTGATAGAGGAACACTGAAGCTATCTGTGACCCGGACTTATTCTGGATGTTGAGGCCGTTTGCTTTGACCTGCGCCACTTGCTGCTCGCCGATCCGGGCGATATCTGCATCACCGTTCCTCAGTAAGGCGACGCGCGTCGCGGTTTCAGGGATAGATCGGAATTCTAGAACGGCGAATTTGGGGACGCCGTAGTACCAGTGCTTTGGCAATGCCTCATAGACAACCTTGTCACCGATGACGTTTGTGTTGAGCTTATAGGGCCCGCTTCCGACGGGACTTCTCGCATATGCTGCGTCACCCACCTTTTGCAGGTAGTCCGTCGGCATGAGATAGGACACAGTTTGCGAGTCTAAGGGACTCAAGAATTCAATGGGAAAGAATATTCTTGAGCTTTTGAGCGTGACGACCGACGTGGTGAGGTCAGGTGAATCAATGGAGCCAATCGCGGACCTGGTGGTATTCGCCGCTGAGCTCCTGGAACCGGGTCTGGTGCCATAGTCCACGGTCCCCTTGATGTCTTTTGCGCTTGCCCTGTCACCGTTGTGAAAGACCACATCTTCTCTGACCTTCAACGTCCACACGGTCGAATCTTGGTTCGTGTTCCAGGAGGTGACGAATCCTCTGGTCGCATCCAGTCGCCCTTTTTTGTCAACGCCAAGCATGTAGTCGAACATCGGATCAACGTAGACGTGGGTCGCGGTGAAGTCCGGGCTCAAGCTCTGGTCAGCCAGGGTGTCAAATGCGAACCGCAGCGTACCGGTGGGGACAGGAACTGCGGTTGGAGTGGCAGTGGGGGCCGGCGTTCGTGTCGGGATCGCTGTGGGCGTAGGTGGAGTGGGAGTTGGAGGGGTAGTGGCAGGGGTAGTGGTTGTCGGCAACGCAGTAGCGGATGTCTGTGTCGGCGTGGGGGTTGAACCGCCGCCACACGCAGCGATGACCAGGCTCATGATGATCATTGAAAGGCCAAATGTGCGTACGCGGGCCGACCGCATAGGGCCCTCCTTGTCGGGACTTGTCTTCAGTGGCGGCGACGACGATGACAACGCAGGCGGATTCTAATTGTCACGGTTCATGGATGTCAATGGGGATCTATGGGAAACTATTGGCATCTATTTGACAGACACCCATTCAACTGGGTAGACTCCGCGAGCTACCCCACGCTTTCGTGACCAAGAGGAGGCATCGTGACAACGATCTCCGGGTATCCACTTATCTCCGCCGATTCGCATATTTTTGAGCCTGCAGATCTTTGGACAACGAGGCTTCCAAAGGCATATCGGAGCAGGGCGCCGCACATCGAACATGGCCCCAAGGGGGATTGGTGGTACTGCGATGGACTACAGATAACCGCTCCCTACAGCGGGACTGCCACGGGAATGCGGTTCACCGAGCCGGAAAAGGTCACCGCTAACGCGCGGATCAAGGATGCGCGGCGCGGAGGATGGGTCCCGGAAGAGACGATCAAGGACATGGATATCGATGGGGTCGACAAGTGCATGCTCTACCCCACCACCGGAACGGCGCTCATGCGACTGCCTGATTCCGTGTTGGTCAGCCAGATTGCGGGCATCTATAACTCCTGGCTGGCTGAATTCTGCAGCGCGTCACCTAAGAGGTTGCTTGGTCTGGCAGCGATCAATACCGATAACATCCCCGAAGCTGTGAAAGAGCTCCAACGTTGCGCCAAGCTTGGCTTCGTAGGCGCCTTGATCCCGATCCGGCCGCTACCCAGCATGCCATATGATCTCCCGGAGTACGATGCCCTCTGGGCGGCGGCCCAGGATTTGCAGATGCCGCTTGCTCTTCACATCTCGTCACAACGCATGGGGCCGCTTCCGCCGGGAGTCACGAGCATCTCTCTGATCGGCAAGCAGCGACATGGGACGGAAGCGAATGACAGCTTGGCGCGCGACTCGCTGGGGGAGATGCTGTTCAGTGGGGTATTCGAACGGTTCCCTAAACTGCGTGTGGGACCAGCTGAAGCGGAAATGGGATGGGCGCCCTTCTTTATCAGCCGATTGGATCACCGGTACATCATGAGACCCGGCATGCGTTCCCGAACATTCAAGGATGGGATGATCCCCAGCCAGTTATTCCACCGTAATGTATTCTTCACGTTTCTCGAAGACCCCATAGGCGTGACACTGAGAAACGTCATGGGCGTGGACAATCTGATGTGGGGAAACGACTATCCCCACGCTGAGTCTACGTGGCCGCGAAGCCGGCAGATTCTGGACGAGGTGCTCGCCGGCTGCTCCGAGGAGGAGAAGATCAAGATCTCTGGGGGAAACGCAACCCGCATTTACCATCTCAACTAGACGGGCCAAAGCGGTGCGCTGGTGGCGATAGTCACCGTCGAGGCGCCGTGAGCGAACTTGCGCTCTACAAAGAGCCTTCCCCTGCGAATGGGCCAGCTTCTCGTGATGCCCAACTTGGGGCTTGCTCTCTCTTATGGGAGCATTTGCACAGGGCAAATCGTTGGGATTTGGGGCAAGAGTTCCAAGGGACGCTGGTTGTGGTGTTTCCTGATGACCTGCCCCGAACGAGTTCGACAGCGCCAAGAGCGGCACAACCCTGGCCTGGCTCTGGGAATGGTGGACGCTATCCAGGGAGGACGTCACGCGGGGCGGACTGGGTGACGCAACTCGCCGTTTGTGTGGTGCGAGGTGACGAGGTACGGGAACCAACTTGGCGGAGTCGCCAGTGAGCGGGGTCCCCTCTCTCCTGCTCTCCCCCACAAGGGGGGAGAGGGTGGGAGCGCCGCGCCACCCCGCTAGGTTGCCGCGCTCACGGACTCGCTCGCAATGACGGAGGGGGAGGGCGGGTGGTGTGGGGCGGTGGGTTGGGGTAGAATCGCGCCATCTCGCGGGCGCGAGAGGCAAGCGCAGCCCGTGGCTGTAGTGGAGGCATGAGGAATGCGGTATTTCGATCGCACGCAGGTGGACAGGCCATTCAATGCGCGGACGCTGGCGATTATCGGGGCGTCGAAGGAGAACGGGTTTTATTGGCTGAAGAGGTATCCGGCGTATGCGGGGAAGCTGTATTCGGTGCATACGAACCTGGAATCGGCGAAGGCGATCGAGGCGCTGGGGATAAGGAACTATCGCAGCATTGGGGAGATACCCGAGCCGGTGGATTATGTGGTGGGGAATGTGCCGCGGCGGGCGGCGGTGGAGGTGTTGGCGCAGTGTATCGCCGCCAAGGCGGGCGGGGTGAGTTTTTACACGTCAGGGTTTGCGGAGATGGATGCGGAGGGGGCGGCGCTGCAAGCGACGATGGCGAACATGTCGCGGGAGTCGGGGGTGCCGCTGTTCGGCCCAAATGGGCTGGGGGTGTACAGCCCGTCAGTGGGGATTGTTCCCTTTGACGGGTTGCCTCGCGGCGAGGGCGCCGTGGGTATGGTGGGCCAGAGCGGGACGCATTCGTCGTACTTCACGAAGTCGCTGTATCGCTGGCATGGTATCCGGCTGGGGCGGGGGGTGAGTATGGGGAATGGGGCGGCGCTGGATGCGGCGGATTGGATGGAGTATATCGGCGAGGACGCGCGGGTGCGGATCGTGGGGGCGTACCTGGAGGGGATCGGGGAGCGGGGGCGGGGCGACTACCATCGGTTCATCGAGGCGGTGCGGCGGGTTTCGTCGAAGAAGCCGGTGATTATCTGGAAGGGTGGGAATACGGAGGATGGGTCGCGGGTGACGGCGCTGCACACGGGGTCGGCGCGGGTGACGGCGGCGGAGTGGGAGCATGTGCTGGGGAGCGCGGGGGCGATGGGGGTGGAGAGTATGGAGCAGCTGGTGGACACGGTGTCGGTGGTGCATAAGCTGCGGGAGGCAGCGGGGCCGCGGGCGGGGTTGATGGTGCTGACGGGGGGACAGGGGATCGCGGTGACGGATGCGCTGGCGCGGCGGGGGTTGCGTGTGCCGAGGCTTTCGCCGCGTTCGCTGGCGGAGCTGGGGACGTTTTTCAACGTGGTGGGAGGGTCGTGCGAGAACCCGCTGGACTCGGCGTATATGGTGGGGACGCCGGAGGCGATGTCGCGGCTGCTGGGTATTTTGGAGGCGGACGAGAATACGGACTTTGTGTGCCTGGACTTGTTTGGACAGACGGTGAGCAAGATGAGCAGCGTGCGGGGGTTGGGGGCGGCGGGGGCGATCACGCCAGGGGCGCCGGGGGAGGCGACGTATGTGGATGCGGTGGCGGCGCATGCGGCGAAGGCGGCGAAGCCGTTTTTTGTGATTATTACGGCGAGCGATCAGGAGCGGGAGGCGCTGGATCTGCGGGATGTGTTCAAGAACCGGGGGGTGATGACGTTTTCTTCGGCGGAGCGGGCGGCGACGGCGATGGCGAGGGGGCTGGAGTGGTGGCGGGGGAGGCGGTTGGCGGGGGCGTAGGGGGAGGGGCGTCACCAAGAGTGGAAGTCGCCGGGCGGAGAGGCCGCTGCCGCTTCGGCGCTGGTTCCTGGTCTCCGCCTTCGCGGGAACGATGGTGAGCAGGCGTTGCATGTCACCCCTACTCCACCTCTCCCCCATCAAGGGGGAGAGGGTAGGAGGAGAACCATCCCGCCCCGCCGCCAAGTTGCCGCGCGCGGGGACTCGCTCGGGCCGGTGGGATCGGCCTTCCGAAGGCGTGGCAATGACAGGTCATAAGGGTTGCAGGGCGGCATCGAGGCCGGTGCGGTGGGAGTGGCGGAGGGTGTCTAGCGGGAGGGTGAGGAGGTTGGCGATGGCGAATGTGTCGCCGCCGGCGTGGCCGAGGGGGGTGAGGGGAACGCGGTGGGCGTGGGCGATGCGCTGGAGGGCGGGGAGGCTTTCGGGGGCGATGGAGACGACGATGCGGGACTGGGCTTCGCCGAAGAGGGCGGCGTCGGGGCGGAGGGAGATGGGGGCGCCCCTATCCCGGCCTTCCCCCGTCTGCGGGGGAAGGGGGTGTGCTGCGCGGGGAGCGATGGGCCAGTTGCCGGTGAAGCCGAGGTTGCCGGCGATGGCGGATTCGGCGAGGGCGACGGCGAGGCCGCCATCGGAGCAATCGTGGGCGGAGGCGAGGACGCCTTGCTGGACGGCTTCCAGGCAGGCGCGCTGGACGCGGCGTTCGAGGTCGAGGTCAATGCGGGGCATGCCTTCCACTTTGCCGTGGATGGTGGCCAAGTATTCGCTGCCGCCGAGGGTGGCGGGGTCCTGGGTGGGGTCGCCGAGGAGGAGGACGAGGTCGCCGGGGCGCTTGAAGCCAGGGGTGCAGCGGCGCTCGATGTTTTCCGTGAGGCCGAGGGCACCGACGATGGGCGTGGGGTAGATGGCTTCGCCACGGGTTTCGTTGTAGAGGCTGACGTTGCCGCTGATGATGGGGACATCGAGAGCGCGGCAGGCATCGGCCATGCCGGCGATGACCTGCTCCATCTGGTAGTAGACTTCGGGGCGCTCGGGGTTGCCGAAGTTGAGGCCGTCGGTGAGGGCGATGGGCTCCGTGCCGACGCAGACGAGGTTGCGGCAGGCTTCGGCGATGGCGATGGCGCCGCCATCGTGCGGATTGAGGTAGCAGAAGCGTCCGTTGCCGTCGGTCACCAGGGCGATGCCCTTGGAGGTGCCTTTGATGCGCAGCAGGGCGGCGTCAGCGCCGGGTGGGATGACGGTGTTGTCGATCACCTGGTGATCGTACTGGCGGTAGACGCTTTCCTTGCCGGCGATGTTGGGCGAGGCGAGCAGGCACAGGAGGACGTCGCTCCAGGACGCGCTGGGCAGGGGGAGTTTCGAAAAATCGGCGGCCTGGAGGCGGTCGAGCCAGGCGGGACGTTTGCCCGCGGGGCGGTATTCGGGCGGGTCGGCGAGGGGGGCGATGGGGGTCTCCATGACGAGGGTGGGGCCGTCGTAGATGCGCACCATGTCGTCGGCGGTGACTTCGCCGATGACGGCGGATTCGAGGTCCCACTTACGGAGGATGGCGTGGACGCCGTCTTCGTGGCCTTTTTTGACGACGACGAGCATGCGCTCCTGCGATTCGGAGAGCATGACTTCGTAGGGGGTCATGCCCTGCTCGCGACGGGGGACGGCGGCGACATCGAGGCGGAGGCCGGCGTGGCCTTTGTGGGCGCTTTCGATGGCGGCGCTGGTGAGGCCGGCGGCGCCGAGGTCTTGCATGCCGACGATGTGGCCGGAGACGGCAAGCTCAAGGCAGGCTTCGATGAGGCATTTTTCCAGGAAGGGGTTGCCTACCTGGACGGCGGAGCGGAGCTCCTTGGTCTCTTCAAAGGCGCGGGAGGCGAGGCCGGATGCGCCGTGGATGCCGTCGCGGCCGGTATCGGCGCCGACGATCATGATGGGGTTGCCGGGGCCGGTGGCGCGTGCGGGGACGAAGCCGCCTTTGTTGATGATGCCGACGCACATGGCGTTGACGAGGGGGTTTTCCGAGTAGCAATCGGCGAAGACGACCTCACCGCCGACGTTGGGGATGCCGAGGCAGTTGCCGTAGGCGGAGATGCCGCCGACTACGCCGTGGAACAGATAACGGTTGCGCGGCACGGAGAGGGGGCCGAAGCGCAGCGAGTTGAGCAGGGCGATGGGGCGCGCGCCCATGGTGAAGATATCGCGGACGATGCCGCCGACGCCGGTGGCGGCGCCCTGGTAGGGTTCGATGGCGGAGGGATGGTTGTGGGATTCGATTTTCATGGTGATGGCGAGGCCATCGCCGATGTCGACGGCGCCGGCGTTTTCTTCGCCGGGGGCGACGAGGACGCGGGGGCTTTTGGAGGGGAGGGTGCGGAGGAGGGCTTTGGAATGCTTGTAGCCGCAATGTTCGCTCCACAGCGAGCCGAACATGCCGAGCTCAAGGAGGTTGGGCTCGCGACCGAGGCGCTTGACGATCATGTCGTATTCGCGGAGGGAGAGGGCGACGTCGTCAAGGGCTTGCTGGGGGACGGGCATGGGGGGCCTCTGGGGGATGTGGCGATGGGGGCTACGGCGCGGGAGAAATGGTAGCACAGGATGGGGAGGGGGGCCTCACCCCGGCCCTCTCCATCAGCGATGGAGAGGGGGATGGCGCCGGTTGAGGGGATGCATCACTAGTACTATCATGATGCTATGGAACGCACCACTATTTCACTGCCAACGGAATTGCACAAGCGATTGCGTCTGCTCGCCGCAGAGCGGGGGACATCCATGGCGGCTCTGGTGCGGGAGGCGCTGGAAGAGAAGGCGCAGATCTCTCGCCCCAAGCCGAGGAGTCTGGGCATCGGCGCATCGGTGGGGCGGGGAGATACAGCAAGGCGAGCCGGAGACGAGCGTCCGGAGCCTCGCACGTGGCGCTGATTCTGGATACAGGGCCGCTATTTGCCTCGCTTGACCGGAACGACAGGGATCACGCCGTCTGCCGAAAACTCATCGCCGCTTCAGATGAAGCCTTGGTTATTCCGTCGCCGGTATTGGTGGAATTGGATTACTTCATCAGGACATGCCTGCATCCTGGAATTCTGGTGGCTTTGCTCGACGATATAGCCGCTGGCGCATATCAAGTTGTGGAGCTAGAGCAGCGCGAGTATGTGCGAGTGCGTGAGCTTTGCGACCAGTACTCGGATGCCGACATAGGGTTCGTGGATGCGGCGGTGCTGGCGATCTGCGAGCGGCTAGGTGAACCGAAACTGGCGACGCTGGACAAACGGCACTTTCGCACGCTGCGACCGAGGCATGTGAAGGCGCTGCGGCTGCTGCCGGAGTAGGCGGGGGCGCGCGCGGCTAGTGCGCGTGGTGGCCGAGGTACTTGTGGGGGTCGGCGTCGAAGGATTTTTTGCAGCCGGGGGCGCAGAAGTAGTAGGCGGCGCCGGCGTGGACGGATTTCCACTGGGCGGTTTTTTCGTCGACCTTCATCTTGCAGACGGGGTCTATTGCCATGGCGTGGCTCCTTGAGGTGAGGTGTGGTTGGGGGCACCCTGATTGTACCGCTACTGGCGCAATTGCGTGCACGAGGATTGGGCCATCCCCGCTGACGGAGAAAGAAAAGAAGGGAAGATTCTTCGTCGCTTGGCTCCTCTTGCATGACAAGACTGCGCTGCATAGCATGACAGGACAACCGCCCCGCCAGGTTGCCGCGCTCGGAGACTCGCTCGCAATGACGGCATTGGCCCGTGCTACGACCTTCCTTGACACTCTGAAGAGGGCGCACCTATGCTGGGTAGAATCGTTGGCAGGGAGCGTGGCGTTGGCATCTGTTGCATCGCTGGTGGAAGGGATGCTGCGCGGGGAGACGCTGGCGCTGGCGCGGCTGATTACGCTGGTGGAGCGTGAAGGGCCGGAGGCGGCGGAGGCGCTGCGGTTGTGCGCGCCGTATGGGGGGAAGGGGTATCGCATCGGGTTTACGGGGCCACCGGGGAGCGGGAAGAGTACGCTGGTGGATGCGATGACGGCGCGTCTGCGGCAGGGGGGGAAGGAGGGGGCGCCGAGGGTGGGGATCGTGGCGGTGGACCCGAGCAGCCCGTTCACCGGCGGGGCGCTGTTGGGGGATCGCATACGGATGGAGCAGCATTACGCCGACCCGGGGGTGTTTATCCGCAGCATGGGGACGCGCGGAGGACATGGGGGGTTGCCGGATGTGACGCAGCGGGTGGCGACGCTGCTGGAGGCTTCGGGGAAGGAGTATGTGCTGCTGGAGACGGTGGGGGTGGGGCAGACGGAGCTGGATGTGATGGAGGTGGCGGATACGGTGGTGGTGGTGCTGGTGCCGGAGGCAGGGGACATGATTCAGACGATGAAGGCGGGGCTGATGGAGATCGCCGATGTGTTTGTGGTGAATAAGGCGGACCGCGAGGGGGCGGAGCGGCTGGCGAAGGAGATCGAGGGGAGCCTGCGGCTGGGACACCCTCGGGAGGGGAATTGGATGGCGCCGGTGGTGCTGGCGCAGGCGCGGACGGGGGCGGGGGTGGCGGAGGTGGCGGCGGCGGTGGCGGCGCATCGCGGGGCGATGGAGGAGTCGGGGGAGTTGGAGCGGCGGCGGAGCAAGCGGCGGACGTCGCAGTTTCTGAAGACGGTGGAGCAGCGGATGAGCCGGTCGTTGCATGAGTTGATCGCCAGCGACGGGGAGTTGCAGGCGATGGTGGAGCGCATTCAGCGGGGGGAGACGGACCCGTATAGCGCGGCGTTGCAGGTGCTGGGAGATACGTCAGTGCTGCGGCGGTGGATTGCTCGTTTGGAGGAGTAGGCCATGGAGGGTCTAACCGCCGGTGGTGCGATAGGCTCAGGACTACCGCGAATGGTGCATGGTACTGGGAGGGGAGGACCCCTATCCCGGCCTTCCCCCGCGGACGAGGGAAGGGGGCTGACATCACCCCGCCGGGTTGCCGCGCTCGTAACGACTGTGGCAGGTGTGGTCCATTCCACGACGTGTCCGAGCAAAGCAGGGTAGTTGTATGCACAATAATCGGCATCCGATTGTGGCGGTGGATTTGGGGGGGACGAGGCTGCGGGTGGCGCTGATGGACGCGCAGGCGCGGGTGCTGGCGCGGCGGGTTGAGCCGACGCGGGCGGAGGAAAGGCCGGAGCGGGTGGCGGAGCGGATCGGGGAGGCGGCGGAGGGGATGCGGCGGGAGGCGGGGCTGGGGGCGCCGGCGGCGGTGGGGGCAGGGATCGCGTCGCCGCTGGACAGCAAGGGGGTGCTGCATCACCCGCCGAACCTGGCAGGCTGGGGAGTGGTGCGGTTCAAGGAGATGCTGGAGAAGCGCTTCAAGTTGCCGGTGGCGATGGGGAACGATGCGAACCTGGCGGCGCTGGGGGAGCATCGTTTCGGCGCGGGACAGGGCGTGGACGACCTGGTGTATCTGACGATCAGTACGGGGGTGGGGGGCGGGGTGATTAGCAGGGGTCGCTTGATAACGGGCGCGCGGGGGCTGGGGGCGGAGGCGGGGCATATCATGATCGCGCCGGACGGGCCGGCGGGGCCGTGCGGGCACCGGGGATGCCTGGAAAGCCTGGTATCGGGCACGGCGATTGCGCGGCGGGCGGCGGAGGGGGTGCGGCTGGGGCGGCGCACGACGCTGGGGAGCGTGGCGCGGCTGCGGGCGGAGGAGGTGTTCGCGGCGGCGAAGGAGGGGGATGCGTTCGCGCGGGAGCTGATCGGCGAGGTGGCGCGTGATATGGCGCGAGGGATTGTGAGCCTGGTGCATGTGTTCAATCCGTCGCTGGTGCTGATGGGCGGCGGGGTATCGCAGAACTGGGGGATGCTGGCGGGGCCGGTGGAGGAGGAGGTGCGGCGGCTGGCGATGCCGGGGTTTATGGATGGGTGCGCGCTGCGGGCTTCGGCGCTGGGGGATGATGCGGGGCTGGCGGGGGCGGTGGTGGCGGCGGGGGAGTTGCTGGGCGGGGGGTAGGGGGAGACCAAGGGCTTTTTTGGGGTATAGAAACCGCTCACCCTGATCTTGTCGAACGGTGAGCGGTTTCTATACCGCCATCCAGCGCGAGAGGGGGATTGGCTGCTACTCGTGCTTCTGCGAAAGGGTGGCGCCTCGCGTCGAGAGCGTTGATTGCGCGCTTAGGGATAGAGAATCTCGATGACTCTTGACAGGAGCAGGGCACCTCCGGCAATGGGGGGAATCACGAGCGCTATGAGCAGTGCCGCAGTTTTTCTTTTCGCGGGGATCGCCGGCATGCGGACGATCCCCGCGATTCTGATGACGAGCGGCCTTATGCGCGCCGCGCCAAATAGTATGAGGGCGAATGCCAACAGCAGAACGAGGCCCAATATGAGGAGGCCAAGGGGGCCTCCAAATCCGATTGCTACCGCAAGCAACACCAGTGATAGAAGTGACGACGGCAGGACGAGCAGCAGCCAGCGGCGCCGGTCTTCTTGTTGTATACGCGGAACGAGATGGTTAAACAGAGGGGCAGTGAAGCCCATGAGCAGGCCAAACAGAAGGAACAGCAGCCCGAAGAGAACGACGCTTACTCCGGCATGTCTAAACTGAACAAAGTCGTCATTGTTAGGGTCAATGACAGGCGAGCCGAACGTGAAGAGGAGGAATAGGCTGAAGACAGCGCCATGCATGAGCTTGCCCTTTGGCAGGAACCCGCGAGCGGCGTCGTGCATGAAGACGACATTTTCGTTGGCGACGTCGAGATCGCCGGTGAGGACATAGGGGAGGATGGTGGCGCGACGGTTTTTGGAGACGAGGGATTCGTCCTTGACGCCGTAGTAGGTGATGCCACTGGCTACGACTTTGTCGCCATCCTCATTGACCGAGGCGAAGGCGACGGCGTTGACGGCTTCCACTTTCGAGCGGAATGCGGGGCTGTCGACGGTGAGGGTAGAGGAGCGGACGATGACGACTTCATTGAGAGGGCGCGGGCCAGTGATGCGGTCTTCCAGGAGCTGGTCGCCGCGCTGGGATTCGGGGTTGTTGGAGACGCTGAACTCCGTGGTGAGGACGCCGGCGAGGAATTGGCTGGTGAGAAACACTGCGACAACGAGGGTCACAAGCCAGATGAGGACGGTGCGCCAGGGGTGGAGGGCGGAGTTGCGGGCAAGGCCTCTTGGTGGACAGATCGAGGGTCATCAGAAAGGCTCCATTCTTGATCTCAGGTGGTGTGGAGGACGCCAGTAGGGCACGGGGATGAGTGGGTTTCAGTCTAGGACAGGGGGAACAATCCGTGTCAAGGGTTGGATGTCAGGGCGAGGATGAAGGATTCATAGCCCGCCCGCGGCGGGTGGGGGAAGGGAGGGCGGAGCGTGGGAGGAGGACAGGGGGATCACCCTCTCTCCAACTCTCCCCGGTCGAGGGGGAGAGGGTAGGAGGCGGACCACGCCACCCTACCAGGTTGCCACGGGCGAGGACGCCCTCGGGCCGATGGAAACGGCCTCCCGTGGACGGGACAATGACGGTGGTACGGACGTGGGGGTTGGGGGTATGGGGATGGCGGCAGACGACGGCATGGAAGAGAGGGAGAGGGGATGCACCTTGCATCCCCCTTACACGGGGAGGGGAGTTGGGCTAGCCTTGTTTGCCGCAGGTGAGGAGCCAGGAGCGCTGGTCTTGTTCGAGGAGGGATTCGGCGGCGTCGGGGCCCCAGGAGCGCTGGTCGTAGGGGCGCACGGGGATGCCGTGGGGGCCGCCGGGCGGGGCGAGTAAAGGCTCGACGATGCGCCAGGATTCTTCGATCTGGTCGCTGCGGATGAAGAGGGAGGCATCGCCGGCGAGGGCATCCTGGAGGAGGCGTTCGTAGGCTTCAGGGATGGCGCGGTCTTTGAAGGCGGACTGGTAGTGGAACTCCATGTCCACGGGCTGGGTGGTCATGCCCTGGTCGGGCACCTTGGTCTCAAAGCGGAGGTGGGCGCCTTCATTGGGCTGGAGGCAGAGGGAGAGGACGTTGGAGCCGAGGCATTCGTCAGACTCGGGGGAGAACATGCGGTGCGGCGGGCAGGTGAACTGGACGACGACCTCTGAGAGCTTCTGGGCCAGGGCTTTGCCGGTGCGGAGGTAGAAGGGGACGCCGTGCCAGCGCCAGGTGTCTATGTAGAGCCGCAGGGCGACGCTGGTGGGGGTGGCGGAGTCGGGGGCCACGCCCTTTTCACGGCGGTAGCCGTTATATTGGCCGAGGACGGCGTGCTGGCGGGCTTGCCCTGGCTTCCAGTGCCGGATGGCGCGGAGGACGTCGATCTTTTTGTTGCGCAGCGATTCGGCATCGGCGGTGCTGGGGGGCTCCATGGCGACGAGGGCGAGGATTTGCAGGAGGTGGTTCTGCACCATATCACGCACGACGCCGGTCTGGTCGTAGAAAGCGCCGCGGTCGCCGGCGGTGACGGTTTCGGCGACGGTGATCTGGACGTTGTTGACGTAGTTGCGGTTCCAGAGCGGCTCGAAGATGGCGTTGGCGAAGCGGAAGACGAGGAGGTTTTGCACCGTCTCTTTGCCGAGGTAGTGGTCAATGCGGAAGACTTGCTTCTCATGGAAGACGGTGGAGACGACCTGGTTGAGGCGAAGGGCGGTTTCGAGATCGCGCCCGAAGGGTTTTTCCACGACGATGCGCCGCCAGCCGGTGTCTTCCACGGCGAGGCCGGTGGCGCCGAGGCTGGCGATGGCGGTTTCATAGAGGCCGGGGGCGATGGAGAGGTAGAAGAGGCGGTCGGCGGGACGGCGCTTGCCTTCGAGAAGCTCCAGGCGGGCCTTGAGGTCGAGCATGCGGTCGAAGGAGTCAAGGTCGCCGGGGACGTAGTAGAGGTTGCGGGCGAAGGCGGCCCACTGGGCGCGGGTGACCTGGAGGCCGGCGGTGGCGCGGACGGCATCGAACATGGCGTCGCGGTAGGAGGCGTCGGTGTGGGGGGTGCGGGAGAAGCCGACGATGCGCATGTTGGGAGGGAGGCGGCCTTTTCCCCGCAGGTGGTAGAGGGCGGGGAGGAGCTTGCGCTGGGCGAGGTCGCCGGTGGCGCCGAAGATGACGAAGCTGGTGGCGCTCATGAGGATGTCCTTTTTATGGCGTGGCCGCCGAATTGGTTGCGCATGGCGGCGAGGAGGCGGTCGGCGAAGGAGTTGGCCTGGCGGGAGCGGAAGCGCTCCTGGAGGGCGAGGGTGATGACGGGCGCGGGGATGGCGAGGTCGACGGCTTCCTGGACGGTCCAGCGGCCTTCGCCGGAGTCGTCCACGTAGGGGGCGATGCCTTCCAGCGCGGGGTTGTCTTTGAGGGCGGCGGCATTGAGATCGAGGAGCCAGGAGCGGACGACGCTGCCGTGGCGCCATAGCTCGGCGATGCGGGGAAGGTCGAGCGCGAAGGCTTCCTTGGCTTCGAGCAGGGCGAAGCCTTCTGCATAGGCCTGCATGAGGCCGTATTCGATGCCGTTGTGCACCATTTTGACGTAGTGGCCTGCGCCGGCGGGGCCGACGTGGGCGTAGCCGCGGTCGGGCGCGGGGGCGAGGGTGTGAAAGATAGGTTCGAGGCGCTTTACGGCGATAGGGTCGCCGCCGACCATGAGGCAGTAGCCTTCCGTGAGGCCCCAGATGCCGCCGGAGGTGCCGCAATCGAGGAAGTGGATGCCCTTAGGCGAAAGTTCGGCGGCGTGGCGGGCGCTGTCCTTGTAGTTGGCGTTGCCGCCATCGAGAATGACGTCGTCCTTGGAGAGGAGGGGGGAGAGATCGGCGATGGCCTGCTCGGTGATGGCGCCGGCGGGGAGCATGAGCCAGACGGCGCGCGGCGGGGCGAGTTTTTTCACGAGGTCAGCGAGGGAGGAGGCGGAGGAGGCACCGTGCGCGGCGGTGGCGGCGAGGGCCTGGGGGCTGGCATCATAGGCGACGATGCGGTGTCCGCCTCGGAGGAGGCGCTGGGCCATGTTGCCGCCCATGCGGCCGAGTCCGATGAGTCCTAGCTCCATGTTTTGTTCCTTTCAGCTATGGGAGGGGTTGCTTGAGGGCGAGGAGGGGACGCAGGCGCTGTGCAGGGTGGGCCCGCGATCCGGAGATCATGTCTCGCAATGACACATGGGAGCCATTCCCCTGTCCCCCTTCCTTTCCTGGAAGGGGGTAGGAAAAAGCCAAAACCAGGGGTGCATCCTCTGTAACCCTTGCCAAAGAAGGGCTTCGCCCCTCTCTGGACATACCCCAGGAGAGGAGGCTGCCGCGCAACAGGGGCTTTTGTGGTTTGGTTGTACCCTCACTATGACAGGGTGGGCGCAGGTACGGGGGGGCGATGACTATCAAACATGGGGAGGGGGAGGCTGGGCTAGGCACGGAGGGCCTCCGCGAGGGAGATGCGGGCGATGCGGCGGCCGGCGGCGTGGAGGGCGTGGAGGTCGCCGAGGGCTTGGGCTTGGGCGAGGATGCCGAAATCATAGGGAGCGCCAGGAATTGGCAGAGGGTGGTCCGGCTCGGGGGCGATGTGGAGGAAGAGGCCGGAGGGAGGGCCACCCTTGTGCAATTGGCCGGTGGAGTGGAGGTAGCGGGGGCCGTAGCCGAATGTGGTGGCGATGCGAGGGCGCTCCATGACGCGGCGGCGGATGCGGTCTACGGCGTGTTCGAGTGCGGGCGAAGGTTGGACGAAGGCGAGGATGGCAAGGTAATCGCCGGGGCGGGCCTGGGCGAGGAGGGAGTCTACGCTGCCGGAGATATCTGTTGGAGGGAGAGAACCTTCCTCCTGGAAATGGTCGAGGAGTTTTCCCGTGAGGTCCTTGGCTTGCTGGACGTTGGGTTGGTCGAAGGGGTTGATTCCGAGGACGGCACCGGCGACGGCGGTGGCGAACTCCCAGCGGAAGAACTCGCCACCCAGGGCGTGACGGTCAGCGAGGGAGAGGCGCAGGACGGGATGGCCTGCGGCGGCGAGGCGGTCTACGTGGGCGTCCAGCGCATCGTTGGAGTCGCCAGCGAGGCGGAGGGAGACGAAGAGGCGGTCGCTGCCGTAGGTGGAGGGCGGGAGCAGCGGCTCGCCGGCGATGGGGATGATGCCCTTTCCGCCTGCGGCAGCAGATTGTGCGGGGCCGGCGCTGGCGACCTTGCCAGTGCTTTCGGCGATGAGCTGCTCCACCCACAGGCCGAAGCCGGCGAGCGCGGGGGATGTGACGAGGGTCAGCTTATCGCGGCCGGCGAGGGCGAGGGAGGCCAGGGCAGCACCGAGGGTGGCGCCGGGGTTTTCGTGCTGAGGCGTATCGGGGCCGCAGGCGCGGGCCATGCTGACGGCGGCGGCGAGAAAGGGGGGCAGGTCCATGCCGATGATCGAGGCAGGGACGAGGCCGAAGAGGGAGAGGACGGAGTAGCGCCCGCCGATGTTGGGTTCGTTGACCCAGATGCGGCGGAAGTTTTCCCGTTGGGCGAGAGCGGCGAGGGATGTGCCGGGGTCAGTGACGGCGGCGAAATGGCTGCCTGCGGCCTGGGGACCGGCGGCGGTTTCCACGAGGCCGCGGAAGTGACGGTAGAGGGAGAGGACTTCGATAGTGCCGCCGGACTTGGAGGAGAGAAGGAAGAGGGTGGAGGCGGGATCCACGGCGCGGGAGACGCGGCGCACCCACGCGGGGACGGTGGAATCAAGGACGGTGAGGCGGGGGAAGCCGGGGGCGCTGGGGAAGACCTGGCGGAGGACCTCGGGGCCGAGGCTGCTGCCGCCCATGCCGAGGAGGACGACATCGTTGACGGCGGTGGCGCGGAGGGCGGCGGCGAAGGAGGAGAGCGCGGGGAGGTGCGCGGCGGCAGCGGCGGGGGCGTCAAGCCAGGCGAGGCGATCGGCGATTTCGGTGGGCTGGGGATGCCAGACGGTGTGGTCGCGGCGCCAGATGCGTTCGATGACACGGTCCCGGGCAAGGCGGCGCAGGGCGGTTTCCGCGCGGGGGCGGAGGTCGCCGAGGCCTTCAAGCTGGGTCGTTATGGGAGGCCTCCTTGGGCGGTGGTGAGGGGTGATCTGGAACGTTGGGCCAGCGACATGGGTTAACCCTCTCCCCTCAAGGGAGAGGGGATGCTGAACCTGCCGGCAGGAGTCTCTCACGCTTGCGGGCGATGTTGGCGAGGAGCGATTGGAAGGAGTAGAAGAAGGCTTTGACGCCGTCAAGCAGGGTGGCGATGGAAAGCCTCCTCAGGCGGTGGCGAGGAGCTTTTCACGCTTGCGGGCGATGTTGGCGAGGAGTGATTCGAAGGAGTCGGAGAATGCTTTGACGCCATCAGCGAGCAGGGTGTCCGTGATCTGGGACATGCTGATCCCAGCGCGGGCGAGGGCGGAGAGGACGTCGCGGGAACGGTCGGTATCGCGGGCGATGGTGGGGGCGGCGCGGCCGTGATCGAGGAAGGCGGTGAGGGTGGGAGGGGGGATGGTGTTGACGGTGTGGGGGCCGATGAGGGATTCCACGTAGAGCACATCGCGATAGGCGGGGTTTTTGGTGGAGGTGCTGCCCCAGAGGGGGCGCTGGACGCGGGCGCCGTGGACGCGGAGGTGCTGCCAGCGGGGCATGGAGGTGACGCAGAGGAAGTCCTGGTAGGCGAGCTTGGCGTTGGCGATGGCGGCCTGGCCCAAGAGGGGCTGAAGGGCGGGTTCGCCCTGGGCGATGCGTCGCTCCAGGATGGGGTCGAGCATGGTGTCCACGCGGCTGACGAAGAAGGAGGCGACGGAGGCGACGGAGGCGAGGCGGCCTCCCGCAGTGTGGAAGGATTCCAGACCTTCTATGTAGGCGCGGAGGACGTGACGGTAGACGTCCAGGGAGAAGATAAGGGTGACGTTGATGCTGACGCCTTCAGCGATGAGCTGGCGCACGGCGGGGATGCCTGCGGGGGTGGCGGGCACCTTGAACATGGCGTTGGGGCGGTTGACGGCGGCACGGAGGCGGCGGACTTCGGCGATGGTGCCGAGGGTGTCGTGGGCGAGGCGGGGGCTGGCCTCCAGCGAGGCGTACCCGTCAACGCCGCCCGTGGCACTGTAGGCGGGGCGGAGAAGGTCGCAGACAGCCTGGATATCGGCGATGGCGAGGGATTCGTAGCAGGCGATGGGGTCGAGGCCACGGCGGGCGAGGGCGGCGAGGGCAGAATCGTAGTCGCTGCTGCCGGCGATGGCCTTTTCGAAGATCGAGGGGTTGGAGGTGAGGCCGGTGACGCCGAGGGCGATGAGGTTCGCCAGATCGCCGGAGGCAATGAGGCCGCGGCGGACGTTGTCGTACCAGATGGACTGGCCCAGGCTGTAGGCCTGCTGGACGGGGTTCAATGCCGGCATGGGTTTTCTCCTGGTACGGGCGTCTTCCCGGCGCTAGCTGACCTTGGCGCGTTGCAGGCGGTGGAGGACGGCCTGGGCCTGCTGGACGAGGTGGGATGCGGTGATGCCGAGGTGTTCGTAGACGTCTTTGGCGGGAGCGGAGGTGCCGAAAGTGGAGAGGCCGATGGCGCCGCCGTCGAGGCCGATATAGCGCTCCCAGCCTACTTTGGCGCCAGCCTCAATGGAGACGCGGGCGCGGATGCGGGATGGGAGGACGCGCTCGCGGTAGTCGGCGGGCTGGGCATCGAACAGCTCCCAAGAGGGCATGGAGACGACGCGGGCGGCGACGCCCTGGGCTTGGAGCTGCTTTGCCGCATCGAGGGCGATGGAGACTTCCGAGCCGGTGGCGATGATGATGAGATCAGGATCGGGCGACGCTTCCCAGAGGATGTAGGCGCCATGCTTCACGCTGGAGGCAGTCGGGTAGATGGAGCGGTCGAGGACGGGGAGGTTCTGGCGGGAGAGGACGAGGGCGGTAGGGCCATCGCGGCGGGCGACGGCGAGCTTCCAGGCCTCGACGGTCTCCGTGGCGTCGGCAGGGCGGATGACGACCATGTTGGGGACGGAGCGCAGGCCCATGAGCTGCTCCACGGGCTGGTGGGTGGGGCCGTCTTCGCCGACGCCGATGGAGTCATGGGTGAAGACGTAGATGACGCGCTGGCGCATCATGGCGGCGAGGCGCATGGGGGGGCGCATGTAGTCAGAGAAGATGAGGAAGGTTGCGGCGTAGGGGATGACGCCGCCGTGGCGGGCGAGGCCGTTGCAGATGGAACCCATTGCGTGCTCGCGGACGCCGAAGTGGAAGTTTCTGCCCCCGAAGGCGCCAGCGCTGATATCGCCGCCGTCCTTGATGAGGGTCTTGGTGGAGGGGGCGAGGTCGGCGGAGCCGCCGGCGAGGGCAGGGACCTTGGCGGCAATGCGGTTGAGGGCCTGGCTGCCGGCTTCACGAGTGGCGAGAGGTTTGTCAGGGGGGAAGAGGCTATCGAGGCCGACGTCCCAGCCGGGGGGAAGCTCGCCGTGGACAGCTTGGCGCAACTGGGCGGCTTCGGCGGGGAAGGCGGCGCGGTAGGCGTGGAAGCGCTGATTCCAGTCCTGCATGGCGGCGGCGCCGCGTTGGAGAGCGAGGCGCATGTGGGCGGCGGCCTGGGGCGGCACGGTGAACTCAGGGTGCTCCCAGCCGAGGGCCTTTTTCGCGCCTTTGGCTTCCTCTGCGCCGAGGGGCTCGCCGTGGGCGACGTTGAGGCCGGCCTTGGTGGGCGCGCCGTAGCCGATGGTGGTGCGGCAGACGATGAGGGTGGGGCGATCTTCCGAAGAGGTCGCTTCCCGCAGGGCGGCGTCCACCTGGGCGGTGTCCATGCCATCGAGCGGGCCGAGGACGCGCCATCCATAGGAGCGGAAGCGTGCGGCGACGTCTTCCGTGAAGGCGAGGGTGGTGCCGCCTTCGATAGACACCTTGTTATCGTCGTAGAGGTAGATGAGCTTGCCGAGCTTGAGGTGGCCGGCGAGGGAAGCGGCCTCGGCGGCGACGCCCTCCATGAGGTCGCCGTCAGAGACGATGGCGAAGGTGCGGTGATCCACGATTGTATGGCCGGGGCGGTTGAAGCGCTGGGCGAGCATGCGTTCAGCGATGGCCATGCCGACGCCGTTGGCGAAGCCCTGGCCCAGCGGGCCGGTGGTGACTTCCACGCCGGGGATTTCGCCGTATTCGGGGTGCCCGGGGGTGCGGCTGCCGATCTGGCGGAAGCGTTTGATTTCATCGAGAGAGAGCTGGTAGCCGGTGAGGTGGAGGAGGGAGTAGAGGAGCATGGAGGCGTGGCCCGCGGAGAGGACGAAGCGGTCGCGGTCAGGCCAGGCAGTCTCGGCGGGGTTGTGGCGGAGGAAGCGGTCCCAGAGGACGTAGGCCATAGGAGCGGCGCCCATGGGAGCGCCGGGGTGGCCGGACTTGGCCTTTTCCACGGCGTCCACGGAGAGGAAGCGGATGGCGTCTATGCAGAGACGGTCGAGCACGGGGTCAGACATGGGCTACCCTTTCTATGATCAATGAGGATTGCGGCGTGGGGGAAGGAAACGAAGGTGCACAGAGAGGAGAGGTGCTAACTGAAGCAAAAAGAAATAGGCGTGCGTACCGTCGCCGGGTCATCGGCCGGTGGCCCTCCAGGCGGGTGGTGCATAGTGGTGCATAGGTGTAACGTGTGCGCGGGGATAGCATACGGCGGCGCGCGGGGGGGAGGCAAGGGTGGCGGCACGCAGGCGGGGGAGGGCCTCACCCGGGCCCTCTCCATCTGCGATGGAGAGGGGGTAGGAGGAAGACCACGCCTCGCCAGGTTGCCGCGCCCCGATAGAATCGGCCTCAGGGGAACGGGATAGTGACAGAGGCGTGGGGGAGATGATGAGGACTGCGGGGGCTGCGGCCGGTATACTAGTGCCTGAAATCACAACCCAGGCAGTCTGGGCGAGGAGGAATCATGGGATTATTTGATAAGGCGTTTGGGAAGAAGGATGAGGGCCCGCTGAAGCTGAACGAGCGGGAGGCTTTTTCCGCGGTGTGCGTGCTGGCGGTGGCGGCGGACGGGGTGATCGATGACGCGGAGGTGCGGCGGATCATCGTGAGCCTGGCGGAGAAGCGGCTGTTCCGCGGGCAGCGGATGGAAGAGATGGTGCGCCTCTTGAACGACGGGGCGAAGAACGTGCAGAAGCGGGGCGCGGCAGCGGTGATCGAGGCGGCGAAACAGGCGCTGTCGGCGGAGCTGCGGGAGACGGCGTTTGTGCTATCGGCGGACCTGGTGCTGGCGGACGGCGAGGTGGACGATAAGGAGAAGAAGTTCCTGGAGGATTTCCAGAAGGCGCTGGGGATTAGCGACGAGCTGGCGCTGAAGATTATCGAGGTGGTGGTTATGAAGAATCGCGGGTAGGCGCGAGCGGATGGCGTGCTGCAGCGCGGCGGGGGATTGCTCCCGCCGCGCTGCTTTTTTGTGGGGATGCGCCACGGCGGGAGCAGGGCGCTGACTGGACGCATCCCCAAAGAGGGGGTGCTGCCGCTCAACAGCAGCAAACCTTGGAGTTCCCACCCACCCTCCCGCCTACGTTGAAAGAGGGGACGGGGGCACATCCCCCGTACCCTCTGCCAGAGAGGGGCGAAAGCCCCTCTCTGGACTTACCCCAGGATAGGGAGCGCTACAGCGTGCGTAGTGCAGGTCTGCGGAGGAGTCCTGTGCCAGGGTTTGGTAGAATGCCGTCAACGCGGACGGCAGCGGGGAAAAGGGGATAAGCGATGCGCGGATTACTGGATGGGATCACGATCTTCGACTTGACGCATGCGGCGGTGGGGCCGTGGGCGACGATGCTGCTGGGAGCGATGGGGGCGACGGTGGTCAAGGTGGAGATACCCACGGGCGATTTGCAGCAGAAGATACCGCCGTATCAGCGGAAGTTCAGCGTGCTGTACGGCCACGGGAACCTGGGGAAGCGCAGCATTGTGCTGGATTTGAAGCAGGAGGGGGACCGGGGGAAGGCGTACCAGATCCTGCGGCAATCAGACGTGTGCATCCAGAATATGCGCCCCGGGGTGGCGGCGCGGCTGGGCTTCGGGTACGGCACGGTGCAGGAGATGAACCCGACGATTGTGTATGTGGATGCGTCAGCGTGGGGGCTGACGGGGCCGCTGGGGCAGATGGCAGGCGGCGACGGGCCGGTGCAGGCGTTTTCTGCGTTCACCAGCCTGAATGGGTCGCGGGGCGGGCCGGGTGAGTATCTGCGGGCGTACGGCTACATTGACCTGAACGCTAGCCAGGCGGTGGCGATGGCGCTGCTGGAGGCGATCCTGCGGCGGGCGCGGACGGGCAAAAGCCAGTATGTGGAGACGACGATGCTGGGCGCGTCCATGCTGATGCAAACATCGCGGATGGCGGAGTATTTGGGGGCAGGGCAGGCGCCGCAGCGGTGGGGGAGCGCGTCGCCGGTTATCGTGCCGGACGAGGCGTTTCTTTGCCTGGACAAGGGGTACCTGTGCGTGACGGCGGCGACGGACGCGCAGTGGCGGGCGCTGTGTGGGGCGATCGGGTCGGAGGAGATCGGCAAGGACGCGCGGTATGCGACGAACGCGGGGCGGGTGGAGGGTCGTGAGGAGCTTGCGCCGCAGCTCGGGGCGATCTTCGCATCGAAGCCGCGACGGTGGTGGGAGGTGCAGCTGGGGAAGGCGGGCGTGCCGTGCATGCGGCCGTGGGACGTGGAGCAGATTTACAACCACCCGCAGATGGAGGCGAACAAGTTTCTGCTGGATATGCCGGTGGCGCACGCGGGGACGATGAGGGTTGCCAGCCCGCCGTATCGTTTCAAGAAGGCCCAGTTGCGGTGGGAGGCGCCGCCGTTTACCGGCAAGCATACCCAGGAGGTGCTGGCGGAGTATTGCGGCGCGGCGCCGAAGAAACGGGAAGCGCTGCCGCTGGGGAAGGAGAAGATCGGCGGGACGCTGGAGGGGATGACGGTGGTGGATGCGACGCAGGGGCTGTGCGGGCCGCTGGCGGGACATATGCTGGCGGAATTGGGCGCGCGGGTGATCAAGATCGAGCCGCCGGAAGGGGATTACGCCAGGGGCTACGGGCCGCCGTTTGTGGGGGGGGTGGGCGCGGCGTATGCGTATATGAACCGCTTGAAAGAGGTGCGGCGGCTGGATGTGGGCAGCAAGGATGGGGCGCCGGCTTTCGCCACGCTGGCGGAAGAGGCGGATGTGCTGCTGGAGGACTGGGGGCCGGGGAAGGCGGAGGCGCTGGGGCTGGGCGATGAGTCGCTGCGGCGCAAGAATCCCAAGCTGGTGTATCTGGCGATCTCGCCGTTTGGGGAGGCGGGGCCGCTGCGCGATGCGCCGGGGAGCGAGCTTGCGGTGCAGGCGATGACGAATGTTTTCGACGGGCTGGGGGCGATTGGCGAGGCGCCGGTGCGGGTGGGGGCGGACATCGCGCAGGCGGCTGCGGCGATGCACGGGGTGCAGGGGGTGCTGGCGGCGCTGCATCACAGGCAGCGCACGGGTGAGGGGGAGCGGGTGGCGGTGAGCATGCTGGGGAGCGTGCTGTTCATGCGAGGGATGGTGTGGGCGGGGCAGTATGCGCCGGACGAGTGGGTGGGCCACCCGCTGGAGCATGCGACGATGCCGCGGGCCACGGGGTATAAGACGAAGGATTACCCGGTGTTTTTCACGCCGGGGAAGATATCGCAAGAGGAGTTCGAGCGGATGATGCGGGAGCTGGGGCTGGAGGACTGCATCGCGAACCCGCTGTTCGTGAAGCAGGGGGAGCTGGCGATCGGCACGCGGGTGCATGCGGTGGCGGCGAAGCATTTGTGGGAGCGGGCGTTCGCCACTATGACGTCGCAAGAGGTGATTGACGTGATCGCCAAGTACGGGGGGGAGACGTTCCGCGTGACGGACTACGAGTTCTTGCTGCGGGACGAGCAGGTGCGGGCGATTGGCGTGCTGGCGGAGGCGGAGTTCGCCAAGGGAGGGAAGGAGAGGGTGCTGACGCTGCCGTGGCGGATCGCGGGGGCGACGTACGCGACGGTGGGGAAGGGGTCTAGGGGGTAGGAGGGGCAGAGTGTTTGGGTATTCCCGCCCCCTCTATAGCTTATGCCGCAAGCGGGGAAACGTCTTCGCTCGGAGGTTGAAGAACCATCCCCCTTTGGTCCCGCTTCATTACCGTTACTTCTTAGATATCACGGGGCCAGCATGTTAAACGGCCAGGAGGAAATATTCCGGGCGAAACCAAAAAAAATTGCAAACCCAAGAAGAATCCAGGTTAATCTTGACGGCAATTCAGGCCATGGAAGCAAACCGCGCCGCTGGTTGAATGCGGCCCCTGAGATAACAGCGTATCCCAGATACGGAACGGCGCAGGCTATTAGGACGTTATGGCGCAGCGCAGCAAGCAGATGACCGTGGGAGAGATCGTGGAGAGCTCGAAGTGTGCCGCAGCCTGGGCAGTAATAGCCTGTTATCGCGTGAAATGGGCACTTCAGTAAGGTCCCACTGGTCGTTGGATCCGCTGGATAGATCAGCGCATACGACGCTGCTCCGAGGCCCAACGCAAGGGCAGACATCCAGTAGTGGGTGGCAGTCAAATCCAACAGGGGTATCCTAAGAGATGTTGGCATCTACCGCGTGAGCCTACACCTTAGCCACACTTGTATTACCCCATTCGTCGACCTTCACAATCTCCCTCTTCTCGCCACCGAAAATTGCAAGGGCTCCCCAGATTATCAACCACAAGCCACAGGTAAAAACGGAGATTAGCAAATGGAGCACATGGTTTAACTGCTGGCCGTGGATGAGCACAGCTTGAAAGTCGCTCTGAGATTCAACTCGCCGACCTCTCGCGACCAAGCCTCCTATATGTAGGGAAAGGATTTCCTTCCTCTCGTCGGTAGTCTTCTTGGGTCTCGTGGTTCCTGCGTCCCCACTAACCATCTCGTGTCTCTCCTAGCTGCTATACGTGCTTCCTGGGGTATCCTGCAACATGAAATCGGCGAGTGCCCTGAAGAGGTGGCGCATTATGTGAATCGCAACAGCTATCGAAGCCTCAGGAGATGATTGTAACTGCTCCGTCAGGTACTGGTAATATCCCTAGGAACGGCGGAGCTTTACTCCACTGCTTGGCTGTGCACAAGAGGGCCTCTCTGATCATGCTTCAGTAGGAAGTTTGCAGCTCCTTATCGATCGCTCGGGCCAAGCTATCGCGTCAGGAATGTGGCGAACTGCTCTATGGGCTAACGCGGGCGCTCTGGGTAACGGGCCGTCACCATGCGGCGGATGCCGTCGCGCCAGGGGGTGTGGGCAGGGCCGAGGAGACGCTCCATGCGGGTGGTGTCTAGCCAGATGCCGGGGTAGGCGTCGGCGGTGTAGTGGAACTGGGGGGTGACGCCGAGCAGGTCGCCGGATGGTCTCTAGGGGGTCATGTGGTACAGGGCGCGGGCGTTGTCGTTGACGATCTTCTTGCGGAGCGTAGGGCTCAGGCCGCCAAGGGTGGCGTTGATGACGGCGTGGGAGTCGGGCCAGACGCCGTCGGGATGCGGGTAGTCGGACCCGAACATGAAGTTGTCGGGGCAGAAGCACTCGGCGAGGATCGGCCCGACGTTGTCCTTCTGGAACGTGGCGTACATGTGGGCGCGGAAGAGGTCACTGGGGCGCGTGCGGATGAGGGACTTCCAGTCCATGGTGTCGTAGTGCTCTTCCCATTCGTAGTCCATGCGGTCGAGGAGGTAGGGGATCCAGCCGATGCCGCTTTCGGTCATGACAACTTTTAGGGCGGGGTAGCGTTCGAGGACGCCGCTGAAGATGACGGAGGCGAGGGCTTCGTCCATCTGCATGGGCAGAACGGAGAGCCAGGCTGCTTCCGACGCGGGGTGAGGGTCAAGGTGGGGCAGCTTGCCGACGGTGGTGGTGGCGAACATGGGGGCGTGCATGGAGATGACGATGCGGTGCTGGGCGGCGGCGGCCCAGAGGGGCTCCCAGTAGGGGTGCCACACGGGTTTGTAGGTGACAAGGTAGTCCCATTCGGCGCCGGTGAGGCCCAGGGCGGCGATGCGTTGCACTTCGGCGACGGCGGCTTCCACGCTGTTGCCGGGGAGAAGCGCCTGGGGGTAGAGTCGCGAGGGCGCGGCTTTGGCCCATCCGGCGACGAGGTCGTTGTAGGCGGCGATGCTGACGGCGGCGGTGTCACGGTCCTTGATCTGCTCGGCGAGGAAGGGGATGCCGTAGATGACTTCGGCGTCGACGCCGTCCTTTTCCTGATCGGCGAGGCGCAGGTTGATGCGGAAGGGGCGGTGTTCATCAAGGACGAAGCCGGAGGCGCGCATGCGGCGGCCGCGGGCGTTATCGCGCAGGGAGCCGCCCCATCTGCCGAGCTTGTGTTCGCCATGTTCGCCGGCGACCCACTGGCCGCCGTCCGCCGATTCAACGACGCGGGGTACCTTGGCGCGCCATTGCGCGGGCGCGCGGGAGGTGAAGGTGTCTTTGGGGAGGTAGCCGAGATCGAGGTGTGAGTCGGCGGAGACGACGCCGTGTGTCGCCATGATTTGCCCCCTGCGTGGGTGTGTGGTGCGCGTTTGGGGCGATTGTATGGGCGGCGCGGCCGGCGGTGCAAGTGGGGGGTCATCGTGGCCTTCTCGACATGGATGGGAGGGGGCAGGGACTTTGGTTCTCTGACCCAGAATGTTCGTCACGCCCTTCTGTGGGATACGATTTGAGGATGGGGACCGAGGCGAATGCGGCGACGTGGGTGGGCTCTAGGGCCGACGCAGGCGGTCTGAGTAGCGGGCCGTCACCATGCGGCGGATGCCGTCGCGCCAGGGGGTGTGGGCAGGGCCGAGGAGACGCTCCATACGGGTGGTGTCTAGCCAGATGCCGGGGTAGGCGTCGGCGGTGTAGTGGAACTGGGGGGTGACGCCGAGCAGTTCGCCGGCGTAGGCGCAGTAGTCTTCGACGCTGGCTGGCTCGCCGCCGAGGTTGAGGATGAGCGGGGGCGTTTGTCCGATAGTGAGCGCCTTGATGGTGAGCGGGGTGGCGTCGTCCTCATGGATGAGGGAGAAGATATTGGGCCTGTCAGGGTGCGCCCAGACGGGCTTGCCATCGAGCATGCGCTGGATGCGGACGGCGGGTGCGCCGCCGCCATTGCTGTAGTGGGTTCCGATGCGGAGGATGACGGCGGGGATGCGCCACTGGGTGGAGGCGAAGGCGATGACGGATTCGGCGGCGATCTTGGAGAGGTGGTAGCCGGGGATGTGGAGGCCAAGAGGGTCGTCTTCTTTCAAGGCGAGGTGGCCCTGGTAGCGGCTGACGCCGCCGGTGGAGCAGTAGAGGAATCCTTTGGTGGGGCGGCAGTGGGCCATGAGGCGACCGGTGGCGTGGGCGTTGATGTCCAGGGTGTGGCGATGGTCGCGTTCGGTGTCGGGGGGGACAAGGCCACCGGCGTGGAGGACGTAGGAGAAGTCGCGGGGGAGGGGGTCGAGGGAGGGATCGGCAAGGTCGAGGGGGATGCAGCGGACGCCGGCGGATTCGAGGGAGAGGCGGGAGGCGGGATCGGTGAAGCGGGCGAGGCCCCAGACCTGGTTGTGGGGGGCAAGGGCAAGGGCGATGGGCCGGGCGAAGCGCCCGGTGACGCCGGTGACGAGGATTTTTTCGTTGGTGATGGCGGGGGGCATGGCGGGCCTGCGCGGATGCGGGCAAGGCTATTGTGCCACAGGAGGGTCGCGGGGTGCAGGGGAGGGCCTCACCCTACCCTCTCGATCCGAGATGGAGAGGGGGTGGCAGGAAGCCCCCAACCTCGCCAGATTGCTTCGCTCGAAGCTCACTCGCTCCGATGGAATCGAGAGTCTTCGCGGACTCGACGACGGGCGGACAGCCGCTGCCGCAGTACAGCAGCACGTCTAGGCTGGCATTGGATAGGGAGTCGCGGGAGTACACGGCGGGCGGCAGCGAGGCGCGCACGGGGCAGTTCGTGTTTCCGTTCGACGTAGACCAGGGCAAGACGTATCAGATATGGATCACCGAGGCGGGGTCGCCGCTGGCGGCGAAATTCGTGCGCAAGGATAAGGTGAACGGGTTAGAGGTGCTGACGTTCCAGGTCAGCGAAAAGGGCATTACGCTGCTGGATGCGCCGAAGGTGGATGCGGGACTGCCGCCCACGCTGCCGCTGGTGGCCGACGTGGAGGCGACGTTCCAGACGGAGGCGAAGTCGGGCATCACGGTAAAGCTTGCGAGTGACATCAGCTACCGGCTGGCGAACCCGGCGCTGGGGAACCCGCTGATCTTCCGGGCGCGGATCGCGGACACGGCGGGTTCGGTGCAGGCGAGCGTGGAGGATGCGCGGGACGTGAAGGGGCAGTTGATGTGGCTGGGAGGCGGCGCGGCGCTGGTGGCGAGGACGAACGGGAAGGGCGGCGGGAAGGGGTAGGCGGGGTCGGAGACCGTCGGCGCCCTTCGGCAAGCTCAGGATGGGCGGTCTCCGGCAGGGGATTGAGGTGCGAGGCGGCTGCTTCAGCGTGGGCCGAAACAGCCGCCTCAGCGGGTGGGCAAGCGGGCCTGTAAGCCGAGTTCTGTATCCCGATGCAAGCATCGGGATGACGGCCATCCATCTAGCTGACGGGTTACCCCGGCAGTCATGCAGCCAACCCGAGGGCTGTCCGGGCGCCTGTGCCCTCCTATTTGGCCTTGCTCCGGGTGGGGTTTGCCTAGCCGGCCCAGTTACCTGGGCCGCTGGTGAGCTCTTACCTCACCGTTTCACCCTTGCTCCGGCGCCCGAAGGCGCCGGAGCGGTTTGCTTTCTGTGGCGCTGTCCGTAGGGTTTCCCCTCCTGGGCGTTACCCAGCACCCTTGCCGCGGCGGAGCTCGGACTTTCCTCCCCGATGGAATCGGGGCGGCCGTCCAGCCTGCATGCCCAAGGTGAGTGTAGCATGTTGTTTGGCGGTGCAGGTTTTTGTGCCGCGGGCGTTCCATAAGGGCAAAGGGGAAAGCACACCACCCCGCCAGGTTGCCACGCTTGAGGACTCGCTCGCAATGACAGATGGAAGGCAGGCGCGGGTATGGACCTCCAATGGCGGCAAACGAGGAAGCTGCCGCGCGTTGATGGAAGGCGTCGTTAGTCCCACATGACTATTTGGCCCGGATTGCTCCGGCGATGGAGCAACCCGGAGGGCCCGCCCACCCGCAAAGGTTGTGAGAGGGTACAGGGGCACATCCCTTCGATGGAATCGCGAGTCGCGCCGGGCGAACAGCCCGTCGGGACCTGTACCCTTGCCAGAAAGGGGCTTCGCCCCTCTCTGGACATACCCCAGGAGAGAGCTGCGGCGCGAATGACCGGCAGGGCCAAGAATCAGGGCCAGGAGACGGGAGGCTTGGGGGAGGCGGCGCGGGGTGGGTTGCTCCAGAACTTGTGCCAGGTGGGGTAGGCGTAGGGGAGGGAGCCTTCGCTGGGGGCGCGGCCGGGGGGGCGGTTGCGGAGGGGGCCGACGGGGGGGCTTTCCCAGGGGGTGGTGTAGAGGCTCATGCCGTGGCGTTCGGCGAAGAGCCAGCGGCCGTCGACGCGTTCGTATTTGTCCCAGTATTGGATGGCGGTGATGGTCCAGTGGGGGAGGAGTTCTTGCTCCACCAGGCAGTAGACGATGCCGTGGGCGTGTGTGTCGTCGTCCAATTCGATGACGTGGTTGCCGATGAAGTGCATGGAGCAGGTGTAGCGGCGCTGGCTGATCTGGTAGGAGTCCCAGAGGGCTTTGCCGCCGGGGGTGCCGCCATCGTTGCCGCGGAAGAAGACGGGGCGGCCATCGTTGACGAAGAGAGTCACCACGGTGTCGATGTCGCGGGCGTCCAGGGCCTGGCCGTAGCGGGAGGCGAGCTGACGGATGGCTTCGGCGGCTTCGAGGCGGGCGATGCGTTTTTCCATGGTGGACATGGGGGCTCCTTGATGGCAGGATGCGGTGGGGCCACGGTAGCACGAGGCGCAGAGGGGGGCAATGCGGGGGGTGGGGGAAAGGGGCGCAGCGCCCGCCAGGTTGCCACGCTGGGGGACTCGCTCGCTCCGATGGAATCGCGAGTCTTCGCGGACTCGACAATGACAGAGCGGGCGCGAGGGTGAGGGAAAGGGAACACCCTCTGTGCAACTCTCCCCCATCGAGGGGGAGAGGGTAGGAGGCGGCGGGAATGACCGGCAGGGCCACAGATCAGCGCCGAGGGGTGGAGGGTTCCCAGGGCAGGGAGGCAGGCTGTAGAATACAGTGACGGCGTTTTCAGAAAGGAATCTCTCTGTTGCCTGCCAAGAAATTGACGCGGTTGCCTGCTGCGGGTATGACTCGCAGGGGGCAGGGGCGCATGGGGATGGGCCAGGCGGGGCCGCTGCGGCTGGCGCTGCCGACGAACGACCGGATTTATGGGGACACGCTGGCGTTCCTGGCGATGTGCGGCCTGCGGGTGCGGCGGAGCAACCCGCGGCAGTATGTGGGGTCGCTGGACGGGCTGAGCGGGGTGGAGGTGCGGTTCCAGCGTTCCGTGAACATCAGCGCGGCGCTGGATGAGGGGACGGTGGACGTGGCGATCCTGGGGATGGACCGCTTCCAGGAGGACCGCGGCGAGGATGGCGACACGACGGTGTTGATCGAGGATTTGGGGTACAGTCGCGCGCGGCTGGGGATGGCGGCGCCGTCAGCGTGGGGCGCAGCGGCGACGATGGCGGGGGTGGCGAAGCAAGCGGCGGCGATGGGGAAGCAGGGCAAGACGCTGCGGGTGGCGACGGAGTTCCCACGGCAGGTGGGCAGATTCCTCGACTCGCGCAGGGTGAAGAACTACCGGCTGGTGGTGTTCAAGGGAGGGATCGAATCGGCGCCGGCGTTCGGCACGGCGGATGTGGTGGGGGACCTGGTGAGCAGCGGGACGACGCTGCGGGAGAACAGCCTGGTGGAGGTGAGCGACGGGACGATCCTGCATTCGGCGGCGTGCCTGGTGGCGCAGAAGCGGACGCTGGGGGAGAGCGCGGAAAAGCAGGAGAAGGCTCGCGAGCTGCTGGAGCTGATTGACGCGCGGCGGCGGGCCGAGGGCTTTTATCATATTATCGCCAACATCAAGGGTGAGAGCGTGGAGGCGGTGGCGAAGCGGGTGACGGTGAACCCCGATGTGGCAGGGATGCAGGGGCCGACGGTGGCGCGGGTGGTGAGCAAGACGGGGGACCAGGATTGGTATTCGGTGAGCGTGGTGGTGCCGATAGCGAGGCTGACGAAGGGGGTGGACCATATGCGGGCAATTGGGGGCAGCGGGGTGATCGTGCTGCCGGTGCAGTATGTGTTTGGGAGCGAGAGCGAGGCATATGTGCGGCTGCAGGAGGCGCTGGGGGGGCGGCGATGAGCCCGCAGCCCAGGCGCAAGTGGCACATGGCGTATGTGGTGATGGCGCTGTCGATTGTGGCGATCCTGGTGCTGTCGCTGGTGCTGCCGTTTACGCTGACGGGGAGCGGCAACCCGTAAGGGGATAGCGATGCCGAACTTGGGCCTTCATATCGGCTTTGCCCTGGAGGCGGCGGAGCGCTTGGGACACCCGCTGCCGCAGGAGCATCGCGGGAGTTTTCTGCTGGGGAGCACGACGCCGGATGTGCGGTTGTTCGCGGGGTGGGAACGGGAACGCACGCATTTTTTCAAGCTGGAGAGCGATGGCCCCGG